>NZ_JBNXVR010000033.1:0-73662 GCF_050565595.1 Leptolyngbya sp. AN02str | reverse complement strand
CAATAACACCCGCAATCAGTCCCAAGTGGTCCAAGTTCTCGATCTGCAAGGGGGCGATCCTAACTCGTCTCCCTCAGCTTATCCCCACTCCCTTTAATTCCCAGAGCAACCTGCGGAATGTCGGTTACGCAAGCCCACCAACACAGTATATTCGTGGGCTTGCGTAAGCCCTGATCAATTTAGCGGGTTGAGAGAGTTCAGCCAAATTTTGCAATGTGAAAGACTACTTATCTGATGACTTATTTTATGAATAAGCAGTATAAACGGGGTGTAATTTTTGTTCTGTAAAACATTTTTCTGTGAAAGCAAAAAACAAAAAATATCACGTTATGATCGGTTTATCCTTCATCGTTCTCTCATTGGGGGACAAAGTTTTCTGGATAGAAATCAGCATGCTGGCATGAATCAACTAGCGCAAAAAAAATTGTTGCAAAACCTTGATTGAAACGACTGCTTATTCTTTATTTGATGCATGCTCGCGAAGATGGCATGGTGCATTGCAGAAACCAAGTTTGCATTCATCAATATTTGATTCTGAGTTGAGTTCACTGAAATTTCGTGAACTGGTTTTGCTAAATCCGTAGGTTCCTCCGTAATGTTTCGTAGATAGGGACTGAATCGAGCTCCCTACGATGTGCAAACTACCCGGTGTCGCCCTGTCAGGATTGGCGATCGCCTACCCCAGGCTTCTGTGAGAATCGGATACATGGATTCTTTAAGAAGTCTAGAATCTGAGTTGAAAAATTGAATATTGTGTTGCCCTGTTTAGGATCTTTGATTTTGGGGTGAATATTAGTTTAAAGGAAAAATTATTTGCGATCGCCTATGACTACCCCGGCTTGATCTCGGTGCAATTGTGATTTATCACAATCCATTGTGGTAAATCAAACCTGTTTTCCGTGCCTATCCACTTCCAATCGTCACTCTATGGTTATTCCTGATTCTGGGCTGAGTGGCTGCCGCGATGCATTTCAACCGGGCCAGTCAACCCCCTCGCCACTGAATGATCCACTTGTGCAAGCTTTGATGGAAGCGTCATGGGATGCGATCGCCATTACCAACGAAGCGGGACAGTTCATTGCAGTTAACTCGGCAGCCTGCGACTTCTGCGGCACCACCCAACGCGATATGCTGGGAACTCCTCTACAGGCATGGATAGAGCCAAAATGGTGGCAGCACCATGGGGCAACCCTGTTGCAGCACAATCGAGGACGGGCGATCGTGCCGCTACATCGTGCCAATGCAGAGCGGCAGGAGGTGCAATGTTCGGTTGTCCATCACCCCATGGCTGGCTGGCGAGTTTGGGTGTGGCGCGAGCTCAATCCCCGCCCGCAGTCTGAGGGGTTGGCTATGCGCTCCAGGGTAGAGCAACCTCAAAGTCTGATAGCGCTGAGTGACCAGCGTTATCAGGCTTTGGCGGATCAGTATCCAGAACCGATGTGCCGATTTTTGCCTGATGGCACGCTCACCTTTGCCAATCGGGCCTGGTGTGAGGCCGTGGGGCAATCGGAGGTGGTGGGTCACAATTTGCTGAACTGGGAAGATGGGGGCGATCGCGATCGCACTGTAGATCTTCTCAACCAATGCCTTGCCTTATCACCAGCCCAACCCAGCCTCACCGTGGATCGTCTGTTGACCGCTCTGGCAACGGAACACAGCGTTTGGCATGTGCAGGCCCTGTTTGATGAGCAGCAGCAGGTGGTGGAGTTTCAGGCCATCAGTCAAGATACGCGCGAGCGCCATCAACTCTCCCTCGATTTAGAAGCCTGTAAGCGCAAATATCAAACCATTTTCGACAATTTGCCCATTGGCTTAGCCATTACTAATGCGGCGGGTCACATTGTTGAAGTGAACCCCATTTCCGAAGAGATTTTGGGCATTTCAAACACGGTACATACGACCCGCTCTTACGACTCTGCTGAGTGGCGCGTCATTCGGCCCGATGGCACGCCCGTTCCCGTGCAGGAGTATGCCGGAGTCAGGGCGCTGACAGAACAGCGAGTGGTTCGCGATGAGGAAATGGGCATCGTTCACCCCGATCGCGCCGTTTCCGATTGCAACGTTTCCGATCACAATATTGTCTGGATTAGCGTAACCGCATCTCCCATTCCCTTGCCCGATTACGGGGTGGCGATCGCCTACATCGATATCACCCACCGCAAAGAAATAGAGTTGGCCTATCGCGATAGCGAAGAACGATTTCGCTCAATTTTTAACAATGTATCGGTTGGGGTGGCTCTGGCCGATTTGGAAGGTCGCTTAGTTCTCGCCAACGAGTTTGATTGTCGCTTTTTGGGATACTCGGCAGACGAGCTGGTGGGAATGCACTTTGCTGATTTCACCCATCCCGAAGATGTGGCGATCGATGCAACGAACTTGCAGCAACTGCTGGATGGAGAAATTCCAAGCTATGTCATTGAAAAGCGCTACATCACCAAGCAACAAACAATCGTATGGGCGCGGCTCACCGTATCTTTGGTGCGGCACGATGACGGCACAATTCGCTACGTGGCCAGTGTCTGCGAAGACATTACCGAACGACACAAGGCCGAGCAAGAGCGAGATTTGGCTATGGCGGCACAGCGTCAGCTCAGCCAGCGCTTAGCCCTGGCTACCAATGCCGCCAAAATTGGCATTTGGGATCTCGACTTGCGGGATGGCTCCCTATTTTGGGATCTCCACATGTACGAGCTATACAACGTTCAATCGCTCTCAGGTGCTATTACGGGCGATCTCTGGCATCAATGTGTGCATCCAGACGATCGCGACATGGTTTCGGAACGGGTGCAACGGGCGATCGCCACAGGAGACCGACTACACACGGACTTTCGCATCCTCTGGCCCAATGGTGATATTCGTTATATCGAGGGGCATGGCATTGTGTTGCATGATGCCGATGGCCAGCCCGAACGCCTGATTGGAGTGAACTGGGACATCACCGAACGCAAACACATCGAGCAAGATTTGCTGAATACGCGAAACCACCTTCAGGTGATTCTTGCGTCTAGCCCAGCCATTATTTATGCCCTCTCACCCGAGCAGTTTACTCCTGCCGTTTACCTCAGCGATAACTTAACCGCGATTACGGGTTACTCAGTTGAGAGGGCTCTTTCCGATGCCAATTGGTTTACTAGCTGCGTTCTACCGCATGATTTTTCGCAATTTGTTGAACGGTTTCAGCAATGGCGCAATGCTGGTGCTCCCAACTATCTCAGCTTTCGCTATCGCTTTCAAAAAGCCGATGGCAGTTGGGCCTGGTTTGAAGATCGGCTGGTGGGCATTCGCGATGATGCCGGGGAATTAGTTGAACTGGTGGGAGTCATGACGGATGTGAGCGCTCAGGTCGAAGCAGAATATCGCCTGGAGCAAATCTCTCGTCAAATTCCTGGAGCGATTTTGCAATATCGACGCTTTGCCGATGGGCGTGACTATTTTCCCTATGTCAGCCATGGCATTCAGGAGCTTCATGGCCTTACACCCGAAGACTTACATCATGACGGCAGCCAGATGTATCGCTTTGTTCACCCCGATGATTTGGACTTGCTGCAGCAGTCGATTGCGCAATCAGCCGAAACCCTGTCACCGTGGCGCTGCGAGTATCGGGTGTGCTTACCCAACGGACACACCCATTGGATTGAAGGCCACGCCAGTGTACAGCCAGAGCCCGATGGCGGAACGCTGTGGCACGGCTATTTAATTGACGTTACGCAGCGTAAGGAGGTTGAAGCGGCCCTATGGGAGAGTGATGCCCGCTGGCAGTTTGCGCTGGAGGGAGCAGGCGATGGCGTATGGGATTGGAAAATTGACACCAACGAGGCATACTATTCGCCGCAGTGGAAAGCGCTGCTGGGCTATGACGTGGATGAAATGACGAACAATACCCTGCAGGTTTGGGAGTCATGCATCTATCCTCCTGAAGCGGTGAGTGACTGTTGGGCGGCGATCGCCGCTCACTTGGAAGGACGAGCCCCGTTATATCAGGCGTCTTATCAGGTGCGTTGCCGCGACGGTTCGTACAAGTGGATTTTGGATCGCGGCAAGGTAATGGCGTGGGATGCGGAAGGCCGGCCCCTGCGCATGATCGGCACCATTTCGGATATTTCAAGCCAAAAGCAAGCTGAGGAACGGTTGAGGCAACAAGCGGCACAGGAACGATTGCGATCGAGCATGACGGCTCAGATTCGGCAATCGCTCAACTTACAAGAAATTTTGGACACGACCGTGGCCGAGGTGCGCCAATACTTGCAGTGCGATCGCGTGCTGGTTTATCAGTTTAATTCTGATATGAGCGGTATTGTCATTGCAGAGGCCGTTCATACGGCATATCAATCTTTGCTAGGGCAAACGCTGTATGATGCTGAGCTAACGCAGCCTGCTGTTTTAGAACCATTTTTGCAGGGCTATATCCAAAACACAGCAGATATTTACACGGCCAATTTATCCGAGTGTTATGTGGCTTTTTTAGAGCGCATGCAGGTGCGTGCCACCCTAATTTTGCCCCTGTTGCAGCAACAACATTTGTGGGGATTTTTAGTAGCCCAGCACTGTCAGGAACCTCGCGTTTGGCAGCCTGAAGAAATTTCGCTGTTAAGGCAATTATCGAGCCAGGTTACTATGGCGATCGAGCAGTCGGAGCTATACCGACAGGTGCAGCATCTTAACACCAATCTAGAGCTGCAAGTGCGCGAACGAACTGCCGAGTTAGAACAATCGCTGGCCTTTGAAGCCTTGCTGAAACGCATTACCGATCAGGTGCGCGACAGTTTGGATGAGAAGACTATTGTGCGAACGGTGGTGCGCGAGTTGGCTCAGGGGTTGGAGGTGGATTGCTGCGATACGGGTCTCTACAATGACGACCTGACAGTATCGACTATTGCCTATGAATACACAACTTTGGTTCCCTCAATGCAGGGTCACTCTTTTGTCATGGCAGAGACGGCCTGTGCTGATATTTATCCTACGCTGTTTCAGGGAGAAATTTGTCAGTTTTGCAATGTTCATCCTGTTACCCTCCGGTTTGAGGGAAACCATCTCACGGTATTGGCTTGCCCTATTGTGGATGATCAGGGCATTTTGGGTGATTTGTGGCTGTTTAAGTCTTGCGATCGCGTGTTTGATGAGATGGAGGTGAAGTTGGTCGCGCAGGTGGCAAACCAATGTGCGATCGCACTCCGACAATCTCGCTTGTATTGCGCCGCACAGAATCAAGTCTTGGAACTGGAACGCCTCAATCAGCTTAAGGATGATTTCTTAAATACCGTTTCCCATGAGTTGCGTACACCCATTTCCAGTATTGAAATGACAATTCAGTTGATTCAACTGACATTAAAACAGCAGCATATGTTGAATGATGCTGAGTCAAGTCAACTAGAACATTATTTCCAAATTTTGCATGATGAATGCCAACGAGAAATTAACCTGATTAATAACTTACTAGAACTAGCACGGTTGGATTCTCAAACAGAACCAATTCTGCTCACAGAGATCTGTCTTCTACCATGGATTTCCCACATTGCCGATGCTTTTTATGAACGAATGTTAACACAAGAGCAGCAGCTTGAAATTGATATTCCAGAAGATTTGGTTCTCAATACAGATTTGATCTACATCGAACGTATACTTACAGAGCTATTGAATAATGCCTGTAAGTACACGCCATCTGGAGAACGGATTCGTATTTCTGCACAGCGCTTATTCACTGATTCAGGTTCATGTAATGCTGGGTATGAGACTAGTCATACGATCGGTCATGCGCTCGCATACTCTTCAGCCACACAAAATACCATAATCCAACTACGGATACAGAACACCGGAGTGATGATTCCAGCATCAGAGTGCGATCGCATTTTTGATAAGTTCTATCGCATTCCCAACACCGATCCATGGCGTCATGGCGGTACCGGCTTAGGGCTGGCTCTGGTAAAAAAGTTGGTGGAATATTTGGGGGCAAGCATTAGGGTAGAGAGCAGCCATAACCAAACCAGCTTTGTGCTGGAGTTTCCGCCTCTGTCTTAACGTGAGTTATGGATAAGCTGAAGTGCCTATTTTTGCCTGCACGTTGCGCACGCAAAAATGGGCTTTTCTGAGAGTATCTTAGGAAGCTGGTTAGCGCGGCTGGAACCATCGACATCACAGCCAAGCTGGCTCCAGTCTTTCTGCAGGGTGCGATTTGTGCTTGGCTAAAATACGGTGATGTTTTGGTGTATCGCACTGCATGGTCGCGAAATGGTTGTCGGTGATTGGAATTGGTGAAGATGGTGTGCCGGGTCTTGCTCCGGTGGCGCGATCACTGCTTGAGCAAGCGGAGGTAGTCGTGGGTGGAGCCCGACACTTGGCCATGCTGCCAGACGATGGGCGCGATCGCCTGTTGTGGTCATCTCCCATTGCCGCTTCTGTAGATGCGATTATGCAACTGCGGGGCAAAGCGGTGTGCGTGCTCGCCAGTGGCGATCCCATGTGCTACGGCGTTGGGGTTACCCTCATCCGCAAAATTCCAGCTGCAGAAATGCTGATCATTCCTGCCCCATCGACCTTTAGCTGGGTGTGTGCTCGCATGGGCTGGTCCATTACAGAGGTAGAAACCCTCAGCCTGTGCAACCGTCCGCTGGCGCTGGTAAATGCCTATATGTATGCTGCGGCCAAACTGGTCATCCTCAGTGAGGATCGGCATACCCCTGGACAGGTTGCCCTTCTGCTCACGCAGCAGGGGTTTGGCCCTAGTGCCATTACGGTACTAGAGCGGGTGGGCGGTCCCCATGAGCGCCAAATTGCTGGAACGGCTGCCACTTGGCAGGAGACGAATCTTGCAGATTTGAATGCGATCGCCATTGAATGCAAGGCGGAAACTGGAACGATAGCGCGATCGCGGGTGCCTGGATTGTCCGATTTGGCCTACCACCACGACGGCCAACTCACCAAGCGCGAAGTCCGGGCCATAACACTGTCGGCTCTGGCTCCCCAACCGGGAGAACGGCTGTGGGATGTTGGTGCGGGCTGCGGCTCGATTGCCATTGAGTGGATGCGTAGCCACCCCCGGTGCAGCGCGATCGCCATTGAAAAAGCCCGAACTCACTACATTGCCGACAATGCGATCGCCCTGGGAACCCCAACGCTGCAAATTTGCCTGGGAGAAGCCCCCGCAGCCCTGGCCGATTTGCCCCAACCCCATGCCATTTTCATTGGCGGTGGTATTACCACGCCGGGTTTGGTTGCGGCTTGCTGGGAGGCTTTGCCCACAGGGGGTCGCATGGTAGCAAATGTGGTCACGGTGCAGGGCGAACAGGTGCTTGCCGAATGGCACGCGCAAGTGGGCGGAACCCTCTCTCGCATTGCCATTCAGCGGGCCGAAGCCATCGGCTCTTTTCTCGGTTGGAAACCGTTGGTTCCGGTGACCCAGTGGGTCGCTCACAAGTCGTAATGCCCAATCCGTAGATGGCGATCGCTTGCCTACGGTGCCCAGCGGTCGCGCCACTTCACCACGCCCTCTTGCGCCAACAGCCAACGCCGACAAACCAAGTTTTCGCGTGCAGGCAAACGGGTCACGTTGCCGTTTTCATCCCGATAAACAACGGCATACTTGTAGGCAATCACCTTGCCAGCACTTTCATTAAAGGGAATTTCGCCAAACCAGGTGTTGGAGTTGATGTACTCCAGCGGGTACGCCTTGTGAATATCCCACTCGCCTAATTCAGGGCAATCACCAATTACCACCACCGCTTCACCCGGTTGCGTGGCCAAGCCATTCAACTGCGCCCGCACAATCGTTTGCCCTTGAACGCGATCGCCCATATGGCTAATGACCACCGCATCTTTCGGTTCCAACTCCAGGTTGTAGATCTTGCCATCCATCACCTCAAACTTACGCCGTGTCAGCACACAGGTGTGTTCGCGATCGGGTAGTTCCGTGTCGACCTCCTCAAGCTTAATTGTTTCCTCACTGCGGTTGATGATCACAAAACAGCGGAAATCACGATATCGGCGCACATAGCTATACACCTCCGACGTAACAATTTTGGGCCACTGACTTCCCAGCGAAATCGCCGGATTCAACCGTCGTAGCCCCGACAGACTCCGCACGACTCGGTAAATCGGTGAATCGGTATCCCATCGGGTCATCATCGGACGGTTGTGCGGGTCGTTATTGCCGTAGGGATTATCATCGGCATTTGTGTTGTCGTACAAGTACTGCTCGGTCCCGTAGAACAAGCAGGGAATTCCGCGAGTCGTCATCAACAAAGCCACCGCCAGCCGCAAAATGTCGGGATCGGGATTCAAGCTCTGGAATCGGTGCATATCGTGGTTGTCGATAAAGGTGACTAACTCGGTAGCACCGTCATAGCAATAATCTTTGTCCAAAATGTCTTGCACCATTTCAAACCCGCCGCCCAGCGCCAATCCTTGCCGGATGGCCATACACAGCCCAAAGTCCAAAATGGTCATACCCGAATTGTTGGCAAAATCGACCGACGGCCCATCATCGGGATTGCTATAAATCCATTCCCCAAAGATGAAAACATCAGGTTTATGGGTTTGAATGTCACCGTTAAATTCTTGCCAAAACCAAATAGGCATATGCTTCACGGTATCAACCCGCAAAGCATCTACACCGCGATCGAGCCATAGCTTAATTGCAGATTTAATGTAGTTTCGGTAAGCGATATTGTTTTCATTGAAGGTGGCTAATCCGGCGAGCTCACAGTTTTGCACTTGCCACTCATCTTCCCAATTCACCACATCGCCATAGTGGTGGTACCAATACTCTACATCGTCGTTAAAGTCGGCAATGAGTTTGCCATCGTCATATAGTCGGCCTTTGATGCCGCCTGCATCGGGACTGCTATGGTTGCACACAATATCGATGATGATTTTCATGCCGCGTTTGTGCAATTCCGAAATCAAGCGATCGAATACGGTCTCTCCCGTTTGAAATAGGGATGGGTTATCGTCATTGGCAATGTAGCGGGGATTAATACGCTTGAAATCTTTGGTCCAATAGCCATGGATGGCAGCATATTTTTCAAATACTAGCCGCTCAACCTGTTCAAATAAAGGAGTAAGCCAAACGGCAGTTACACCCAAATCTTTGAGGTAGTCTAGTTTATCGATAACGCCTTGAATATCGCCCCCCCAATATTTCCACCAGTCGGTTCGGCTAGGGTCATACAGCTCGGCATTTGGGCCTTGGTTATTGTCAGGATCGCCATCATGAAAGCGATCGACCACGATGAAATAAATTGTTTCTTGGCGAAATTCAATATCGCGAGTAAATAGAAACTCAAAATCTTCGTTTTGCCCAAGGCTTTCATCAGTTTGAGCTGTGGATTGAATCGCAACACCACCCCCGGCAACCGCAATATCGGTATCGGTATGTGGAGCAACAGACTCAAGCTTTTTGGAATTGGAAGGCTCTGCCATGACAGGTTCCTACAGAAGACACGGAAGGGTCATGACTATTCCACTACAAATAATTAAAAATGACAATTATACTCAGGTAGTTTTCTTACTTGAAAAGACAAAATAGCCAAATTGGTGATTTTTCGGCAAAATGGCTCGAAAATTGCTGATAAACATCGCTGCGAACTATGAAATGAAAAGGCAAACGACTCCTGATTTACACCATCATCTATCTTTAGACGGATATCTCCCATGATTTGAACAAGATAAAGATGGAGAACTTTTTCTTAAAACGGTTCACTACGATTGAATAAAACTTTTGTGTAAATGATTGGTAACCGTAACGCACAACCCTTCATGCGTTCTAAAACCGATTCATGCAAGTTCATGCAAGAAGGTTGATGATAAAAATTGGGATTGGGCCTGCGCGATCGCCCACATATTCATCCAAAGCTAAACACGAAGCAACATCAGAGCGCCTCTGCACAACCTAATTGCACAAAAGCGCCTTGAAAAGAGTCTAGTTGCGGATGAGGGCAGCTTAACCGTTGACAACCTTGCCCCCGTTGGGATGCAGGATTTGACCTGAGATATATGATGCATCCTGGGAGGCCAGAAAGACATAGCAGGTTGCAACTTCCTCTGGCTGTCCGGCCCGCTGCATGGGAACTTGAGCCCCAAAGCTAGCAACTTTCTCTTCAGAGAAGGTTGACGGAATGAGCGGTGTCCAAATGGGGCCGGGTGCTACACCATTGACCCGAATCCCTTTATCCACGAGGGCTTGGGAGAGCGATCGCGTAAAGGCCACAATGGCACCTTTCGTCGCAGAGTAGTCCAGCAGTTGTTTATTTCCCTGATAGGCCGTTACCGACGTAGTATTGATAATATTGCTCCCTTCTTTGAGGTGGGGCATAGCGGCCTTGGTCAAGTAAAACATGCTGAAAATATTGGTACGGAAGGTCCGCTCCAGTTGCTCAGCCGTGATTTCTTCCACGCTCTCTTGGGGATGTTGCTCGGCAGCGTTGTTCACCAAGATGTCGAGTTTGCCCAATTTTTGAACCGTTTGCTCTACAAGCGATTTGCAAAATGACTCATCGCCAATATCACCCGGCATACTGACGCACCGTTGACCTTCGGCTTCGACCAGACGCTTCGTTTCTTCAGCATCGCCATGTTCATCCAAGTAGGAGATTGCAACGTCTGCACCCTCTTTGGCAAAGAGAACGGCCACAGATCGCCCAATGCCGCTATCTCCACCTGTAATCAAAGCCACTTTACCTGTTAGCTTGCCGCTGGCTCGATACTCTGGAGATTGAAACTCAGGTTTTGGAGTCATTTCCGATTCCAAGCCAGGGCGGCGTTCTTGCTCCTGCGGTGGCTGTAAGTTTTGAGTTTGAGTCATGGTGACCTCTTATGTGCTGTGAAGCGTGGGGTGTGAAAGGGAAAGGAGGCGTGAATGCTTAAAACCTACGACCAAGTTCGGTTGCCATCTTCATCTACACGGGCCTGTCGGATCACGTCAGAGATCTCTTCCGCATCTTTCACATGATGGAGAGCTTTTTCTTCACCGTCGGGCTCTTGCACCATGAAGTAGGTTGGTACGGTGATGTGGTCTCCAGTGATGTCGGGTGCATCTACGGCAACTTGTTGTGCTTTTTCTTCAAGGGTTGCGTTAGGGTTGATGCGATCGCCAGGGTTAATGGTTAATTCGCTTCCCCGTTCTTTGATCTCAGCACGATGAGCCCGCTTCTGTTCGGGATCTACTTCCTGGGCGGTCATCGGTTGATTGGTGCGATCGCCTGGTTGTTCAACATTATTTTCTAGAGCTTTATCCAATTCGTTATCCATGGTTTTTAATCCCCATTTATCTTTACGATGTCATTCACAATGTTAAAAAAATAGCCACCATCTTCCATCGTTCAATGGACAGAAGTATTCTTGTAAAAATCAACAGAACTATAACCTTAGGGTAGGTATCATCATCACGCTCTCTCGGCTCCATATGTCATTTCCTCAAGAGCTGAATTATAAAGTTAGGGTCGTAGAGTTGGGATTTTAGAGTTAATGTTTTAGTGACGAACTCAACAAAATTGGGTGTAATAGTGACATCCACTACCACACCCAATTCTTCAGTCACAAACAGCATTACAGCAAGTGCATGATTAACGCAGAGCTTGAGCGCAGGTTGCTAAAATCCATTGCTCACGGCTTCAAGCATTACTTTTGAGCCATTTGCGTTTGCAGCTGTTTCTTGGCTTCCTTGAACTGAGTCGCCATCTTCTCCTGTTGCTCGGTCGAGCAGTTGTTGCGAATAGCAGCAAACATCGCGTTTTCTTCCTCGCTAGTATGCTCATTCACCATTTGCTTCACCTGCTCCAGAAAGCGCTTGAACTCAGTGGAAGTAGGGCTCAACGAAAGCATTTGGTTCAGCACATTCTTCAGTTGAGCTTGCTCATCAAACAGTTCTTGCGTGTTGGCCTCGCCATAGAAGCCACGAATGGCAGGATACACCACTTGCTCTTCTGCTTCGGAGTGTACCAGCAGATCTTTATACAGCTGGCCAAAAAATTCTTGCATCTTGGAGGCATCATTAGAACCCTCAATCTCCGACATGAGAGTTTTTGCCTTGGCATGATCCATTCGGATAACATCCTGAATGTTCATATCCGATTTGTCAGACGATTGGGTAACCGCGCTACCAAATACGCCAGAAAGGGCGGCAACTGCGTCTTGCACGCGAGCCCACACGCCTTGGTCAGGGTCTTGACCTGTGAGTTCACGAGTTCCAAGAATCTCCAAAATACCTTTGAGCTGCTCTTGGTGAGCTCGGTTTTCAAAGTTCACTGTGTTCAGTGGGGTAATCGCAGCTTCAATATCGGCACCAACGATTTGAGCTGCTTTGTGCACGATCAAGCCTGACATTACTTGGCCATGCTTGATTAACTCATGCTGAGTCACCTTTTTGTAAAGGCTCAATTCACTGCCTTTCATCATGCCTTGAGCTTTTTGAACCATCTCGTGCACAGCAGAACTGGGCTGGCTCTGGATGCCGTATTGGGTAATCACGGTTTCAAGAACGCCCAGGTTCTTTTCATCATCCTGGATCATCGATTCAAACCGCTTGCGCAGTTCAGCATCTGACATTTCAGAGAGAAACTGCTTTTCATTTGAAATGATCAAGTTTTGTAAGGCTCGCATATCAGCCAGTTTTTCGGCGATCGCCTGGCGTTTTGTATCGTTTAGGGTTGCTACCATGAGGTGTGTTCTCCTTCCTCTACAAACTCACAAATCTTTGAGTCTTTCCTATCAGTCTAGAAACTTAAACTAAGAAGTTGATCGCCCTTTCGATGGATATTGATGAGGATTAAAACAGGGTTAAATTTTGATGGATTTATAAGACTAATAAGCATTATTACTTAAACAAGTTTCTATGAAAGAAAAACCGATTTCTCTAATGGATAATATTAATTAAAGTATCGAATGAATTTGTCTTTGAAAAGCAGATAATAAATTCTGGGTTTAGCAGGATTTACAAGCTACTAATGCGCAATAAATGCCAATAATGTGGGCGTTGAGAGCAAAATCTCAACGCCCACCAGCCTTTGCAAAGCTTAGTTTTTAGCTAAAGACATGAACTGAAAATAGATTCCTCATGCCAAAGGCGGCAACATTTAACTAGTGAAGAGATAGAATCGACCAATCGATTGCTAAAGCCCTCTAGCTAATTGTTGGTAGAACACCCGACAAGCTTAATTAGTCGATGGCACGCTTCACGTCGTCCTTCACGTTTTCGACTGAATGACGCACCTTGGCTTCGCCTTGTTTGGCTTTTCCTTCTGCTTCATCTTTGGGATCGCCTTTTACCTTACCAGCAGCTTCCTGGACTTTCCCTTCGATATTTTTACCAGTAGCTTTCATGCGATCATCAATACTCATAATTCACCTCAAACATTTTTGAAATTTGCAAGCCGCAAACATTGCTCTTACATTCACTAACTTAACAAGAATAAAGCGGGATCTCATCTATCATCAGATGGACAATTCACATCAATAATGAATTAGCGCCCCAACTTTTATTCATTGTTGAAGTCTTCATTCAGCTTCATACTCGCTGTCGCTTGATGTTTAATATCCGGCTCGCTTATGATTCGTTAACTTATGGTGGATGGATTGATGGCTGGTGCTGGACAAGGCAGGTGTTTGACGTTACCTACTATATTTAGATGTCTTTCGGTATCTTTTAGATTTCATTTTTAGAAATGATTTCGATTAGCAATAGTTGAGCTCGTTTCAAGCATACAGACTGATTTTTGGTTTCAAGTTTTTGAGGCTGCTTGGGTAGTTTTACTCTGCCTGTAGTACTACGAGTCTAGATAGCGATGGGTGGCTTGAAGAGCAGTTGAGTTTTGGTATGCCTAAGCTGGCAGATTGGGTTTCACATCCGTTTGTTGTGAAAAAGATGCTCCGTCCCTTTTCCACAACAACTAAGACCTCGACACCATTAAATATAAAACCCTGTACCGACCGCACAGCGGTCGGTACAGGGTTTTATATTTAATTATGGCTGATTACTTAACATGGTGAGAACAGCACCAGCTAGCGCCAGTCACAAGTCTAAGCTGGCACTATTCATACGGATGGAGTAGCGCATTCTAAGGCCATCAGGTGACTGGAAGCCCTAACCGCCGCTCACGGGTGGAATGAGCACGACTTCGTCCCCATGCTGCAATACAGAATCAGGCTCGGCGAAATTGTAGTTGATGCCAAACCGGGTTAGATCGCGCCATTGTTCGAGTTCGGGATGGTCTGCAATGAGGCGATCGCGTACGGTTGCAACGGTACTGCCTGCAGGCAGCGATAACTCTAGCTCTGCGGTTTTGCAAGCTTCTTGATACGCAGCAAACAGCTTGAGTGTGATGGTAATCTCAGGCTCACTCATGAATGGCACTCACATTGGGTTAGGTTTCATATTTGTGAATGGTTGTTGTAAATGATGCCGCTCCCCTTTTGCAACAACCGTCCACAGGTCTAGACCAGCACCCAACTCACCGTGTAGGTGCTTAACGTCACGCCTCTTTTGATTAAGAGCACCTTTGAGGGTTACATGCTGTGCAACTCTCAGAGAAGCACTGATTTTTGCGTACGCGTCGCGTACGCAAAAATCAGTGCTTCAGCTCATTCAGAACTGACGTTGCTTATTAAGTTGAGGGCGGGTTGGGCGAACTAGAGGTATCTGTGGCTGCTTGGTTAAGCTGGCTTTGTCGCTGTTCGCGAATGGCTTTGGCTCGCGCCTTCAAATCTTGAAAATAGCTGCTTTCGGTAATTTCGGCAACTTGCTGGGCGCGTTTGTTTTCATCGATTTCGATACTGGGTGGGGCAACCACTTTTTTGACTTGGTCGCGCACCTGTTCGTAAATTGCTTGGGTGTAGCCTTCTTGGGTTGCGCGGTCGAGCAATGCTACGCTAACACCTGTCAGCACCAGACCGATCGCCGCAGGCACTAGGGGCACCCATCCCCCTTGCACAAGCAAAACATAGCAGCTGCCGAGTAGGGCGATCGCCACCAATCCCTCTAGCACGACAAAGTGCCACAACCGCCGAGTTCCATAGGCAACCGCACCACCAACCAAGGCCCATCCCAACATCCATAGTCCTTCGATCGGGCGCGGCCAGTACCAAAGGAGCGATCGCTCACCCAATGCTGCACTTATCAGATTGCTAACGCTATGGGCATGAATCGTAACCCCAGGAATGGTGATGGCGCGACCACTGCCGCTGCCGCTTAAAGGCGTGACAAATCGATCTTTGGCAATGTCGGATTCGTAACCAATGAGTACGATGCGATCGCGCACCCAGGATTCATCGACTTGGCCCGACAACACAGCGGATAAATTAACCGTGCGGAACGGCTCCGCTGCGGTGCGATAGTTGAGCAAAATCTGATAATCATCAGCTCCAGTGTAGTGGTACCCTGCTGTTTGCATGGGTAACCGATGCAAAACCGCTTCGCCAAGCTGCAACTCTCCCTCGGGGGTTTCGCTCAGGGTGACACCCTCATCGCTTAAATAAATCAACCCCAGCACAAAAGCCAGTGAAGGTAGCTGATTTTCAGGATCAACCTCGTTGCACACATGGGTATTGGGTAAGGGAGCCGATGTTTCAATCGGGGTCGAAACCAAAATGCTGCGCCGAATAATGTTGCCGGAGTCTTGGGGAAGGTCGGCAAAGGCAATCTGGTCTATAGTGGCTCCTGGGGCAGGTGGCAACCCCGGACTGGTAGCAGAGCTGAGAACACAACTGCTAATGATGCGATCGCTCGATGCAAACTGTTGGGTCATCGCTTCTCGCCCTTCCCCTTGGGGAATATCGCGGGCAATATCAACCCCGATGGCGCGAGGCTCGTAAGCCTGTAGCCGTTGTAGCAACTCAGCTAGCGTACCATCGTGAATTGGAAATTCCTGACGAGCCTGAATATCAAACTCATCAATGCCAACTACCAAAATACGCTCATCAGTTCCTTCGTCGGGGCGCAGGCGTACGAGGGTATCGTAGGCAGCAAGTTCGGCTCCTTGTAGCCCTCCAAGCTGACGGACAATGGCAATCAGCCCGGTTACAGCAAACCCTGTTAACACAGTGGTGCCGATGAGTGTGCCAATCGCAGTACGAAGCTGGTTTGGGTTGGCTGTTAGTTTGCGGATCGACTCTGTAATGCGATGAACCATAAAGATTTCACTCTGCAATAGCGATGGGAATCGGGCTGTTGTATAACTTGAAGACCACCCAGAGGACAAGCCTAATTGCTTGGAGATGCATTGCAGCCGTTCACGTTTTTTGAAGCTTGCCTGTATTCATCGAAATTTTTGTGTAGTTATTAAAAGGTGTATTTGGTTGACCTGACGGATCGGCTGGGATGGTTGTTAGCTTAGAGAGATGACTGGGCTAGATTGCTCAAAGCAGCAACTTAACATGTTCGGAATGGTAGCAAATTAAATTGTCATGCTTCGCAAAATGAAAAAACTGTACTTGGGGTTGGGATTCTTGCTGGGGCTGGGTTTGTGGGCTGAAGGAATGCCAGCGATCGCGCAAAGTGCATCTCCAGCAGCGCGCCCTCACACACAGCGAGTTTCCCAGCGGTTACGGTTTAATGTGCGCAATGTTCGTCCCTCGCGCAATCGCATTGGGGGTATTGCTCGCGGCAACTCGTGCGATCGCGCCATATCCGCCAACGATACGCCGTTAGCTTTGGCCCCCATGAGGATGTCTCTCAACGATGCCAACCAAGTCTCGGTAGAAGCAACCATTTCTCCGCGTCCCACCTTTTTTGCCTATGTGCCGCCTACTACAGCTACGGTGGCTGAGTTTTTGCTGACTAATGAAGATCAGTCCCAGGTGTTGGCAAATTTGCTGATCAACCTGCCGACTTCAGGCGGCATTGTGAGCGTGCAGGTGCCGCCTGAAGTGGTGCCCCTTGAGGTGGGTGAGGTGTATAACTGGTCACTGGAAATTTTGTGCGACCAGTCCGATCGCTCAGGCAATACTTTTCTAGAAGGTTGGGTACAGCGGGTAGAAGCTAGCCCAGACTTTGCAACCCGGCTGGATCAAACCCAACAGCGCGATCGCCCTGCTTTGTACGCTGCCGAAGGGCTTTGGCAAGATACCCTGGCCTCTCAGGCCACCCTCCTGCAAGATAATCCGACGGATCCTGCGGTTCGAGCTGACTGGGCAAGTTTGCTGCGATCGGTCAACCTGGAGCGTATCATTGGTCAACCAATTTTTATTCCCACAATTGAATAAAACATCCGTTAAGCGATCGCCAGATCGCTTAACGGGTACCTGAGAAGTCAAAAAATAGCCCTCATCCCCCAACCCCTTCTCCCAAATTTAGGAGAAGGGGAGCCGCAAACCCTTTCCCCTCTCCCAAATTTGGGAGAGAGGAACACAAGGGGTGAGGGCAATACACGAAGCTTTAGGTACTTTTCAGATGTCCTCTAAGTCTATTCAGACAAGTACTTTTTTGAGATCCCCTGCGCAGGGGATCTCAAAAAATATCATCACACCATCATGGCTTCAGCTAAAAAAAGCACCGCCTAGGCGGTGCTTTTTTTAGCAACATCTGCGTGATGCTCACGCCTAATAATTGGCCTACAAACGAACTAGGAGTAATTGACAATACGCCCAAATCCGCTTGGCACCAGGCTTGCGCCCCCCACCAAAACTCCGTCAATTTCGGGCTGAGCCATAATTTCATCAATATTGTCGGGCTTCACAGAACCACCATACTGAATTGGCACATCCGAGTTAGAAAGCTGATTCCGAATAATGCCAATCACTCGGTTTGCTTCCTTCGATTCGCAGGTATCGCCTGTACCGATCGCCCAAATGGGTTCATAAGCAATTACCAATCGCGACTGTTCCACCCCTTCCAGATCGATCGCCAACTGTTTGAGGATCACATCTTCGGTTTGTCCGCTATCGCGCTGTTGTTTGGTTTCGCCCACACACAAAATGGGGACCATGCCAGCCGCTTGTGCTGCTTTTAGGCGCTGGTTTACCGTTTCATCCGTTTCACCAAAGTATTGACGGCGCTCGCTGTGCCCAATCACCACATAGCTCACACCCAACTCCACCAACATCGGTGCAGAAACTTCTCCGGTAAAAGCGCCTTCGCTTTCCCAATGTACGTTTTGGGCTCCTAGCCGAACCCGGCTGCCGTGCAGATTGCGCGACATCACCGCCAAATCGGTAAATGGAACACACAAAATAACCTCGCGCTCTTCGGGTGTTTCGTCGAGCTGAGGCAAAAACTCTTGCAGATACTCCTGTGCATCTGCCTGAGTTTTGTACATCTTCCAGTTTCCAGCAATAACCTTCTTTCGCACGGGAGACTCTTTCTTAAGGATGGATTAACAATAAAACCGCACCCTACAGTTTACTGGCTAATCGGATCTTTCTGGCAAGTTTTCGCGATACACACGCAAGTTTGGCGAATTTTTGTTTTGCCTGAGCCAACAGCCGTGGCTCTCATAAGACGGCGCTCTCCCCGTTGCCATGAGGGCGATCGCCCGCCATCTCCTCCAATTAAAAACAGTCGCATAGAACAAAGGTTCTGTGTATCTTTAAGGAAGCAGAACCACTCCTGTTCTTTTCTACTGGTCTCTAGCCCCTAAATCCTCATCCCTTCTCTACTTCCTCTCTAGCTCCTGCCGATGCCACGCACGCCCAAGCTCAAGTTTGATCGAGGCACTCTAATTCTCCACCCTCCACCCAGGGGAAAATCGTGGGTGGAGTTTGCCACATGGGATGATCGGATTGAGCGGTTTCGGGTGCCTGCCATTCAATACCGGGCGCTGGTGGAAACGCTACAGGCAGAGGGCACAGCGTTTGAAGACAGCGCCAAAGCGTTTGAGGCGCTGGCATTAACAGCCAAACTAGAGCGCGAGCCATATCCCCATCAGCAAGAGGCGTTGGATGCTTGGGTTTCGGCAGGACGGCAGGGCGTTGTGGTGCTGCCCACGGCGGCTGGCAAAACATATTTGGCCCAAATGGCCATGCAAGCAACGCCCCGCAGCACACTGATTACGGTGCCAACTCTAGATTTGATGCACCAGTGGTATGCCCATTTGCTGGCGGCGTTTCCCGATGCGGAGGTGGGGTTGTTGGGAGGTGGCTCGCGCGATCGCACGTCCATTTTGGTTGCCACGTATGATAGTGCTGCGATTCATGCAGAAACGTTGGGCAATCGCTATGCGCTGCTAATTTGCGATGAGTGTCATCATTTGCCTAGCGATTTTACGCGGGTGATTGCGGAGTATTCCATCGCGCCCTATCGGTTGGGGCTTACAGCTACCCCCGATCGATCGGATGGCCGCCATGTGGATTTGGATCTGCTGCTGGGGCGGGTGGTGTATCACCGCACGGCGGCAGATTTGGCGGGCGATGCACTGGCCCATCATGAGCTGGTACCTATTCGTGTCAAGCTATCGCAAGAGGAGCGCGATCGCTACGAATCCCTGATTCGCACGCGCAACCAATTTTTGGAACAGCGCAAAATCCGTTTGGGCAGCATTCAAGGGTGGCAGCAGTTTGTGATGGCCAGTGCCCAATCGCAGGCAGGGCGGCGAGCCATGTTGGCCCATCGCGAAGCCCGGGCGATCGCATTGGGAACAGAGGGCAAGTTAAGAGTCTTGGCAGATCTGTTGACTCAGCATTATCCTGAGCGCACTATCGTGTTTACCAACGATAACGCCACCGTTTACCGCATCTCGCAAGACTTCCTCATTCCGGCCATCACTCACCAAACTCCGGTGAAAGAACGACACGAGATTTTGCAAAAATTTCGGGAGGGTGCGTACCAAACGCTGGTGGTATCGCATGTGTTGAATGAGGGAGTCGATGTGCCAGATGCGCGCATTGCCATCATTTTGTCGGGGACGGGCTCCAGCAGAGAATACATTCAGCGGTTGGGGCGGGTGTTGCGCAAAGGCTCGGGTGGCAAACAGGCGATTTTGTATGAGGTTGTGGCCGAGGAAACCACAGAAGAAGGGGTATCTCGTCGTCGTCATACTCAATCCAAGCCGTCGCGGTCTTCGACTCAGCTGGAACTGGTGCCGCCCGCCTCGCCCTACGAAATTTTTCTCACGCCAACGCGCAAGGCCGCAGAGCCCGATGCTCGCTATGGCACTACGGACGACGATGATGATGAGTGGTAGTGATAAAGCACAAACAAGACGCAGCGCAAATCCTAGGAGCGATCGCTCATCCGGTAACATGTCTGCCTAAGTGTTTCGCCAAAATATCGCGCATTTCCTTGCGAATTTCACGAGCGAGAGTGGGATTAGCCGTGAGCTGTTCTCGAAAGCCAGGACCGCATAGAAATGCTTGTTTTTTGGTGTCGAAAACGATTTCAAGCTGATTTGGGTCAACGAAGCCTTCAAGATCTTGAAGCAGGTTGTTGAAGACACTGTATACGGAAGAAACGTCGTATTGAGAACTCATGCACTTTACATAGATAACCAGATCGCACACATGATAAACCAGCGATCGCAGCAGTTGAGCTGATGAATATTGCAAAAGATGCATAAAGTTTCAACACATTCGGAAAGTGGCTCGATGTGGCGGTAGTTGTTTGTGGGCACGATTAGTTTGGAGATCGAGCAACTGGTGTTTGATCTTGCGATCGCCCCTGCTGGCATTTCCCCCCGTGCCATAGCCCATACAAGCAATTTTTTAGAGGTTCCGATGGTTTTATTTTCTGGCTCGGCAATTCGGCAATTGGTAGGCGGCTGCTCGCTCCTGCTACTAGCGGCGTGTTCTTCGGCGAATACTCCAGGAAATGTGAGCGCCTCTCCTTCTCCCAATTCGGGTACCGAATCAGCCGACACAACCCCTGAAATTGCCGCCGCAGGGCGATCGCCCGGTGAGTATTGCTTCCAAATAGAAACGGATACCTTAACGGGCCAACTTCGGTTCATGCTAGAAGCCGATGGTAGCGTTTTGGGCGGCGGTTCTGCGGTCATTCAAGACGATGAGAACAGCTACTACACCTCCTACCGCCAACAGTTTGACGGACAAGTGGTCGATGACAACCAACTTGAGCTGCAGCTCATCACCGAAATTGAAGAAGATGTTCAAAACTCGTCTGAAACCTGGACTTTAACCGAATCCACCCTCGATACTGGCCGCGAAGTATACACCCAAGTGGACTGTGCCGATTTGCTGACCGAGGCCGATATGGGGATGGATGTTGTCGATGACCCCACGGTGCATGTCTACTCTGTGGAGTTTGATCCAGGAACAACGGGAACAACCGTAGAAGGTTCGGTCATTCGTGGAGAGCGTGATGTCTATTTGCTCAGTGCCCAAGCCAACCAGCTTATGACCCTAACCCTAACCTCGCTAGAAGATAACGCTGCGCTGGAGTTGATGGCTCCCGATGGCCTGTTTCTGGAATATGAAGCGACCGAGACCAGCGTTGTGTTGCCTCAAACTGGTGAGTATCAAATTCGGGTTGGTGGCACTCGCGGCAATGCTACATACCGACTGGAAATTGAAATTAAATAACCTGAGTTTTGAATAAGCTGAAGTGCCCATTTTTGCGTGCGCATCACGCACACAAAAATGGGCTTTTATCAGGTTTGCGCGCCGCGCAAACCTGATAAAAGCCCTTAACCGAAACTGACGTTACGAAAGCGCTTGGAGCAAGCAGACGAGGCCAAGAGCTAAATTCCAGTTGGAAGGAGCAGCGGATCTGGGGTGGGAGGTGGGGTTGGTGGACGCGGAGTTGCTGCTAAGCGCGATCGCACGGCTACTCGTTGAAACATGATCTCAAACATCGCTTGACGCTCTTCGGCGGGTTCTGGTGCATCATTCCACAGGCTTTCGAACGAAAAGAACGCCATACCCAAGCCGCGCGATCGCGCCCCTTGTACCTTTGCTTGTACCAGCGACATAGGAACTGGACGACGGCGCAACCCGGTCAAAATTCCAGCCGCAGTAGGAATCAACTGTCGGGCCTCCTGAATTTCAGGACGGTTAACCTGTTCCATAAAGCTGTAGATATCAGAGCGATACATTTGCACCAACAGCTCATCTACGATGCCGGTTCTAACCCAGGTCAGCCAGTCCTGTAAAAAGCCGTTGTACGCCGTGGTATAGGGATTGGGCGATACCGAAAAGATAATGTGAGGCTTTCGAGACTTGACTTGGTGGTTAAGGCGAGTCATAAATTCGGTCAGTTTGTCGGCCCGCCAGCGCATCCAGGCCGGATCGCGAGGATTGGCCGGAGGAGGCTGTTTGGTCTCTTGCTGATACAGCGCTACGGTGTAGTCGTCATAGCCAAACTCAACGGGCAGGCTGGTATGGTCATCAAACTGAATGCCATCGATGTCGTAGCGGTTCACGACTTCCATGACCAGACTGGTGAAGAACTGTTGCACTTCGGGGTGTAAGGGGTTCATCCACCGGACTTCGCCAGCAGCACTCATGGTGGTGTCGCTGCCATCGCGTCGGTGAGTAAACCAATCGGGATGCTCGATGGTGAGCTCGGACAAGGGAGGAGCCATAAACCCAAACTCAAACCAGGGAATTGCCAGCAGCCCATTTTGGTGGGCAGTGGCGATCGCCGTTTGCAGAATATCTTGCCCTTGCAACCCGCGCCACACAAATGGCTGAATGCCATAGCGCTGTGCGACCTCGCTGGGATACAGTACGTAGCCCGAATTCCACACAACTGGATACACTGTGTTGAACTGAAGCTGCGACAGGCGGGCCATGGTGTTTTGAGTTTGGGGCAGGTCACGCAGAATGCCCATATCGTTGGTTGTAATCCACACGCCGCGAATTTCTTGGGTAGGGCGCATGGGAGGTGGCACCAGAGGGGATTCTTGGGCGATCGCGCCTCGCCAACCTGGCATTGCCACTCCAACTAAAAATGTTGTGAGGGCTAACAGAGCGCTATACGTCAGAATTTTCCGGATAGCACGCCAGTTGTGGGATGGCCACCCTCCTCCAGCACGAAAACGTAATGACATAGGCTTCACAAATACGAACGCTAAGCACGAGCCCAGTGGCTCATAGAGTTTGTCAAGTGTAATGTGGCAGGGTGCCGTACCAAGTGATACGGCTCAGGTAAATGACCAATTAGGCCATTTATATACCATTTCCTTCCGTAGACCTTTAGATATTTTTTCGATGAGATTTGAGCCAGGGGGCGGTGCGCTTTACACAATCTTGTTCCAAGCCAATCGATAAGGCTGCTGTGGTTAATGAGATGGTGAAAGCGGTCATTGCAAGTTGGGTGATAAATCCAAGATTTTCTCCAATCGTTTGAATTGAGATAATTGGGGGGTTAAGCGGGGGCAAAGGGGCGATCGCTCATCACAGGCAATGAATTGGCTTGGCAAAAATGAACTGCACAGCTTAATTACATATACTCAGACCTTTCATTCGCCAGCAGGATTTTTTAGGTCAAGTTCAGCAGGATAGCGGCATTTAGATAGCAGCTTTGGGTAGTACAGACTGAGCTTGTATTACTCAAAATCATGTTTTCAAGGGAGTACCATACAGCAGTCAACAGCTAAACCCAAGGCAATCGACGATTGATATGAGCAGATTTTTGAGTTGCGTTATCTAAGTTTCGTTATCTAAGTTGGGGGATAAGGATGCCTCGGCTAAATTCATGTCCTCAGCTCATAATGCCCACTCTGCGACCCTAGGGTTGGATAACGACAAAGTTGATTCAGCTTAGAATAAAAACATAGGCGATCGCTTAATATTCAAACACCGTCAAATAACCATCTCTTCAGTTCGTTGCTCCCAACTTTATCAAAGATTTGTCACCGATCGTTGAAACCATTCATGAAATCGATGAGTGGGCTAAAAGATGCCTTAGATCAAGCATTGATATCTCAATATCATCAGGACTTACGCAGTTGAATGATTTTTGGGGCGCTAAGCGCCCCAAAAATCATTCAACCCTCTGGTTTTTCGGATGAAGTGCGTAAGGCCTAATCATTTATTCAATTAAAACGAAGACTGAAGCGGCTATCTTCATACCGGGCTTTTTCTCACCGTGAATCGGTTTGAGCTAAGCTACATGACTTGAGAATTCAGCCAAATTGCTGATCGAAGCTTCAATTTTATGAGGTTCAATGCCTCTATTCACTGACGTTCATGGTCTGTTTAAAGGGGGATTAGACCTCATCGTTGTGGTTCACATGGCTTATTTTATTTGGCTATCTTTCTATAAGGATTGTATCGATTTGAGTCAAGGTGTTGCTGTGGTTTTAAGCCCATGGAACTTTTGATACACCAGTATTGCGATGTGTTCTGCGTTCTTTCCCACCACGATGGATAAAAGTCGATCTTTTGTCGCTACAACGACGCCTGAGCAAATCCTGGAGGGCATGGAGGCGATCGCTCAACGTATTCACTGGGGGGCTCATCTTGACCTAGTGTTGAACGAAGCAGCCGAGGCCGTTCATTCCTTATTGCAAGTGGAGCGGGTTCTCGTTTGTTGCGCTCAGCCGATAGGTTTTGTCGTAATGGCTGAGGCCAGCACTGAAGTCAGCACTGAGGCTAATCATTCTTGGTTGGGGCAGACTTGGGCTGCGTTGGGCATAGAAGCAATACAGAGCGACGGAGCCGAGGGTGCGGCGATCGCGGTTTCAGCATTTCCGGCTGAACTGGGTTCATCGGCGTCAGATTTGGCATCACATGGGGATTTGGATGCGCTAACGGGTGAGACTCCAGGAGTGCTAGCAGACTCCATGGTGCAAGCGCTCGCTGTCGCAGCCTGCTTAGCTGCGCCCATTGTGCGCCAGGGTGAGCTGTGGGGTTGGGTTGTGGCGTTGCACCAGCACCAAACCCGAGCGTGGCGATCGCTTGACCGAAAGCTGATTCAATATGTAGCGTTGCAGTTGGGCATTGCGGCTCAGCAGCAGGGACATTTCCCCGTGCAACCGTTGTCTCATGCTTCTGTACCGGCCGGATCTGCATCTGCTGGATATGGGGCTGATACCTCTGCGGGAGCAGCCCTAGAGCAAACTCTACGCGACCAAGAACGCCGACTAACGGCGATCGCTGCCAATTTGCCCGGTGGGATTTACCGGGCCGTTTACGATGCCGATGGCACGTTCCTAAGTTTGTTTTTGAGTGATGGCTATCGCGATTTGTTGGGGTGCGATCCACAAGAACTGATGCAGCATCCTGAGCGATTGGTCGAGTTCATTCATCCCGATGACTGGGAAATGTTTCATGCTTCTGTGCAAACTGCCTCACGCCTACAAACGGCAGATCATTTGGAATATCGCTTTGTTGCACCAAATGGTCGGGTGTGCTGGGTGCGCGATCATGCCCGTTTTCACCAAGGTGAGCAGGGGGAACTAATTGTGGATGGGGTGGCAATTGACATTAGCGATCGCAAACTGGCAGAAGCCCACTTGGCCGATCATCAAGCCGCATTGAAGCAAATTATTGATTCCAGCGCTAGCTCCATCTATGTCAAAGATCCCGAAGGTCGGTTCCTGATTGCCAACCAATCAGCGGCGGATGTGCACGGCACCACAGTTGCGGCCATGCTTGGAAAATATGAGGTGGAGTTCAACGCCAACTTTACGATGGCTCAGCTCGAAGAGTATTGGGCTATCAATCGAGCCGTCATGACGAGTCGGCAACCACAACAACACATCCAGCAAATTCAAACTGCCTCCGGCGAGTGGCGCTGGTATCAAACAACCATTGGCCCATTTGTCGGCGTTGATGATCAGGTGCGGGGCGTGATTGGAAATACGGTAGATATTACCAATATGAAGCAGGTTGAAGCAGCCCTTCAAGCCAAGCAGCACTTTTTAGACAAGGTACTCACTGCCAATCCCAATGCCATCTATGTTTACGACTTGATAGCGCAGCGCAATGTGTACGCGAATCGAACTCTGATAGAAGGTCTGGGCTACACGCTGGCAGATATGCAAAAGTTAAACCACATCACCTTGCAGGATTTTGTCCATCCCGATGATTACCCCCGCCTAGAACAGCATTTGCAGCATTGTGCCACGCTGCTAGATAACCAAGTGATCGAGATTGAATATCGTTGCCAGCATGTTAATGGTGACTGGCGTTGGTTTCTTAGTCGCGATACCCCCTTTTCTCGCACAACGGATGGGGTCGTGGGGCAAATTTTGGGAACGGTGCAGGATATTACCGAGCGCAAGCGCATTGAAGAGCGCTTGCGGCAAAGCGAGCAATGGCTAAATCAACACAGCCATCAGTCTCCCAGCAATATTTACACTGTGGTGCAAGAGCCCGATGGCCGAGTATGGTTTGAGTACATTAGCGCAGCGGTGCAAACGATCCACGAGTTCACGTCTGAAGATGTGCTGGCCAATGCCTACTTGGTGCTGGATCAAATTCATCCTGAAGATCGGGCCGGCTATGCAGCGGCCGTTGCACACAGTATGCAAACGATGGGGCAGTTTGCGTATGAATGGCGGGTGATCACCCCTTCGGGCAAGGTGAAGTGGTTGCAGGCAAATTCTCAGCCGGTGCATCGGTTTAATGGGGCGATCGCCTGGCATGGCGTAGTGCAGGATATTACCGATCGCAAGTTGGCTGAAGCGACGCTGCTGCAAAGCGAAAGCCGCTACCGCCACGTGGTGCAAACCCAAACGGACTTCATTTTGCGATCGCATGCCGATACCACAATTACCTTTGCCAATGCAGCGCTGTGTTATGCACTAGGCTGCACCCTCGATCAAGTGGTGGGGCAAAAATGGATTGACTTTGCAGAGCCCGGCGATCTACAGCGAATTTTGCAGCAAATTGCGGCACTCACTCCCGATGCGCCCACTTTTATGACCGAAAATCGCGATCGCCGGGGTGATAGCCACATTGGCTGGACGCAATGGATCAACCAGGGCATTTTCAACCTGGAGGGCGAGTTGGTTGAGATTCAATCCGTCGGGCGGGATATTACCGCCTTAAAGCAGGTAGAAGCGGCCCTGCGCGAATCGGAAGAGCGCCTGCGCTTGGCGTTGGAAGCGGCGCAAATGGGCAGTTGGGATTGGAACATTTTAACCCAGGAACTGGTTGTATCAGAAAACATGGAACGATTGATGGGTATCGCTCCTGGCTGCTTTGATGGGCGTATGGAAACCGTTTTGGCGATGATCCATCCTGAAGATCGGCCTCGAATGATTGCGACCCTTCGGCACAGCATTCGCCACCAGCAAGAGTACGAGATCGAGTTTCGCTATTTCAGACCTGACGGTAGCCTGAACTGGGCAACCAGCAAGGGCAATGTCCGAGTTGACCATACTGGGTTGCCAGTGCGTCTGTTGGGGATCAACCTCGACATTACCGAGCGCAAGCATCATGAGGCCGTTCGCAAACAGGCTGAGCAGCAATTGCAAGAAAGTGAGTTGCGCTTTCGCCTGGTGTTTGAGGCGGCTGGTTTGGGAATTGCCCTCTGTCAGGGGCCAGATTACAAAGCTATCCTAAGCAATTCGTATTTGCAGGAATTTTTAGGCTACTCGGGCGAGGAGTTGCGCAATCTAGATTTGCAAGATTACACCCATCCCGATGACTACGATGTTGAGGCGGGTCTGGTTGCAGAGTGCTTTGCTGGAGCGCGCGATCGCTACCAAATCGAAAAACGATATGTGCGCAAAGATGGCAGCGTGTGTTGGGGGCTACTGAATGTGGCGGTAATTCGCAATGATGTGGGAATCGTTTCCTTTGGGTTTGCCATGGTGCAGGATATTACCCAGCGGAAACAGGCAGAACTGGCCTTACGCCAGCGGATGGAGCGCGAACAGTCGTTGGGCTTAGTGGTAAGCACAATTCGCCAATCCCTGGATTTGGATACGATCTTAACCACCGCCGCTCGTGAAGTGGCGCACCTATTGCAGCTTGATCAGGCAGCAATCGTGCAATATATTCCGGAACGACGCTGCTGGCGACACATTACAGCCTACCAGCACGATTCCCACTTTCCTAACGGAATTGGGCTAGAAATTCCGGATGACAATAATCCAATTGCAGATCAGCTGAAGCGACGAGAAGTGGTAACAGTGGTCGATTCTCGCCGAATTACAGATGCGGTGAATCGCAGGCTGGCACAGTCTTCGCCGGGAGCGTGGCTTCTGGTGCCAATTGTAGTGGGGGATTCCATTTGGGGAAGCTTTACGCTACGGGTGCGTCATCCGATTGAGCAATGGCCCAGTGAACAAATTGAATTGGCTCAAGTTTTGGCTGATCAATTAGCGATCGCCATTCATCAGTCTGCGTTGTATCACCAAGTGCAACTGCTAAACGCAAGCCTAGAAGAACAAGTGCAGGAACGTACCAATGAATTACAGCAAGCACTGAATTTTGAATCTTTACTAAAACGTATTACGGATAAGGTGAGAGACAGTTTGGATGAAGCCCAAATTCTGCAAACAGCTGTAAAAGAATTAGCAGTGAACCTGGGGTTATGTTTTTGCGATACCAGCTTGTATGACCTGGAACAGAAAGTTGCAACCATTTGCTATGAATATGTTCCTTCCCAACTGCCGTCTGCCAAAGGACAAACAATTGGTTTTTCCGAGCTACCAGAGGTTTTTGCCCAATTGCTCAATGGCACCTGTTCTCAGTTTTGTTTGATCCCAACTGGCAAGTTGCCCGCTCCTATCAAAAACGATGGCCCAGAGGTGTTGTTGGTGTGCTCGCTCAAGGATGATCAGGGGGTGTTGGGTGATATGTGGTTATCCAAGCCAGCTCACAGTTTGTTTAGCGAATTGGAGGTCAGGCTGGTGGAGCAGGTGGCCAATCAATGTGCGATCGCCCTGCGGCAAACTCAACTTTACCAGGCTGTACAACTCCAGGTGCTAGAGCTAGAGCGCCTAAATCGATTGAAGGATGACTTCCTCAGCACGGTATCTCACGAAATGCGAACTCCCATGTCTCATATTCAAATGGCAACTCAAATGTTGGAATCCAGTTTGGAGCAGGCGGGAGTGTGGAAAAGTGAATCGAGCATGGATCAGGGAAACCAGATCAGTCGCTATTTAAAACTTCTGCGAGAGGAAGGCCAGCGGGAGATGGAGTTGATTAATGATCTCTTAGATCTCACACGATTGGATGCTGGAACCGAACCCTTAACGCTAAACACCATTGATTTGCAATACTTTCTGCCACATCTGGCGGAACCGTTTATTGAACGAGTTCAGACGCAACAGCAACAGCTCGTGATTGATATTCCTGAAACGCTACCATCGCTCACAACCGATCTCACTTGTCTTGAACGCATTTTTACCGAACTGTTGCACAATGCGTGCAAATACACACCTGCCCAAGAGGTGATTACGCTCACGGCTCAGGCATCTGAAACCTGTTTGGATGTGTTCGTCAGTAATTCTGGGGTTCACATTCCGCCGTCGGAGGGCGATCGCATTTTTGATAAGTTCTACCGGATCCCCAGTCATGATCCGTGGAAGCAAAGCGGAACTGGCCTTGGTCTCGCCTTGGTGAAAAAACTGGTGGAGCATTTGGGTGCAACCATTCGCGTACAAATTCAGGAAAGATTGATCACTTTTATTTTGAGTTTTCCGCTGCATTCCCACCAGCCTCCTGAAGAGCCAACTCAAGGGGATAGCTGCACTTTGTATCGCGCTCAGTAGTCACTCTCCATCCTCCTGCTGAGTTTAGAGCAAGAGTCTGTTTTGTGGGTTGACAGGTGCGATCGCCACCAATCTGGTTGGTGAACCCTGCCCCTTGGGGCGATCGCGGTAGCGATATGATGCGGAAACTTGGGAAAAATTGGGGGAGCCTGGATATAGCAAACCCAACCCAACACTATACCCAATGGACGTTTGTTATTTAAGTTTTGGCTGCTATCCTGTCGTTCACGATGGGGGTTCTTTAAGATAGTTCTGGGGGCAAAACACCCGATTTTCCTGCTTTTTCAAGCTATCACTACCAAATTTGCGATCGCCCATGTTAGCTAGTATTGTCAAGCGCAACAACGTCGTTACCCTAGGTCATGGTGAGCAAACCCTCATCTTTGCCCATGGGTTTGGCTCAGATCAAACAGCATGGCGACACCAAGTAGAGGCCTTTGCTTCATCGTATCGAGTCGTGTTATTCGATCATGTCGGCGCAGGCAAATCTGATATGTCGGCCTATAGTCCACGGCGTTACAGCTCGCTGTACAGCTATGCCGAAGACTTGTTGGACTTGTGCGCCGAACTCAAGCTCTCTCAGACCATTTTTGTTGGGCACTCAGTCAGTGGTATGGTGAGCCTGCTGGCGGCGTTGGTCGATCCAAGCCGATTTCAAAAACTGATCTTTTTGGGAGCCTCTCCCCGCTATGTCAACGATCCGGAGACGCAGTACATTGGCGGATTCGAGCAATCGGATTTGGATGCTCTATACGATGCGATGTCGTCGAATTATTACGCTTGGGTGAGTGGTTTTGCCCCGTTAGCCATGGGCAACCCCGATCGGCCTGAGCTGGCAAACGAATTTGCAAAAACGCTGTCTGCCATTCGTCCCGACATTGCCCAGGCAGTAGCGCGGGTCATTTTCCAGTCCGATCACCGGGCTGAGCTGCCCAAGCTCAAGATACCCACGGTCATTCTGCAATCCAATAATGACATTGCGGTGCCTACGGTGGTTGGCGATTACCTGGCCCAGCATCTGCCCAACTCCACCCTCGTGCGAATCGATGCTCAGGGACACTTTCCTCACATTAGTGCCCCCCATGTTGTCACTCAAACGATTTCAGAATGTTTAGCTGCCTAGTTCTTTCCCCTCCATCTCAACCTTTGTGAAGCCAGATCACCTGTTCAAGTCTCATCGCGTATTTGCTGCTTTGCCCTCGGGGCATCCAGCTCGCTTACCGACATTTGAGCCATTGCTATGGGGTACGGCGATCGCTTTGGTGGGGTTGGCCGTGCTGAGTGGATGCTCGGTTTGGGTGTGGGGAGCACCGATGGTATTTGCCTTGGCAACGTTGTATCCGCCCGTGATGGCGATCGCCATGGTGGGCCTTGGGGTTTGGAGTGTGGACCTGCTGGGACAGCCTGATCCCAGCCTGTTTCAGCCTGTAGCGGTGATGGGCAGTGTTGTGCTGCTGAGTCCCCTGGTGAGGCGTCGCCTGTTGCAATACGAGTGGCAGTTTGCGGCTCAGGCGACCTTAGCTAACCTTACCCAAGACGAAACGGCTGGAAATTCCCATGAGGCGATCGCCCAAGCGTTGACCGCTCTCAAACAATTTTCCTGTGCAGATGGGGCCATGGTGCTGCGGCGACTGGATGAGGTTACGGCAGAGGCGCTGATGTGCATGCCCGAAGCGGTGCTGCCCGATCGGCTCACAACACCTGCAATTTTTACCGAGGCGATCGCCCAAAACCGCTGTGTCTACTACTCCAACTATCCCGAAGCTCCCGTAGCGGCAACGGCCCTTGTCGCGCAAGGGGTGCAGTCCATGGCGGTGCTGCCGCTGTACCAACCCAACCAAACGAATGGGGTCAATGGGGCCATCGTTCTAACGTGGAATGAGCCAGTTGAGTTTTCCGAAGATTTGCAGCAATTTTTGGCATCTCTGCGGGGTGGGCTGCGCAATTTGCTGCATTTTCAAGATATGACCCTGCGGCTGGATAAGCTGCAAGCTCGACTGCAAGCCATTTTAGAAACGATTCCTCAAGGGGTTGTGTTTGTGGATGAGAGTGGCGAACAGGGCTGGATTAACCACGTCGCCGCGATGCATCTCAATTTGCCCCAGGGCTATGTGGAACCGATGGCGATCGCCCAGGCCATGACAGCGCTGCGCCTGCGTGCCGACAATCAGGACGACATTGCCACCCAAGCGAGCCAGCTCTTTACCAACGCCAGTAGCGAAATTCGAAATTGGCAATGGACCTTTAGCCAGCCTGCGCACCAAGTGCTGAGCTTGTCCAGCACACCAATTTATCTGCGCGATGTGCCGGGCCGCCTGTGGGTATTCGACGACATTACCGAGCGCAAGCAGGCCGAGGCGCTTACCCAATACGCCAAAGACATGGCCGAATCTGCCAACCGCGCCAAGAGCGAGTTTTTGGCGAATATGAGCCACGAACTGCGCACGCCGCTCAACGGCATTTTGGGCTATACCCAAATTTTGAAAAAAGCCAGCAACCTCACGTCCAAACAAATGCAGGGGTTGAACATCATTCACAACAGTGGCGAACACCTCCTCACACTCATTAATGATGTGCTCGATCTGTCGAAGATTGAAGCGCGGCGGATGGAGCTGCACCCCACAGAGTTTGCGCTGCCTGCGTTTCTCGAAACGTTGGTGCAGATGTTTCAGGGGCGCGTCCGGCAGGATACGGTGTTTGCCTATCGCCCTGTTGACCCATTACCTGCCTTTGTTTATGCAGATGAGAAACGGCTGCGTCAGGTGCTGCTCAATCTGTTGAGCAATGCGATCAAGTTCACCGAGCAGGGGCGTGTTACGTTAAAGGTGCAAATCCTGGCACTCGTAGACCCCAAGGTTTCCTTAGTGCGGTTTGAGGTGGAGGATACCGGGATCGGTATTTCTGAATCTCAATTGGAGGCGATTTTTCAGCCATTTCAGCAGGTGGGCGATCATCCTCAAAAAGCTGAAGGAACGGGGTTAGGGTTGGCAATTAGTCGCCAGTTGGTGCAACTGATGGGCAGCACGATTCAGGTGCAGAGCGAGCTGGGCAAGGGTAGTCGGTTTTGGTTTGATGTGGCGCTTCCCCATGTCACGCTGTCGGGTAAGGCTGCCTATATGCCCAAACCCCATGTGGTGGGCTATGTGGGCGATCGCAAAACTATTTTGGTGGTGGATAATACTTGGGAGAACCGGGCGCTGTTGGTGGATATGTTGACCCCGTTAGGATTTCAAGTCGTAGAAGCTGTGGATGGGCGCAGCGGATTGGAGAAAGCGCAACAGCTCCTGCCCGACCTAATCTTGATGGACTTGGTGATGCCTGTGATGGATGGATTTGAGGCGATCCGCCATCTGCGGTTGTCGCCGACGTTGAGCCGCATCCCGATCATTGCCATTTCAGCCAGTGTGCTGGATATTAATGCTTCCAATAGTCACACTGTGGGGTCTGACAGCTTTTTGATGAAACCTGTGCGCGAAGATGAACTATTGGAACATGTACAACAATTTCTCAAGTTAGAGTGGATTTATCAACATCCTGGCGATCGCATATCTGATTCACCCCCATCTTCCGAGCCGCCAGATCAGGCGGTGCGAGTGCTCCCTTCGCCAACCGAGCGCGAGTTTTTTCGCTCTGTGCAGCCACACCTCCAAACCTTGTTTACATTTGCTCAGCATGGCGATATTCAGGGAATTCTGGATTACATTCCTCAGCTTGAGCAGGCCGATCCTCGATGGCTTCCCTTAACGCAACCTTTGCAGCAACTGGCGATCGCGTTTGAAGAGCAAAAAATCCTGGAATTAGTGACTCAGTATCGAGAGTTTTATGATTAGCGCCACTTTAGCCACTATTCTGATCGTGGATGACTCTCCCGCCAACTTAAACGTCTTGTTTGACGTGCTCAAGGAGGCAGGCTTTAAGGTGTTGGTGGCTCAAAGTGGAACCAGCGCATTACAAAAAGTGGAGTGCACGTCTCCCGACTTAATTTTGCTTGATATTTTGATGCCCGCTCCCGACGGGTTTGAAACCTGCCGGATTCTTAAGCAAAAGGAAGAGACCAAAGAGATTCCAATTATTTTTATGACGGCCCTGTCCGATACGGTGGACAAGGTACGGGGGTTGCAGCTAGGAGCGGTCGATTATATTACCAAGCCGTTTCAACACGAAGAAGTGCTAGCACGCATTCAGCTTCATCTCAAAATGCGTAACCTCACCCGGCAGGTACAAGCCCAAAATCTACAGCTTGAGCAAGAAATTCGAGAGCGCATTCAGGTTGAGGAGGCACTGCGGCAGCGAGAGGCCCAGCTTCAGCTCATTACCGATTCACTGCCAGTTCTCATTTCCTACGTCGATCGCACCCATTATTATCGCTTTGTCAATCGAGGTTACGAAGAGTGGTTTCAGCTGCCCAAGGAGCAAATTCAAAATCGCCACATGCAGGAAATTTTGGGAGATGAGATGTATGATGACATCCTTCCTCATTTGAATCGCGCATTGGCGGGGCAGGTGGCGACGTTTTCCAATACGCTTACGCACAATGGCCGTTTGCATTACCTGCGCGAGACCTATGTGCCCGATCGCCGTGATCAAGGCGTATTTGGGGCTTATGTCCTCATTCAAGATGTAACAGAACAGCAACAGCTAGAACAACAACTGCTGCGATCGCAACGGATGGAAAGTTTGGGCACGCTGGCCAGTGGCATCGCCCATGACTTGAACAACGTGCTAACTCCAATTTTGCTATCGGTGCAACTGTTGGCAATGCAAAGCTCTGATGAGCAAAGCCTGCGATGGCTAGAGTTATTGGAAAGCAACGCAAGACGAGGAGCCGAATTAATTCGCCAAGTCATGCTGTTTGTGCGCGGGGTCGATGGAAAACATGTGTCGCTCCGCCCTGAGCAGTTCGTCTCAGAAATTGCAAAAATCGTTCGGGAAATTTTTCCAAAATCGATTCACATCTCAACCCACATTGCATCTGATTTATGGTCTGTGTTTGGCGATGCCACCCACCTGCATCAGGTATTGATGAATTTGTGTGTCAATGCTCGGGATGCCATGCCCAATGGCGGTGAGCTTACCATTACTGCCGACAATGTTGTCATTAAAACCATAGAGCCTCCACTGCCGCCCGAGGCCAAGCCCGGTTCCTATGTGGTTGTGCGGGTGAAAGATACGGGCTGTGGGATTCCGGTCGAAAACTTGGATCGCATCTTTGAACCCTTTTTTACGACAAAAGAGTTTGGCAAAGGAACTGGGTTGGGCCTGTCAACCGTTTTAGGAATTGTCCGGAGTCACAATGGTTTCATTACCGTTATACCAGCCGAAATGGGTGGAACACAGTTCAGTGTGTTCTTACCTGCATTTATCTCACTGGTATCTGACATGGAAGATGAAACCGAAATTCCGGTGGGCCACGGAGAAACGATTTTGATTGTGGATGATGAGTTGGCGATTCGCGAAATCACCCAAAGCTCGCTGGAGGCCCATGGCTATCACGCTCTAACGGCCAAGGATGGGGTGGAAGCGCTATCAGTATACATGGAACAGTCTCAAGCCATTGACTTGGTCATGGTGGATATGATGATGCCATCCATGGATGGTCCATTGGCAATTCGGGCACTCCGAAAAATTAATCCTGATATTCGCATTGTGGCGGTGACTGGCCTAGCCCCTAACGATACATTGCGGGAGCTAACAGGAACTGATGTCCATGCGTTTTTGCCGAAGCCCTTTACAGCCAAAGATTTGCTGAAGACGCTCAATCAAGTTGTAACAAGTGCTTCATCAGCATGAGTCTGCTGGCTTACCTTGGGCTCTTACTCCTTCGGGAGGGTGCAATATTGCTTCTGTTTTTGAATATGCAAATTGGACGGGCGAGGGCTTGCATTGCGATAGCCAGTTTGATTAGGGCAGTTTGGGGGATGGCGAAGCCATCCCCCAAACTGCCCTTGTCTCAACGATGCTGGCGACAGCTATATCAGTCAAAAAAGATGGGCTGAATGTGCCGAGTAAACCCCTACCTGAAATGCCGTGAAACCCGCTCCTGTTCTAGCCTGTATCCACTTCGACGACTCTCTATCATAAAAGATAGAGATAGAAGTAACAAGCAGTATGAAGATTCAATCGTCGGTCTTGGTTCACTTAGGATTTGGTAAATATGTGCGATCGGATCAGGTGACTTCGCTTCAGCCTGTTGAAGAAGAACGCGGTCCTGGGCGGCGCACCTTTGTCTATTTGGAAGGGCATGTCGATCCAATTGTGGCTTCACGGGCTGAGGACACAATTGTTCGCGATTTGGTGCAAGAACCCCGTGAAGTGATTCAGTCTCGTCAGCAACAGGAAATTTTGACTGATCTGCTACAAGACTTGTCCAAGGTTAATTCCACAGTACGGCGCATTAGCCGCGACGAGGGCGGGCTGGATCTCGATCAACTAGAGCGTCGAATTCAGCGTGTTCTGGAAGCATAGGTTGGATGTAACTTTTCAATAGATTCATCCATCGATAGATAACTGCCGCCAGGGTAGCTATTTTGAGAGTGGCCTAGCTGCCCTCAAAACGTCTCCAGATGGAGCTTGTTCGAGATTGAATATGTTCAACCTGGAACAAGCTTTTTGCTGGCTAAACCATTAAGTAGAAAGGTCACAACGGTTTATTGCTGAGATTAGTTTCTAAGAAGGCGGGTGAATGTTTCTTTGACGCCCAGTTGATCCAGATTTTGTAAAAAGTTACTTATGTTGGCATCGGCCAAATTGCCTGGAATGCTCCCCTTCATAATGATGGATTTATTAACGGTAACGAACTGACAGAGCTGATCGAGTTGGGGGCTGTAGGCGAAATTGCAGGATGGGCCTACGACCACCACGATATTTTGCTAAAGCAATGCACCAACACCCGAGTTGCGGGCGTTCCGCTGGAGCAGCCAGCCCACCGATTGACCATTGGCATCGCCAACGGCGTGAAAAAGACGGATGCTATTCTCGCTGCGCTGCGTGGCAATTAATCACTGGATTGATTGTTGATGAAGCAGCAGCAATTCTCAGCAAAATTTGATGAAATGTTTATCTGGCGATCGCCAGATTGGTTTGAACCTGTTGTTTTGAGAGCCTTTGCCTAGAAAGGGTTCTCAAAACAGACACTCACCTCTTGCATGCAAAACACCCTTAACCAAACCTCAAAAAAGCCCATGATTGCGTGCGGAACACGCAATCATGGGCGCTTTAGCTTATCCAAAACTCCTGTTCACCAAAATTTCGGTTAAATTCCTCAAGTTTGAACGAGGTTGAAGATATGGGTGATCAACCTATCGATGTCAGCGGGTTTGCTGAGATGCACCTGAAAACCGACTTCAAGCGCAGTATTGATCGTTTCTTGATCGGCATAGCCCGATAGTGCGATCGCCGGAATTAACCCTCCAGCTTCTGGCGACAAGGCTCTGACCCGCCGCATTAAGTCATAGCCGTTGATATTGGGTAAACCAATATCACTGACAATGAGATTGGGCAGTTCTTGCCTGAGCTGTTCTAATGCGTCTGTTACCGAGCTTGCTTTTGTCACGGTTGCACCAAACTGTTGCAAGGCAAAACTAATGGCAATGGAAGACATTTCATCGTCTTCCACCAGCAAGACTTTGACACCATCCAAAGAAATTTTCGATATCGGCACTGCCGGAGCAGCGATCGGGACGGATATCGTATGATCCTTGGGAAACGTGACAGTAAATGTTGATCCCTGACCTTCTCCAGGGCTGTGTGCCTCAACCGTTCCCTTATGAGCCGTCATAATCGATTGCACCAAAAACAGTCCCAAGCCTAAACCACCTTCTCGTCTGGTGTTCGACGCATCAGACTGCCGAAACCGCTCAAACACATGAGGCAGCAAATCGCGAGAAATGCCTTTTCCGGTATCTTGCACCTGCACCTGCACTTGATTTGGCCCGTTGAGCAGTCGCACAATAATGCGGCCATCCCGTGGTGTAAATTTAATGGCATTGACGAGCAAATTTGAAAACACTTGGGATATGCGAGTTGGATCAACAGAAATTTGCTCTGGGCAGGCTTGCAAATCCGTCTCAAGCTGTAGCCCTTGCGCTTGCATTTGAGGTTGAAGCTGAGCGATCGCTTGCTGTAAGAGTGTGGTTAAATCGCTCGGCTGCAAAGCAACTTGAAAGCGATCTTGCACAATCCGAGAAACGTCTAGCAACTCTTCGATGAGTTTGGTCTGTGTCGCTGTACTTTCACGAATTGCGGCGATCGCTTGTTGTTGCGTCACCTCGTCCAGCAATCCCCGCTCCATCAGTTGAATCCAACTCAAAATACTGGTTAATGGTGTTCTCAACTCATGGGAAAGTACCGCAAGAAACTCATCTTTACTTGCATTCGCCGCTTGAGCGGCGCGTGCATGCTCCACCAACATTTGCTGCTCTCGCTCAACCCGAATCAAGTCAATAAATTCGGATGCCTGCCGAGCATACAGGTCTAGCATTCGCAGCTCGCGTTCAGAGGGACGATGAGGCTCCTGAAAATAGGTTGACAGCACCCCTAATATTTCCCCTCGTCGATTAATTAATGGCGTTGACTGAAGCGCTCGAACTCCTGCGGTTGCTGCAATCGAACGGTGCGGCTCATATTCAGGTTCAATCTGCACATCTTCAATCATCATTCGCTGCCTTTGCTGAACCGCACGATAGCAAGAAGAGTTGCTATTTACAGCCATTGCCTGAAGGTAGTCTAAAAACTCTGAACCAAAGCCCCGATGCGCCGCAACGGTTAACACTCCCCGTTGCAAATCGTACAGCTGAACCGTTCCCATCTCCGTTTGGTGAAGCGCGATCGCCGCATCCAACACTTCATTCAACGCGCGATCGAGATCCAGAGATGCAAATAGCTGCACGCTCAGATCTTGAACCTGATTGATCGCCACTAGTTCAGTTTCAAGCTGTTCTTGAATTTGACGTAGATTCTGCTCCGTTTGCTTGAGATGGTCAATATCCATCAACGCAACAACAGCACCCCGAATCTCATTGTCAACAGTGCGGTAGGGCCGAATGCGCAAGCTATACCAGTGGCCTCGCTGGTTTTGCACTTCCTGCTCAATCGGATTCAACGCTTCAATCACTTCTACAACCAGCTCTTCTAAATTGGTGCCAGTCATGCCAAACCTGAGATCGCGAATTGGCCGCCCAACATCGGATGGAATTAAGTTAAAAACATCCTGCGCCGCTGGAGTAAAGCGCCGAATCCGCAGGTCATCCGATAACATCAAAATCGGAATATTGACATGGTTGATGAGGTTCATGAGATCATCGCTAGCACGACGGACTTCAATATTCCGCTTTTGTAGCTCTTCATTCGTCGTTTTCAGCTCTTCATTGGCCGACTGAATCTCTTCTTTGGCAGTCTGTAGCTCTTCATTCGTACTTTTTAGCTCTTCATTACTCGACAAAATTTCTTCATTCGCAGCAATCAGTTGTTGGTTGGTCGATTCCTTTTCTTCAACCGTTAGTTGCAACAAGGTTTGGGTGTCGAGCAGCTCTTGGCGACTCATTGTAAGTTCTTGGCGCAGGCGAAACATTTCAGGGTCAATATTGGCTTGATCCTCTACCATGCTGGCGTCGGGATCTTGCTCCAAGGTCGGTTCTTCGAATCCTTCACGCTCAAATAGGATAAGGTAACAGCGCTCCTGAGACGTTGAAACCCGGAAGGGAATCACTTCGAGAGACAGCGACCCTGCCAACAGTTCTTGAAAGATCAGCCCTTGTCGCTTGATGGCGATCCCCTGCTGCTTAACCGTTTCAATTGCGATACGCAGGTCGGTTAATAGACTGGGACGAACCATCTTCAGCACGTTGTAGCTAGGTTCTCCGGCGGGGATTCTGAGATAGGGATTTGTATCTCCTCGAAATTGCAAAATTTCTAACTGCTCATTGACCAAAACTCCGGCTGGTCCGTAGCGGCTGAGTACAACTTGGTCGGCCCACTGCTGTAGATTGGTGCGAATCAAGGCAGCAGAAAAGATTTGTCGCTGTTCGCTCTCAGGTTGTTTGGCATAGTAGCTTGGAGTGAAGTCGAAGTTAAGACGAGACGGTACCGCCTGTCGGGTATAGACCTTGGCTTGAGCATCAAATGGTTCAAATAGGTCTGAGGTATCTCCCAAGCTCTCAGAGTTGCCCAAGATCAAAAAGCCGGAGGGCTTGAGGCTGTAATGGAAAAATGACAACACCCGTCGCTGAAGGGGCGGCTTAAAGTAAATCAGCACATTGCGACAGCTCAGTAAGTCAATGTCCGAAAAAGGCGGATCGGTACTGAGATCCTGCCGAGCAAAAATGCATAGCTCGCGCACTGACTTTTTGATTTGATACCCACCTGTGACCTCATTAAAAAATCGACTCCGGCGCTCTGCCGATACATTTTCCATCTGGCTCTCGCGGTAGAAACCGATCCGGGCGGTTTCGATAGCTTCATCGCTAATGTCGGTACCAAAAATCTGAATTGTGGGGTTTAGCAGCAGCGAATGCAAGCTCTCCAGCAAACAGATGGCAAGGGAATAGGCTTCTTCTCCGGTGGCACACCCAGCAATCCAAATGCGAATGGTTGATGCAGCGGATGGTTGATGCAGCAGGGTGGGCAATAACTGGTCTTGAATGACATGAAAGACTTCGGCATCTCGAAAAAAGCTCGTGACCGTAATCAAGACATCGTTGTAGAGAGCCTGAATTTCAGCAGGGTGCTCTTGCAAATACTGAGTGTATTCACTTAGATCCAAACATTTGTGGAGCGCCAGCCTTCGTTGCAACCGTCGCTGAAACGTATTGAGTTTGTAGTTTGTAAAGTCAACTCCCGTTTGGCGTTGCAACAGCCTAAAGACGGTGACTAACTCATCTTCTCGGATATCCAGTGAGCTTGTTTCGCCTCCTTCGGCGGGTGGCGACTTGCGCAGATAGGGATGGCGGCTAATTTTGACGAGTTCTTCCGCGATCGCAGCGGGGGACAAAATAAAATCGACTTGCCCGGTGGCGATCGCAGCAGCAGGCATATTGGCAAACTCAGCGCTGGAATGCTCTTGGGCAAAGACAATCCCCCCTTCTTCCCGAATGGACTGAATCCCAACAGCCCCATCATTGTTACTTCCCGATAACACGATGGCGATCGCCTTATTTTTTTGGTCAGCCGCTAATGACTGAAAAAAAGCATCAATCGTTTTGACACGACCCTGAGTTTGATCGCAGACCGCTAACTGAAGCTGCCCCTGCTCGATGGTCATTTGGGTATTGGGCGGAATCACATAAACATGATTGGGTTGCACCTCTGCGCCCATTGTGGCAACCTCTACTGGCATGGGTGTAGTGCGCGCCAACAAGTCACCCAAAAGACTTTCCTGCTCTGGAGCAAGATGCTGAACCAACACAAACGCCATGCCTGTATCCGCTGGCAAGTGCCTGAGCAATTCGGAAAATGCACCAAGCCCTCCAGCAGAAGCACCAATTCCTACAACTAACAACACATCATTTGTAGGATCTTGAAAAGACATAATCTAGTCTCGGTAAGGGGCCAGAGCAATATTCCAAAAATCGTCTTTGCTGAGAAATATTTTTTTGCTCAATGTCACAAGCGATACAAGCTAACTCTACAAGTTTAGACAATCGCTCTAGAACTTTTCACTTACGCAGGCACAATATATTAATTTGTGTTAGGTTTGAATTGTTAGATAAACATGTTAGATTATACCGCTTGTCGATTCTCAAAATCAAAGAAATTCTGATTCAATTAAACACCTAAAGATTTGCCAAAAGAAGACTTTCAGAAGCTTTTCGCGATCTGTGTTTTGATTGATACAGACAAAATAGAGCTAAATCAAGAATCAAAATATCGGATTGATCGATGCATGTAAATCCTTTGTTTTGTGCCAGCAGGTTACTCTTTAAAGTATCTCATTAAATCCAGTTTGAGCTTGTCTGAGAAGAATATTTAGGCTGGGTAGAGAATCTAAATTAAACCTGCTTTTAAATTAGGTTCACAAAACAATGATTTTCACCTTCATCAGCTCAAGCTGTTGCTGAAAAGCTGCTGGATCGTCATTGTTGATGATGGTTCTTAGATAGTTGACGGGAATTAAAATGGATACCGTTCTTAATATTTAATCGTTTAAGGTTTATATATCCAAACCATTCGAAAGTATCAAAAGGTTATAGATATGGATGCTCAAGAAATTCGAAAACGCTACTCTGATGGACAACGAGATTTTAGTCATGTCAATCTTGTTCAAGTCTGTCTTGTGAATGCAAAGCTGATTGGAGCCGAACTCAATGGGGCAGAATTGATTGGAGCTGATTTGAGTGGGGCAGAACTAACAGAAGCGCAGCTTAACCAGGCAAAACTCAATCAAGCCAATTTAACAGATGCAGACTTGGTTCAAGCTTGTTTAACTCATGCAGATTTGAGTGAAGCAGACCTGAGTGGGGCCAGTTTGACCCATGCAGATTTGAGCGGAGCAGACCTGAGCGGGGCAAAGCTTGGAGGCACAGACCTGAGGCAAGCCAACCTTAATCATGCAAATCTAAATGGGGCTGATTTGCGGTGTGCTGATTTGAGTGGGGCGAATTTAAGAGAAACAAATCTGCGCAATGCCATACTAGACGGGGCTTATTTAGGCGGAGCAGATCTAACCGGAGCAGATACGGAAGGGGCCACGATTCTCAGAGCTGAGTTAAGCCAAACAAGAATGACTGATGGAACGATATATAACTAGTAGAATTTCTCAATACCCAATTCAAAATTAAGTAGCAAGTCTAATTGAATTAATCTTAGTTTGCCGGATCTTGGCTGTGTTCAACGCGCTTCATTAGCAAGACGTAAAGCATTAAGCGGGCTGAAATCCAGCTTACGAACTATTATGGCGACCAGCTGATGGATTCGAGATTGACTGTACAGTCTTCATGGCATAGGAAATCACTAAAATGATCATTTTCAAACGGATTTCTTTAACTTCGGCACCTGAATCTTTACAAGATGAAGCGTTAACCAGTTTTGTCGCAGATCAAAGTATGGCAAGCCAGCACATTTGCTCATGTTGTTCTTACGTTTTGCTGAGACATATACATTTAGGGAGTTTGTATTGGCGTTGTAGCCATTGCTATGCGGAAATGCCAGCTTGGGCCTGATTTTCAGGAACCCAGCGATCGCTGAGGTTCACTTCTACAGCATCTTCATCGACAAGAAGAACCCTTGCACTTCTGCCTGAAGCGTCGTAAATGCTGAGGTGCTGCTGCCTTTCTAGAGATGACAAACAATCTCTATGATGAGATTGCTTGAATCATACAAAGGCGAGTACTAAGACCAATTCCACTTGGACTCCATCCACTCGGGCAGTGATGTTCTCGAATTGAAGGTCAACTTTCCTCCCGCTTCATCCGATAATGAAGGAAAAGCAAACCTTTTTTAGTGTTTCATCATGGCCGATCTGTCATCCTGGGGTACATCCCTGACAACCACCGCTCAACGGATTCTCTTGCTTGGCTCTGGCGAGCTGGGTAAAGAAGTTGCTATCGAAGCGATGCGTTTGGGATTAGAAGTCATTGCGGTTGATGCCTATGCGAATGCGCCCGCGATGCAGGTGGCCCACCGAGCGCATGTGATCAATATGCTGGATGGAGCAGAGGTGCGGCAAATTGTTGAGCAGGAAAAACCATGGCTCATTGTGCCAGAGGTTGAGGCGATCGCCACGGCTACCCTCGTAGAATTAGAACAAGAAGGGTGGCGGGTCATTCCCACGGCGAAGGCAACTCAGCTCACGATGAATCGAGAAGGGATTCGACGGTTAGCAGCCGAAGAGTTAGGGCTACAAACCTCGCCCTATCGCTTTGCGGAGACCGAGGCAGAATACCAGCAGGCGATCGCAGATTTAGGCATTCCCTGCGTCGTAAAACCCGTCATGAGTTCCTCTGGAAAAGGCCAAAGTACCATTCGCACCGAGGCCGATGTGCAGCCCGCGTGGGAGTATGCTCAAGCCGGGGGGCGCACCAAAGGCGGTCGAGTTATTGTCGAAGGATTTGTCCCCTTTGACACCGAAATTACCCTACTAACCGTTCGCTCTGCTTCAGGTACGCACTTCTGTCCACCCATTGGCCACATTCAGGTTAGTGGCGACTATCGAGAATCCTGGCAACCCTGCATTCTGCATCCTCAGACACTAGAGCAGTGTCAAGAGATTGCCGAGAAAATTACAACAGCCCTTGGCGGATGGGGCCTGTTTGGTGTTGAACTCTTTATTCAAGGAACGAGCGAAACAGCACAAACTGTTTACTTCAGCGAAGTAAGCCCTCGTCCTCACGACACTGGGATGGTCACTCTCATTAGTCAAAATATGTCTGAATTTGAGCTGCATGTGCGGGCTATTACTGGGCTGCCCATTGGCGAGATTACCCTCATACAACCGGGAGCATCGGCTGTGATTCTCGCTAATGCAGCGGGTGACAATCCCTGCTTTTCTGGAATAAACGAAGCGTTGCAAGTGCCAACCAGTAAAGTTCGTCTGTTTGGTAAGCCTCGCGCCTATCGAAATCGCCGCATGGGGGTGGCATTGGCCCTTGGCGATACTGTCGAACAAGCTAGAGATCGGGCAAAAGCCAGCGCGGCAGCTGTCACAGTTTTGGTGGATAATCCGGAGCAATAAGTTCGAGAAAAGCCATTTGACCACTTAGCTGCTGGTCAAATAGTCCATCTCTTTGCGGCTCTGTTGTGGCATGCCCTGCTGGGATAACGGTACCTCTGCGGCGACCGGGTGCATCTCACCCACAAACAGGGCTGCGACATTTGCCCAAAAGCCTAATGGTGGTGACTGATGGCTGATGAACCTGGTCTATGATCCATCAGCCAAGTGCGCAACTTCTCACAAAATAGATACATCCTGGCGATCGCCCTCTTGCTTTAATACCCTTCAATCCCCCTATACACCTCCTGAACGAATGGCTGTTTGAGGCTTGAATCGTTGAGCAGTGCGGCTGCGTAGCAATTCAGACAGGAGGTTTCATACAGGTGAAACCCATTATCAAAGCACAGGAACGGCTGTCAATTGTTCATTCATTAGATGAAAGATGGCTGATGGAAACGAAGAGTTGATTCGGAACCGATTACCATTGCACTGGTTTTTAAAGGCACAAATCAGCAATTACTTAACCTAAAAATCAGTAGAGTAGCTGATGACTTACCAACCACTGCTGATACAAAGTGCAACGGTGAAATAATAACTCGATCTACAGTGTGTCAAATGTCCATCAATTCCATCAGGAATTGCTCCGTTCAATCCAAGTTGGAAACATCATGAACGTTCACTTCAACAGATTTTTCTCTAGCCCGTGATCTGTAAACAGGCCGCCCGTTACAGGGCCATTACCATAATTTATTTTAGGAATTAAACACTTCTGTTGAAGAATTAAAGCGGTTCTGAGGGAACGCTAATGTAGATTTCAATTTTTAATAGCTACCTATGGTCTTCCGGTGCTTGCTCCATCTCCCCACATTTTTTCTATTAAGCATTGCTGCTGGAATTGCTGCCCAGGTTCCAACTTCAGTGCTTGCAAAAACGGTTACCCCGAACCCAGCACCCAAACAAGCACTAACCTGGAGTCTGGCGTTGAATGGGGCGATCGCTGATTCAACCCCTGTTTCTCCATCTCTAGAAAACGCTTTAACAGAACAACGCGTTCAGAACTTCACTGAAGATCCCAAGCTGGCCTCAGGCGGGGTTCCGTTCTTTGCAGATACCCCCCAAGTTGCCCAACTGCCCATTGACTTTCAGCGTCCCGAACCTCTCCCCCCCCAAGAGCCTCTACCGCAGACGCCGCTTCCCAGCTTGCCGCCACCCGAACAGCTTTTGCCCCGGCCAGATGCACCTGCCATTCCTCCAGAACTGGGAGACGGGCCAAGCACCACCATTCGGGTGAATCGGTTTGAGGTCGTCGGAAGTACGGTTTTTAGTGCAGAAGAACTGGCCGAGATCACGGCTCCCTATACCAACCGCGATCTTTCCTTTGCAGAACTTCTACAGGTCCGCACCGCCATTACTCAACACTATGTCAGCCAAGGGTACACCACGTCTGGGGCTTTCATTCCCCCGCAAACGCCTGAGGACGGTGTTGTTCGGATTCAAGTATTGGAGGGTCGTGTCGAAGACATTACGATCACGGGCAACCGGCGACTACGCCCTGCCTATGTGCGCAGTCGTCTGCGCCTTGCGGCGGAGGCTCCGCTGAATGTGAATCAATTGCTGGAAGGGCTGCAACTGCTTCAACTCGATCCATTAATTGAAACGATTTCAGCCGATCTTCAAGCAGGAGTACGACCGGGGACAAATGTATTGGATGTTGAGGTGCAAGAATCTCGGAGCTTTCGCTTGACGCCATCGCTCGATAATGCGCGATCGCCCAGTGTTGGCAGCTTTCGTCGCCAGCTCGAACTGAGTGAAGCCAACCTTTTGGGGTTTGGAGATGCCCTTAGCCTTAGCTACAGCAATACTGATGGCAGCAATGGAATTGATGCTAGCTACACGTTGCCCATCAATCCTCGTAATGGCACCCTGCGATTGGGATTTGGCACAACCACTAGCAACGTCATCGAAGCCCCTTTCAACGCCCTGGATCTTCAGGCAGTGTCTCGGTATTACGAACTATCGTTTCGTCAACCAGTTGCCCAAAGCCCCACCGAAGAATTTGCTCTGGGGGTAACCTTCTCTCGACAAGAAAGCCAAACCGAATTGGGCTTTGATAATATTGGACCGTTTCCCCTCTCTCCAGGGGCAGACTCGGAAGGCCGAAGCCGAATTTCGGCTCTGCGATTTTTCCAAGAGTGGACTCGTCGCAGCCGCCAAGAGGTGCTGGCGTTTCGCTCACAAGTTAGCCTGGGCCTGGATTTGTTGAATTCCACAGTCAATCAGGATGCGCCCGATAGCCGATTCTTGGCATGGCGCGGTCAAGGGCAGTGGGTTCGGGTACTGGCTCCCGACAGCCTATTCTTAATTCGAGGGGATGTGCAATTTGCAGATTCTGCATTAATGCCGCTAGAGCAGTTTGGCCTGGGTGGACAATCCACGGTGCGCGGTTATCGCCAAGACACGCTGCTTAGTGATAATGGTGCGCTTCTTTCGTCGGAGGTGCGCTTGCCGATTCTGCGCGTTAATTCTGTCGATGGCCTCCTGCAACTCGTTCCGTTTATCGATGTGGGAGTCGCCTGGAATCAAGGCAACAGTGATCTGGATACAAATTTTATTGCTGGAACTGGAGTGGGCTTGCTATGGCAAATGGGCGATCGCTTCTCTAGCCGTTTAGATTGGGGCATTCCCCTGGTGGATGTGGCCAATCAAGGAAATACCTGGCAAGGGAATGGGGTGTATTTCTCAGTTCGGGGAAGTTTTTGAGGGAACGGATCGACGATGGGGCTAGATGTGAAACGATTCATAAACCAACGGATACTTCGGTTTTTTCCAGAAAAACGCCTGCGTTTGCATCAGTTGGTTTTCATTACGCCAGCAGTGGCGACAACGATTATTGCTGGCAACCTGTTGGGTGTGTTTAACCTTTTGGAATGGGCCATTCGGGATGAGTTCTTTCGGGTGCGCCCCGCCGAACCCCAGGAAGATTTGATCGTAATTGTCACAATTGATGAGGCCGATATTCAAACGGCAGGCAGTTGGCCCATTCGAGATCACACGCTAGCCGACTTAATTACGGCGATCCGGAATCAGGAGCCTCGTGTGATTGGTCTCGATTTATATCGTGATATTCCCGAAGAACCGGGATATCAGAACCTGGTCGAGGTATTTCGCTCGACACCGAACTTATTTGGAGTTGAAAAAATTACGGGCGATCGCGTTCTGCCACCGCCCACCCTGAAGGAGGTCAATCAGGTTGCCCTGTCAGATCTGGTGTTGGATGCTGATCGCAAAGTTCGGCGGGGTTTACTCTCTGCCAAGGATAGCCAAGAGCAGGAAGCAATTAAAACGGGATTGGCGGCCCAAGTTGCGTTGAAATATCTAGAAGCCGAAAATATTCGCCTTGAACCTGTCAATGCCGAACAGCAAATGTTTCGATTGGGGAAAGTGGTCTTTTCTCCCTTGCGCGATCGCCAAGCTGGATATTTAGACAGCGAGGTGGGAGGATATCAAATTTTGATGAATTGGCGTGGGGGCCAGGAAGCGTTCCTCACGGTTTCCATGCGCGATGTGTTATCCGGAAAAGTGCCGACTGACTTTATGCGCGATCGCATGGTTTTTATTGGCTCCATTGCACCCAGCACGAACGATTTTTTTGATACTCCCTACAGTAGCAGTCGGTTTGGAGCCAAAGATCCAACCCCCGGCATTGTTGTTCATGCCAATTTGGCCAGCCAGCTTGTGCGCAGTGCCAGAGATGGACGTCTCAACTTGCGCGGCATTTCGGGGCTTAAGCAAACCCTCTGGATTGCCCTGTGGGTAACCCTGGGTGCGACAGGCAGTTGGTCGATCGCGCGCTGGAGTGAAGGTCGGCCAACCATTGTGGGTGGCCGAATTTTGTGGACAGCGATCGCCGTCAATACACTGTTATTGAAAGGTTCCTACCTGGCTTTCCTGAGCGGACTATTCATTCCCGTCATCGCACCCTCTGTTGGCTTTATTGCAAGTGTTGTTGCAGCAACAAATGCTTACAAACACAAACGCTTACAGGATATTAATGCTCAGTTGGAAATTGCCAATCATCAATTGATTGATTATTCCAAAACGCTGGAAATAAAAGTTGACGAACGAACCCGTGAACTAGAGAAAGCAAAACTTGCAGCGGATGCGGCGAATCAGGCCAAGAGCGAATTTCTTGCCAATATGAGCCACGAATTGCGCACGCCCCTAAATGGCATCCTAGGCTATGCCCAAATTCTAGAGCGGTCAGAAACGCTCAAAGCAAAGGATCTTAAAGGCATTCAAGTCATTCACCAGTCTGGCAATCACCTGTTGACCCTCATTAATGACATTCTAGATTTATCTCGCATTGAAGCTCAAAAATTGGAACTGCATCCAACAGAGTTACATCTGCCCGCCTTTTTGACAGGGCTGATGGAAATTTTTGAAGTTCGAGCTGAGCAAAAGGGAATTATTTTTGAGCAGGCGATCGCCCCCAATTTACCGATCTTTATTACCGCTGATGAAAAGCGATTGCGTCAGGTATTGATTAACCTGTTGGGAAATGCCATCAAGTTTACCCATCAGGGGAGTGTAACCCTGCGAGTCAGCTGGCTCAACCCCGAAATTAGCACACGGTCATCCCCCGATTCCGCAACACCACCTCTGGGGACCCTACGGTTTCAGATTGAAGATACGGGCATCGGCATGTCTCAAGACGAGTTGGAAAAAATATTTCTTCCTTTTGAACAGGTTGGAGATATTTCTAACAAAGCTCAGGGCACGGGACTGGGGCTTTCGATCAGCCAGCGGCTAGTGGCATTAATGGGGGGGGAGTTGTGTGTTCAAAGCCAACCAGGAGAAGGAAGTATCTTTTGGCTGGACTTGGAGTTTCCGATTCTCTTCCGCAATCATCGGGCAAATATCCAACCCATTCAAGCCTCCATCGTTGGTGTCAAAAGCCAACAGTCCAGCCAAATTCTTATTGTTGATGATGATCCCGAAACCTGCACTATTCTAACATCGCTACTCCAGCCTCTCGGATTTTCAGTCATGGTGGCTGAAAATGGGCAGATGGCGCTCAATCTGGCCCAACAGCACATTCCAGATCTGGTGTTAACCGATCTCAGTATGCCAATTCTGGATGGTTGGGAATTGATTCAACAAATGCGTAGTCAAGAATCGTTGTGCCATGTGGCGATCGCTGTAACCAGTGCCAGCGTATTCGAGACCGACCGAGCCAAAAGCTTAGAAGCAGGAGCCAATGCGTTTTTGGCCAAACCGCTTCAGGTGGACGAGTTATTTGAAACGGTGCGATCGCTCCTCAACGTAGAGTGGATCTACGAAAATGGCTTCTCACAAGAGAATCAGGAAAGCTCAACTCAAACAGGCTGGACTCCTTATCCTCGGTCTTCGCCCAAACCTGCGATACCTCCTACCATCGTTCCACCGCCAGTGGAAGTGTTAAATCAGCTGTATCGCTGCGCCAAAACTGGCGACATCCAAACGATTGAAGACATCCTAAAAGCTCTGGAAAACCAAGAACCATCTTTAGATGCCTTTACGACTCATCTCCGACAACTAGCCGAAAATTTCCAAATTAAGCAGATTCGTCTTTTTATCGAATCTTTTCTATCTTCGGAGCATCAACCATGATCACCACACCCCAATCCACCAGGATTCTGCTTGTAGACGATACCCCAACCAACTTAAAAGTCTTATCCGAAGCGATTAAAAGCGAAGGCTGGTCTACGCTGATTGCCAATGATGGAGAGTCGGCAATAGAGCAGTTGGAATACGTTATCCCCGATTTAATCTTGCTCGACGTCATGATGCCGGGTATCGACGGCTTTGAGGTCTGTCGGCGATTGAAAGCAAACGTCGCGACCCAAGCCATTCCCATCATTTTCATGAGCGCTCTATCCGAAACCGTTGACAAAGTTAAAGGGCTGGAACTGGGTGCAGTAGACTACATCACCAAGCCCTTTCAGCAAGAAGAAGTATTGGCGAGACTGCGAGTTCATCTAAAGTTGTGTCGGCTCACCAAAACATTAGAAACCCAAACTCAAACCCTGGCTGAAAAACACCACCAAGCCATAGAAGAAATTCGCAAACGTGAACAAACAGAGCAAGTGCTGCTAGACCTTAAAGAGCAGCTAGAACAACGCGTCAAAGAACGCACCGCCGATTTGTCAACCTCGCTGCAACAACTACAAAATGCCCAACTGCAACTGGTTCAAAGCGAGAAAATGTCTGCTTTGGGACAACTTGTTGCCGGGGTCGCCCACGAGATCAATAATCCAGTCGGCTTTATCAAAGGAAACCTTTCGCCAGCCTGGGACTATACGCAAGATTTGTTGGATTTAATTCACCTCTACCAAAAACACTACAATCAGCCCCCCGCAGAGATTACACAAAAACTTGAAGATATTGATTTGGAATATATTCAGAAGGATTTGCCCAAACTGCTCACATCCATGAAAGACGGAATCGAGCGAATCCAAAACATCAGCGTTAGCCTACGGACCTTTTCAAGAGCCGATACCGATCAAAAAACTGCCTTCGATTTGCACGAGGGAATCGACAGTACCCTCCTCATCCTTACCCATCGACTGAAGGGCAACACCCATCGTCCAGAAATTCAAATTAGCCGTCAGTATGGGGACTTGCCAAAGCTCAATTGTTTTGCAGGCCAGCTTAATCAGGTATTTATGAATATCCTGGCGAATGCGATCGATGCATTAGATGAGTTGAGTTTGAAGAGTTCATTTGAAGAGATGGAGGCACGCTCCGGCAAAATTCAAATTCGAACTGAGGTGGCTCCCACAAACCAAGCTGTTTTAATTCACATTCAGGATAATGGGATGGGAATTCCTGACACCGTCAAAGAGCGCGTGTTTGATCACCTGTTTACAACAAAACCCGTTGGCCAAGGCACGGGATTGGGATTATCGATCGCCCGCCGGATCGTTGAAGAGATCCATGGAGGAGAGTTGAGATGCACTTCAAGGCCGGGAGAAGGCACCGAATTCACCATTCAACTTCCTTTGTATGAGTAGAGGATATGAATAGAGGCCAAAACGTTATCGAGAGATAAGGTTGATCCTGCGCTGTAGAGTCTATCCTTAACTGGCGAGATGGATTCAGAATCTTCAGCCAATCCACAGCCAGTCCATCAAACATCAAGGATTCGTGTGTGTCGCACTTCAGACCCTATTCGATCACCGAAATCTTGAAATGTGTTGTTCTTGGGATTGTCATCAAGTCAAGCTGAAATCCCAATGCACCAACTACAACAGCCCTTCGTCCAGCTCATCAGAGTATGAGCGAGACCGTCCGTGTCCCCAGAAGTTTACTCTCAAGAGATCTATACTTTATTGATGAAACACCCAGGGATGGATAGGGGTTGATGAGGATGGATCCCGGTCAGTGTGTATGTGCCGGGTGCAGAAGTCTAAAAGTTTTGGCTGATTTGTTGTGGGCTGAGTCCACAACAAATCAGCCAAATGTATAGTTTCTCACTGGGAATACAGAGGGGGGATTGCAGTGCAATCCCCCCTCTGTTGTTGAGTCAGTTGCTGAGTCAACTGGATACACTTCTTACATTAACCATGGATATTTGTATCGCAAATATCCATGGTTAAATCACGTTTTTGGCACTTGTTTAGGAATGGTTTTGACCTTCCTTGCATAAATTCATCGCACGAAGCTATGCGCTGTAAGGTGCCATTCGCGTCAGACGTTTACTGAACTGTTGCAGCGTAAACAGTTGTCACTTCTTGCAAACCTACAGAGTTCAACAACTCATGCCAATCTGCTGTAAACGCAGTATTGGTAGGTTGAGCAATTCGTAAGTCGGTCAATAGAGCTACGCTGTCATACCAGACGCCGTTTGCAGCCAGGGTTTCTGCTTGTTGATGAGCATCCACTTGCTGCAATGCCTGAGCCAAGTTCGTATCGGGGGCAATCCGTTTGATCCAGGCATCTACATACGGGGTGCTGGGGGAAAGGGTGCCATCTACCATCAGAGCAAAGAACCACTGATAGTTTTGGCCGATTTCCAAAGCAGGAGCATTTTCAGGTAATTGCACTGCTACAATACCTGCCGTGCTTGGAACGGTGACCAGCGTTTGGTAGAGGGTATTTCCCGCTTCATCTTTTAGGCTAAACACCGCATCTTGAGCATTGGAGGCGGGAACGTAGACCAGGATGGTCGGACGCTCTGCCAGAGTCGTGCCGTAAAAGGTTTGCGGGGTGACTGCCAGCATGGAAACCGCTTGCTCTCCTGATTGAGACGGTAGGTACCCGTACAAATTGGTTCGAGATGCCCCACCGACTGCTGTTTGGGGGGCGGCATTATCACTGGGGGGGATGAATCCGTCTCTAGAGGCACCGCCCGTGGCTTGGCGAGGCGCAGTATTGTTCGAAGGAGGCACGAATGTACCGCGAGACGCACCACCTGTGGCCTGTTGAGGAGCCTCATTTCCAGAGGGAGGAATGAAGGTCCCGCGAGATGCACCACCTGTGGCTTGACGAGGAGCCTCATTTCCAGAGGGAGGAATGAAGGTTCCGCGAGATGCGCCGCCTGTGCTAGCAGACGGGGCACTGTTATTGTCAGGTGGGGTAAAGGATATGGCGTGAGCATCCCTGATCGATACTCCTGCCAAGGCCATCAGGAGAACGAGAGTTCCCAATGGTTGCAAAAGAAAGGATCGTTTCATAGTGACTTCTAGGCTTTGCCTAGCCGTTGAGTTGACTGTTCGTTTTGCAAATTTCAGAACGGATTGCTGCTGTTAAGCAGTTTTTTAGCTCTGAAATTTTTAGGGAAACACTACTCTCAGAGTATATTTTGAATGTATAAACGAGAGCAGTAAACCTGCGCAATTTGACGCTATTAAATGATCAAATTGTGCGCTTTTTTTATTGCCAAAAGATGCATAGGCGATCGCAAACTGTAAATCTCGCATAGGTGTCGTGTATGGGACAGCGAATAGTTCCTGATGAACTTTGTTGACTGTGTTTACGAGGGGTAACGATTGGCTCAGATCAGGTACTTCTCAGCTCAGAGGCTAGGTTGCTCTGGGCAACACGCCCCTGAGCTGAGAAAAGCAAACGCAATCACTCTGGCGATTTTGGCAGTGTCCAGTGAGCGATCGCCGAGTTTGATACCGATCTACAGCCAACTACCAATCAATACAAACGCAGACCAGAAGAAAGGATCTTTGAAGTCGGTTTGATGCATTAAGTTCACTTGAGCCCGTTGAAGGGCTTGAGCTTTGGTTGTATTTGGTTGTTTTAACTGGCTATAGAACTCAGTCATTAATAGCGCGGCAGCCTTGTCTTTGACAGGCCATAGAGTAGCGATGGTCGATCGGGCACCTGAGCGCACGGCTAAACCTGCCAGCCCTAGCACTGCTCGATCATCCCCAGTGGCGGTATCGCAAGCACTGAGCACCAACAAGTCAATCGCTTTTGTTTGGTTTGTTTCCCGATTTTGCAGGAGTTCAGAAAGTTCATTCACATTAATGCGACCTTCCCACGTGAGCAAAAAGGTTTCTTCACGCTTGGAGCTAAACTGCCCATGGGTTGCCAGGTGCACAATGTTGGCGGCACTGGTTTGAATTTGTTGGGCGATCGCCGCCTGAGTAAAGTCTTGATTCAACAGCGTGGTACCAGGAACCAATTTGGATATTTCTTGAATTTCCGTGGATACTTCTGGTAACGCGCTGAAGCCATTGCGGGCTTCGCTAATGCCACCCACCATAACTTGCACGTTGTCAGGGTTGAGCGGTTGAGCCAGCATGAGTTGAAGTCCCGGAGAGAGCGCAACAGCATACTTCTCGACTAAATACTTTTCGCCATCGTATAACGCTGCAAGAGATACACTTCGCAGTAACCCATCGGGAACAAAGACAAGGGTTTTTGTTTGAGTCAGCAACTGATCTTGCTCAGCAGGGCGAACAAGCCAATCATAAATTTGGCGAGAAAGCTGTAATTGAGCTTGTCGATCGGCAGCGGGGTGCAGAGTGGCTAGAAAGTTCCTCAGGGTTGTTTCGACCTGGGTCTTGGAAACGGGAATTGAATAATATTTCAGCGGTTGATTGGGAATGGAAACAATAGTAGCGATGCGATCGCTCAACAAAATGGGGTAGATCACGGCTGCTGTTTGATCAACCTGGTCAATTTGTTGGGTATTGCGATCGAGACAGGCTTCTCGAAAGAAGTTATCCAACTCGGCCAACTGCAACGATTCGATCAGCTCACGCGACTTCAGCAGCGCCGCCGAATCTGGCTCATCAGCCAGCAGGAGCGTCACCATTTCGCGGTATACCGGCTCTACGCTTTGGCGAAACGAAAACTGAATATCTGAGTTAATGCTGACCAGATCTCCCCGCAGAGCCTGAAGTGCCGTGACAGCTTCGTTGTACGCTGCGATCGCATCCTGTTTTTTGCCTTGTTGATTGAACACTTGGCCCAGTTGCCACGCAGCTTGCGATGCTAAATCGTCTGCATTGAGTTGGCGGGCGATCGCCAAAGACTGCTGAGTTAACTGAGCAGCCTCGTTCCATTGCTGCGACTGTCTATAAAGGTTGCCCAATTCCAAAAGAGCATAGGCTTCCGCGTGAGGATCATTTAACGTCTTGGCCGACTCTCTCGCTGAGGCAAGCAATCGAGCCAGTTGCTCATGGGGAACTGGCTGGCGAGCATCATCCAACTTGGCTAAATGAGTCACCAAGTTTACAGCTCCATAAATTGAAAAATGGCTGGGAGGCAGGACCACAAGCTGCTGATAAATTGCATAAGCAAGCGCCTCAATGGGATGCCATTGCGCTTCATCAATAAGGGGCGCATTGTCTGTGTAGATCCGGAGCTGGTTGAGCCGAGCCCGCAGCAAGTCTATTGAATTGACCGCATGACGCTCAGCCGCTTGGAAATACTCAAGTCCCGTTGTCAGGTCACCCTGATCTGTCACAGCTCTGCCCAAAGCCAAAAATGAGGAACTCATTTCGGTTGTAGCATTCATGCGTTGGGCGATCGCCACACTTTCTTCCAGCGCTGACTGGCTTGCAGATAGATCTCCAATTAACCGCAGGGTCATGCCCAAATTACGCAAACCACTCAGCTTGACGTTGGAATCTGGCATGGTGGACAAGCGTTGGTTAATGGCTTCCAACTGTTCTCGCGAGCGACGATAAAAACCGAGCGCTCGCAACGCCTGCGCCTGATTAATTTGTGCCCCCAAAGCTCCCAGCGGATCATTGGCTTGTTGATACAGCGTTGCCGCCTGCTCCCAAGTGCTAAATGCCGATTCCGTTTGCCCTGTGTGCAGTAGCAATCCCGCTTTTGTATTCAAAGCCTGAGCCAACACAATCGTTTTTTCGCCGGAATTGACGCTCTCCAAAAGGCTCAAACTCTCTTCAATCGCGTTGCTTGCTTCCGTCCATTGGTTTAGCTCTTGGTGGGCTAACGACAAATAGCTCAAGCTCAATGCTTGATTGAGGCGATCGCCACGGGTCGCATACTCCTGCGTAGCCTGCCGCCACACTGAGATCGCCCTTGCAAACTCGCCCGCTGCATAGAATCTACGCCCTTCTTCCAGAAGCGAAGTGGAAGTCACCTCAGCGGGGTCGGTAGAGGTCACGGGTGAAACAGAATCCATGGCGACTCCAGGAAACCCGACAACCACCATAGATAAACTGAGCAGACCAATCAATAAATAACGCAGCGGAGAAATCCAACGAAGATAGAGCAGAGAACGGGAACGATTCTTGGAATAGCGCAGCATCTTTCTAAATTATCTGTAAATATGAAGGACTTTGATTCGAACGCATTCTGGAGATGATGGCTGAGCATTAATTTGGAACAGCACTGCATGTTGTCGGCGCACGATTTTGAGCCGGTATTTCTGCCTGGGCAATGAGTTGAAGTTGGCCTTGGGCATTGACGCTTAAATTGGTTGCCTCAATTACCGCATCTGCTGAATGGAAGGATGTACTAGAAACCGGTGAGCTCTCTAAAACGGGTGAGCTTTCTAAAACAGCGGCGCTGTTGGTCGGAAGCTGACGCAAATCAGACCAGGCGCGATCGGCCCCAATACCCTGAGTCGGGTTTTCACGAACTCCCCCTCGCCCCGTCGCGATAAACCGACTGGATTGAGTATTCGAGCACGTTTGGGCAACTTGTTGGCTAGAATCGGCCACATCAGTAGGAAGTGCGCTGAGACTAGAGACCGGGTCGACGGCAAGATTGTTAATTTGAACCGTGCCATTCACACTGAATTGAGAACTCGCGGTGATGTCATTGGTGACATTGGCTCTTGGCGTTAACGTATCGCGAAACTCAAGCCCAATAATGCCCTGAGCCGTGATGTCAATATTGCCGCCTGCTCCTTGAAACGCATTGGCAATGATGTCACTATTTTCGTTTGGCACACCGACAATAAACGCCGAATCAATCGTGATATTGCCCCCGATGGATGCGCCTTGAGCATTGGTGGTAATGGTGCTGCCCTGCCGCAAAAGAATAATTTCATTCGCGGTTAACTGAATATTGCCCTGGCCGCCCCCATTCACCTGGGCCTCCAGGCTGGCCCGGTTATTCAAAAGAATATTTTGAGCATTAATCGTCAGGTTACCAGCATCACCTGAACCAGTGTTGCCAACAGATATCGTGGCTCCATCTTGTATCTGCAATACACCACCCGTGATATTCACCGAACCTGCTGCGCGATCGCTAACGGAGGATGCCCCAATCGTGCTGGGAACAATTCGCCCATCACTGAACGGTTGAGATCCACCTCGAACGGTAATGGTGTTAATGTTGAGGTCCACATTACCAGCCGTTCCTTGCCCTAAACTGGACGCGAGGATCTGCCCCCCGTCCAGTATTTGTAAGCGATTGGCCCTTACATCGACACTGCCACCTTGACCCATGCCACCTTGATTGACAATGGCGATAATGCCACTTGGGGCTCTGCTAACGCTGTCAACTGCATAGTCGCGAACAGTAACTTCATTCGCTCGAATATTGATACTTCCAGCGACCCCCATTCCAGACATTGAACTAGAAATCGTTCCGCCATTTCGTAACAGCAATCGCCCAGTATCAACCGTGATAGAGCCACCCTGCCCTTGAGCGGCTCCTTGAATGGAGTTAACAATAGAAGCCAGGATATTTCCACGCGTCATCCCTTCAATCTCGACACTTTCTGTTGCCCGAATTGAGATATCGCCGGTTCGGCCTGTGGATACCAAGCTTGAATTAGAGTCTAGAGGGCCAAATAAATTCGCACTGATGACTCCTCCTTCTAAAAGTCGAACGCGTTCCGCCGTAATTGAAATCGTTCCACTTTCAACATTCGTTCCAGCAGAAGACAAAATCGTGGTGATTGCCGTTGGCAGAATATTTCCTCGCGTAGTTAGGGGTGTGCCTGGCGGCAAGAGAGGGTTAGGAAATGGTGTGTCTCCTCTAACTTCAACATCTCTAGCGCGAATCGTGATATTTCCACTTCTTGAGTTATCGTTCTCGCCGGGTTTCGGCATAAAAAATTCATCAAGCCCCGAAAAACTCGATTGAATCCAGGCTCCGTTGCTCAATCGCAATTGAGGTGTCTCAATGATGATGTCTCCAGCCGTTGCCCCAGATCCATAGGCAACCGTGCTAATGCCCGCGGTTCGATCTTGAAGCGGTGCAGAAGCACCCAACAGTTCCACAAACTCAGTGGTTCTAACGGAAATCGCTCGTCCTCTTCTGGCACCGTTGGTGCTGGAAACCAGGCTTGAGCCATCCTGAAGGGTGAGCCCGCGGGCCCGCACCTGAATCCATCCTCCGTTATAGGGTTGTGCAGAGTCTACTTCTCTTGAAAGCCTGCCCGTATTCACCAGCGAGGATTGTCGCAAGGTTACGGTTCCCCAATCGGTGGCGGCGGGTTCAGTTCCAGCGAGATACCAACCCGTTGGATCTATCATGATGTCCGCATTGCGAACAGCCCATAGTTCCACCTGTCCATCTGGGGCATAGAGTTTGGACTGAGCCAGATCCAACGTGCTGCCGACCAACGCCAAAGTCTGCCCTGGTGCCACCTGCAACCCATGAAACACAGAGGGGTTTGGCAATGGGCCTTGCAGTTGAATGGGGCCTGCATTGGCTCCCAGTTGCAGCCCAACCGGAGCGCTCACAGTCAGTAGCGATGATGCTGCCGGATTGACCGCACTAAATACGGTGCCATCGGCAAAGCGAATGCTGTTGGCGGTGCTGCCCACAAACGACCCACCCAGATTCAACGAGGCATTTGGCCCAAACAAAATGCCGTTAGGATTGAGCAGAAACAGGCTTGCAGTCCCGTTGGCTCGAATCATTCCATCAATATTGGAAGCACTAGAACCCGTGACCCGACCAAAGATGGTTTGAATATCGGCAGCGTTGTTGAAGTGGGCAGATCCACCTGTGGGAACCGAGAACTCGCGAAAACTATGAAACAGGTTGCCGCCGCTGCGGTTGCCATTTTCGATGACGAAGTTGAGGGAATTGGAGCTGGTGACGGTGGTGGAGAGGGTTCCATCGACTGCGATCTGTGCCAAAACAGGTGAAGCCACCCCTAGGCTTAATAAAGCCAAGGTAACTGTTAGTGTGACTGGAGTAGCCTGGAATCTCATCAATACTTTCCTCTGGACAAGATAGAGCGATCGCCCCCTATCTGAGAATTCCCGTAAGGACGGGTTTGTGGACTAAGAGAAATTACGCAATTCAGTACATCTACTTGAAAGCCCATGTGACCAAGCATCCCTTAGCTATATGTATATGTAATGGCTCTGACGCTTTTTTGGGGAGGAGCTATCGGTCTGTAGGGCTTTGGCAAGCAAACACCCTATGAAACCGCAGCAGCGCTACAGGTCGCAGGTGCCCGATGTTGAACTGATGTTTCGGTCTGGGCAATGAGTTGCAGTTGGCCTTGGGCATTGACGCTTAAATTGGTTGCCTCAATCACCGCATCTTCTGAATGGGCGGGTGTGCTAGAAACCGGCGTACTCTCTAAAACGGGTGAGCTTTCTAAAACAGCGGCGCTGTTCGTCGGAAGCTGACGCAAATCAGACCAGGTGCGATCGCCTCCAATGCCCTGGGTTGGGTTTTCGGGGATTCCCCCTCGCCCCGTTGCCACAAACCGACTGGATTGAGTATTCGAGCACGTTTGGGCAACTTGTTGGCTGGAATCTAGCACATCCGTGGGTAACGCACTGAGGCTAGAGACCGGGTCAAGCGCAAGGTTGTTGATTTGAACCGTACCATTCAGGCTGAATTGAGAACTCGCGGTAATGTCGTTCGTGGGATCCAGTCTTGGCGTTAAGGTATTGCGATATTGAAGCCCAATAATGCCCTGAGCCGTGATGTCAATATTCCCACCTGCTCCCTCAAATGCATTGGCGATGATATCGCTGTTCTCCGATGGAATGCCCACAATGAACGCCGCATTGGCCGTGATATTGCCCCCGGTGGAAGTGCCTTGAGCATTGGTGGTAATGGTGCTGCCCTGCCGCAGAAGAATAACTTCATTCGCAGTTAATTGAATATTGCCCTGGCCGCCTCCATTCACCTCGGCTCGCAGGTTGGCTTTGTCCACCAAAATAATGTTGCGAGAGTTGACAATCAAGTTGCCCGCATCTCCGCTGCCGCTATTGCTCACCGACAGGATCGCGCCATTCTCGACCCGCAACGCATCGGTTGTAATATCAACCGAGCCCGCCGCAAACTCGCTGACCGAAGAAGCCCCAATCGTACTAGGAAGGATTTGCCCCGTGGGGATAACCGGAGCCTGCCCCGAAACTCGGATATCGGCAACGTTCAAGGTCACACTGCCGGCCTTCCCCAAACCTAAGCTGGATGCAAGCACTTGCCCACCATTAAACACCTGTAAGCGCGCTGCTCGAATATCGATACTGCCCCCTTCCCCACGGCCACTTTCAGCAAGCGTTGCGGTAATGCCCCCAACCGTTTGGCTAAAAACATCAATCACCGGGTCGCTAACCTGAATATCACGCGCTTGAATCACGACATTTCCCGCTGTCCCAGAGCCAGCCATGGTGGTCGAGATTGTGCCGCCATTGCGCAGCACAAGTTGTCCAGTGTTGCGCACCGTCACATTGCCACCCTGCCCCGAAGCCCCTGGTTGAACAGAACTAATCACTGCAGCTACCATCCTTCCCCGAGTTGCTCCCTCAATGTCGAGGATTTCTGATGCTTCGATCGTGATATCGCCAGTTCGACCTGTAGGCACAAACGTAAACCCAGGCATATTTAAACCCAACAGATCGGTACTGATGCGGCCTCCTTCTAGCAAGCGTACCCGCTCTGCCGTTACAGAAATATTCCCACTGGTTACATTGGTACCGGGAGCCCCTAAAACAGTGGTAATTGCGCTGGGCACCGTATTCCCAGGGGTATCGATAGGGGCATCGGGCGGTAAGAAGGGGCTCCGAAATGGGGTTTCTCCAATGACTTCTACATCCTGAGCGCGAATGACGATATCTCCACTGCGGGAGTTATTGCTAGAGATGGTTTGAAACGTAGCGAAATTAAATAGAGATGAAACATTAGACTGAATCCAGGCTCCATTTCGCACCCGGAGTTGTGGCGTTTCAACAAGAATGTCGGCACCCTGTGCCCCATCGCCATAGGCAACCGTGTTGATGCCTGCAGTTCGATTGTGAAACGGCGAGGAGGCCCCCAACAGTTCCACAAATTCTGTCGTGTTCACGGTGATTGTGTCTTCACTCACTCGGCCATTGGTACTGGAGAGCAAACTGGAGCCATCTTGCAGGGTGAGCCCGCGAGCCCGTACCTGAATCGAGCCGCCATCATACGAAGAAAAAAAGTCTGGTGAGTCGAAGCGCCGACCCACATCCACCGAGGACAATTGCTGCAAGGTTACGGTTCCCCAGTCGGTGGCAGCGGGTTCAGTTCCAGCGAGATACCAACCTGTTGGGTTCATCACCACATCCGCATTGCGGACGGCCCACAGTTCCACCTGGCCATCTGGGGCATAGAGATTGGCCTGAGCCAGATTCACATTGCTGCCCACCAATGCCAGGGTTTGCCCCGGTGCCACCTGCAAACCACTAAAGGCAGGTGGGCCAAAAAACGGTGGGCCAGGGAAAACTGGCGTTGGGCCTTGCAGTTGAATAGGGCCTGCATTGTTCCCCAATTGCAGCCCAACCGGAGCGCTCACAGTCAGCAACGATGATGCTGCCGGATTGACCGCACTAAATACGGTGCCATCGGCAAAGCGAATGCTGTTGGCGGTGCTGCCCACAAACGACCCACCCAGGTTTAGGGCGGCATTTGGCCCAAACAAAATGCCGTTAGGATTGAGCAGAAACAAGCTTGCAGTCCCGTTGGCTCGAATCATTCCATCAATATTGGAAGCACTAGAACCCGTGACCCGACCAAAGATAGTTTGAATATCGGCAGCGTTGTTGAAGTGGGCAGAGCCGCCTGTGGGAACCGAGAACTCGCGAAAACTATGAAACAGGTTGCCGCCGCTGCGGCTGCCATTGTCGATGACGAAGTTGAGGGAATCGGAGCTGTTAACGGTGGTGGAGAGGGTTCCATCAGCCGCGATCTGCGCCAAGACGGGAGAAGTCGGCTTTAAGCTGAGCAAGGCCAAGGTGACCGTTAGTGTGACTGTAGTAGCCCGGAATCTCATCAATACTTTCCTCTGGACAAGATAAAGCGATCGCCCTTATCGGAGAACTCCCGTAAGGACGGGTTTGTGGACTAAGAGAAATTACGCAATTCAGTACATCTACTTGAAAGCCCATGTGATCAGGCATTCCTTAGCTATATGGAATGCCTCGTAGGGCTTTGGCAAGCAAACACCCTATGAAACCGCAGCAGCGCTACAGGTCGCAGGTGCCCGATGTTGAACTGATGTTTCGGTCTGGGCAATGAGTTGCAGTTGGCCTTGGGCATTGACGCTTAAATTGGTTGCCTCAATCACCGCATCTTCTAAATGGAGAGGTGTGCTAGAAATCGGTGTGTTTTCTAAAACCGATGCGCTGTTCGTCGGAAGCTGACGCAAATCAGACCAGGTGCGATCGGCCCCAATACCTTGAGTCGGGTTTTCAGGAATTCCCCCTCGTCCCGTCGCCACAAACTGACTAGATTGAGTATTTGAGCACGTTTGGGCAACCTGTTGGCTGGAATCTAGCACATCCGTGGGTAACGCACTGAGGCTAGAGACCGGGTCAAGCGCAAGGTTGTTGATTTGAACCGTACCATTCAGGCTGAATTGAGAACTCGCGGTAATGTCGTTCGTGGGATCCAGTCTTGGCGTTAAGGTATTGCGATATTGAAGCCCAATAATGCCCTGAGCCGTGATGTCAATATTCCCACCTGCTCCCTCAAATGCATTGGCGATGATATCGCTGTTCTCCGATGGAATGCCCACAATGAACGCCGCATTGGCCGTGATATTGCCCCCGGTGGAAGTGCCTTGAGCATTGGTGGTAATGGTGCTGCCCTGCCGCAGAAGAATAACTTCATTCGCAGTTAATTGAATATTGCCCTGGCCGCCTCCATTCACCTCGGCTCGCAGGTTGGCTTTGTCCACCAAAATAATGTTGCGAGAGTTGACAATCAAGTTGCCCGCATCTCCGCTGCCGCTATTGCTCACCGACAGGATCGCGCCATTCTCGACCCGCAACGCATCGGTTGTAATATCAACCGAGCCCGCCGCAAACTCACTGACCGAAGAAGCCCCAATCGTACTGGGAAGGATTTGCCCTGTGCGAACAACCGGAGCCTGCCCCGAAACTCGGATATCGGCAACGTTCAAGATCACACTGCCGGCCTTCCCCAAACCCAAGCTGGATGCAAGCACTTGCCCACCATTAAACACCTGTAAGCGCGCTGCTCGAATATCGATGCTGCCCCCTTGCCCACGGCCACGTTCGCCAAGCGTTGCGGTAATGCCCCCAACTGTTCGGCTAACAACATCAATCACCGGGTCGCTAACCTGAATATCACGCGCTTGAATCACGACATTTCCCGCTGTCCCAGAGCCAGCCATGGTGGTCGAGATTGTGCCGCCATTGCGCAGCACAAGTTGTCCAGTGTTGCGCACCGTCACATTACCACCCTGCCCCTCGGCTCCCGGCTGAACGGAACTAATCACCGCAGCCACCATTCCACGCGGGGTTACTCCCTCAATCTCGAGGATTTCTGATGCTTCAATCGTGATATCGCCAGTTCGCCCCGTGGGCACCAAAGTAAACCCAGGAGCATTCAAAGCCACCAAATCGGTACTGATGCGGCCTCCTTCTAGCAAGCGCACCCGCTCTGCCGTTACAGAAATATTTCCACTAGTTACATTGGTACCGGGAGACACCAAAACAGTGGTAATTGCGCTGGGCAGCAGATTCCCAGGAGAATCCATAGGGGCATCGGGCGGTAAGAAGGGGCTCCGAAATGTGGTTGCTCCAATGATTTCTACATCCTGAGCGCGAATGACGATATCCCCGCTGCGGGAGTTATTGCTAGAGATGGGTTGGAACGTAGCGGGGTTAAATGGAGATGAAACACTAGATTGAATCCAGGCTCCATTTCGCACCCGGAGTTGCGGCGTTTCAACAAGAATGTTGGCACCTCGTGCCCCATCGCCATAAGCAACTGTGCTGATACCGGCAGTTGGACTATGCAACGACGAGGAAGCAGCCAACAGTTCCACAAATTCTGTCGTGTTAATGGTGATTGTGTCTTCACTCACTCGGCCATTGGTACTGGAGAGCAAACTGGAGCCATCTTGCAGGGTGAGCCCGCGAGCCCGCACTTGAATCGAGCCGCCATCATACGAAGAAAAAAAGTCTGGTGAGTCGAAGCGCCGACCCACATCCACTGAGGACAATTGTCGCAAGGTTGCGGTTCCCCAGTCGGTGGTGGCGGGTTCAGTTCCAGCAAGATACCAACCCGTTGGATCTATCATGATGTCCGCATTGCGAACAGCCCATAGTTCCACCTGGCCATCTGGGGCGTAGAGATTGGCCTGAGCCAAATCCAACGTGCTACCGACCAACGCCAAAGTTTGCCCCGGTGCCACCTGCAACCCATGAAACACAGAGGGGTTTGGCGTTGGGCCTTGCAGCTGAATGGGGCCTGCATTGGCTCCCAGTTGCAGCCCAACCGGAGCGCTCACAGTCAGTAGCGACGATGCCGCCGGATTGACCGCACTAAATACGCTGCCATCAGCAAAGCGAATGCTGTTGGCGGTGCTGCCCACAAACGACCCACCTAGGTTTAGGGCGGCATTTGGCCCAAACAAAATGCCGTTGGGATTGAGCAGAAACAGGCTTGCAGTCCCGTTGGCTCGAATCATTCCATCAATATTGGAAGCACTGGAACCCGTGACCCGACCAAAGATGGTTTGAATATCGGCAGCGTTGTTGAAGTGGGCGGAGCCGCCTGTGGGAACCGAGAACTCGCGAAAACTATGAAACAGGTTGCCGCCGCTGCGGCTGCCATTGTCGATGACGAAGTTGAGGGAATCGGAGCTGTTAACGGTGGTGGAGAGGGTTCCATCAGCCGCGATCTGTGCCAAGACGGGAGGAGTCGGCTTTAAGCTGAGCAAGGCCATGGTAGCTGTTAGGGTAGCGATCGCAAACTGGAACCTCTTAGGCATGGACTTTTACCTCAACACGAGATGCAGTAGCGATCGCCCGAATCAGGGATAAACTGGGCGATCGCTGGCTTTAGTTAGAGGATGCCCAAAATTCTTTTTGGGTAGCTAAGAAGGAATGAATCCGGTTAAAACCAGCGCATTTGTATGAAATTTCCCAGCCATGTCTGCAGAGTTTTAGCCCAATCCTAACGACCTTCTACATAAGTCATTACGCAGCTCCGCCGCCTTATGCTCTCAAAGCCCTTCGCGCAGGAGGGCCAATATATTCAGCAATTGCGGCTGGCAAAACAGTTATGGGGTTTTCTGCTTATCCAAAACTGACCCTATTCAAGGGGTGTAATCAAATTGCTCTGTGTGCCTTGTCTATGGGTTAGCTAAAAATTCAGCAATTGAAGCGACTCCTGAATTTAGTTAATGATACATCGGCAATCGAACCGTGAAGATTGTTCCCTTGGCTTCAGATGATTCGACGAGGAGTTGGCCATGATGAGCTTCTACAATGCGTTTAGCGATCGCTAATCCTAAGCCAGTTCCTTCCGGCTTTGTAGAGTAAAAAGGCTGCATAACCCGGGAGAGAACATCAGCAGGAATGGGCACCCCCCCATTGTGAACAGAAATACAGATATGTGAGGGAGAACTCACTTGAACAACCCACCGTATCGTATCCCCCGATTGGGCCGCTTCGCACGCATTACGAATCAAATTAATAAACACCTGTTTCAACTTTTCTGAGTCGCCCGAAATCAATAAAGGTAAAACAACGGGAACATACTCAATCGAGCGCCCTTCTGCCTCTGGCATTGAACGCAATAAAATTAGTAATTCTTGAATCAAGCTGTCAATATTAATTTCAGTGAATCGTAAAATTTGAGGTTTGGAGTAAGACAAAATTTCTTGCAAAAGATTGCCCAATCGTTTTGCTTCATCCATTGCCAATAAAAGCCGCGATCGCGCCGATTGATGAAGCTCAAGCTTGGCAAAATAGTTCAATCCCATTTGAATAGTTGTTAGCGGATTGCGAATCTCATGAACGATCATGGCTGCAAATTCACCAATGGCTGCAAGACGCTCATGCTCAATCAGCTTGGCTTGTGCTTCATGTAGTTCTAGTGTTCGTTTCGTGATTTCTGCTGCTAGTACACCATTGGACTCTTGTTGTTGGTAGTACAAGCAATAATTATCAAGCGCTGTTGCAATTCGCTCTGCAAATTGTTCTACTGTTGCGATGATTTGCGCGTTGTACCACTGTGGATGCATGCTAAATGAACAAATCGTGCCAATGATCCGACCCTGTGAACTTTTTAGTGGCACCCCCAAATAACAGACATAGCCCTCCATCCGCTCCATTTCTTCAGAATGGTTGTGAGCATCCTCAATCAAGTAAGGTCTTCCACTGCGGAGCACGATTTCCGAAATACTTTCATGGACTTCATATTCTTTTTCCGAATCGCTAATATCTAGTGTGCTAGCAATAATTTTGACCCTGGTCGCTTCACAGAGTGTGACAATCGACCAGTCAGATTCTAATAATTGGCTCACAGCCTGAGTCATTTCGTGCAGATAGCTATTGAGATCATAGGAGCGATAGCTTAGCAAGATCAGCCTATCCAATGCAGTATGCCACTGCTGTGTTGCCCGATTTTTTTGAGCATCTATCATATCTCTGAGCTATGCCAAATATGAGTTAACTAATTTTTAAAAGAGCCTATAATAACAGCCCTCCTTACTGTCGTTGATTTGAATCAAGTCCGACATTTCTTCAGATTTTCTTAATCAAAAAAAATCCAATTCACAACTCAAAATTCCTTGAAATTTCTCAACAATTTTTTCATAATTTAATATATTAAGTAAAAGCCAGAATCAAATTTGACCTTATAAAGTGGGAGATGTCGAGCATCATTTAATGTTTATGAAACTAATGTTTATGAAACCGTCTTACTCTCTAGCTTTGAATAAAGTTTAGTCATACTTTTTGAGGATTGATTTTATTCCAATTCGAAAAAATCCAATCTGCAAAATTGAAATTGAGATAGGATTTTTGGGTAAGTATCGTAGGGTAGAAATAATAATGACCCTCAGCATGATTTTGATTGGGATAAGCTGAGCGATATTTGAGGCATCACTAAATACCGCGATCGAAATTTTCGGAGAATCTCAGCTAAATCTCATTTTCTGCAATTAGATTCTAGACACTTAAGGTCAGATTCCGGTTGAGGGGTATTCGCTTCTTTGGTTCAATTGAGGATTCAGGAGCCAGCGGTGAATGCATAGAAGCTGATATTTAGGAGGCTTGTTCCGTATCCCAGCTCACTTCTTAAACTTATTTTGCAGTTGCAATTGGCTACTTTTTGAGCAGTCAGGTTTAATGCTTGCTGCATCAAAAAAGGATGAAAGTCGACGTACCCTGTACCCTAGTCTTTAGATAGCATGGTTTATTCTCTTCCCCTTGTCTCTCGCCAAACGCAACTTTCTGTTGTTGAGCAGTATCAACTAATTCGTCAACTCAGCGAATGGCTTTGCCAACCTTTGGCCATTGAAGATTATGTCATCCAGAGTATGCCAGATGTGAGTCCACCTAAGTGGCATTTGGCGCATACAACTTGGTTTTTTGAAACTTTTTTGCTGGTTCCTTATCTACCTGGGTATGAGGTATTTCATCCTCAGTTTACCTATCTCTTCAATTCGTATTACGAGGCGGTAGGGCAACGACATCCTCGCCCGCAGCGGGGTATACTCTCTCGACCTACTGTGGAACAGGTATATCAATACCGAGCCTATGTAGATGAAGCAATGCGATCGCTGTTGAATTCATTGAATCGCTCACCATCGCACAATGTAGAGATACTGTCGCTTGTGGGGTTGGGGTTGCATCACGAGCAACAGCACCAAGAACTGTTGGTGACAGATATTAAGCACATTTTGGCGGGTAACCCTCTGCGCCCTGCCTACCGTTCGGAATTACCAACGGTGGCTGGCCCAGTGCAGGCAACCGAACGTTGGTTGGATTATCCCGGTGGAATCTATGCCATTGGGTACGAGGGCGAAGCGTTTGCTTTTGACAATGAACAGCCTCGGCACTCTGTTTACTTGCAAGATTATTGGCTCGCCGCTCAGCTAACCACCAATGGTGAATACCTAGAGTTTATACAGGCAGGTGGTTACCAAAAATCGGAATACTGGCTATCGGCAGGTTGGGCAACTGTGCAAACCGAGCAATGGCGATCGCCCCTCTACTGGGAGCAGATAGATGGGCAATGGTGGGTTATGACATTACAGGGAATGCGCCCTATCAATGAGCACGAACCAGTTTGCCATGTTAGCTACTATGAGGCCGATGCATTCGCTCGTTGGGCAGGCAAGCGCTTACCGACAGAAGCCGAGTGGGAAGTTGCAGCCGATCAAGTGCCATTACACGGAAACTTTGTTGACCATGGCTTTTTTCATCCCATTCCTGCCCAAGGGACAACGCGCCCCGATCAAATCTTTGGAGATGTTTGGGAATGGACTCAGAGTGCCTATCTTGCCTATCCCGGTTTTCAGCCTGCACCGGGTGCCGTAGGGGAATATAACGGCAAATTTATGTGCAATCAAATGGTGCTGCGGGGTGGTTCATGCGCAACTTCTCTGAGCCACATTCGCTCTAGCTACCGTAACTTTTTCCCTCCTGAAACTCGCTGGCAGTTCAGTGGGATTCGCTTGGCTCACTAGCGAATTATCTGGTTGACTATCTGCTGCTGTGAGCTTTCCTTCAGTTTTGAACTGTTCTGCCGCAGTCATCTCAACTCAAATTCCCTAACCTGGGCGCAACGGAGGTTGTACTCTACTTTCTCTGTGATTGCGATTCGTAAACCGAACTTGATACGACCACACTGTATTTTTGCCATTCATTCTTTCTTAAACTTGCCATGACGACTTCTCTGCACCAACCCCGCCTCAAGCTTTATGATTTGCATCCACCATTGCATGATATTCGGGCAGAGGTGATACATGGATTGAGCCAGCCTCAAAAAGTCATGTCGCCGAAGCTGCTCTACGACAAGCGAGGGGCTGAATTATTTGATGAAATTTGCGAATTGGATGAATACTACCTAACGCGAACCGAAATCGCCATTTTGCAAACTTACGCGTCGGAAATTGCAGCGTTGATTGGGAATGGAGCGCTGATCGAATTTGGCAGTGGCAGTAGTCAAAAAATTCGCATCCTGTTGGATGCGATGCCAAATCTGGCAACATATGTTGGACTGGATATTTCTAAACAACATTTGCAGGAGTCGTGCAGTCGTTTGGCGGCAGATTATCCTGATTTGCAGGCGATCGCAATTTGTGCAGACTATACTCAACCGTTGAACTTACCGTACATTGCTGCAATTCATCAAAAACATAAAGTTGGCTTCTTTCCCGGCTCTTCTATTGGCAATTTGGAACCTGATGATGTCGTGCAGTTTCTCAAAAATGCAGCGATTTTTCTTAATCCAAATGGTGATTTTTTGATTGGGGTAGATCTTAAAAAAGATAAGGCCATCTTGGAACCTGCTTATGATGATGCAAAAGGGGTATCGGCTGCCTTTGCACTCAATTTGCTTGAGCGCATCAATCGAGAATTAGGTGCCGATTTTGATTTAAATCAATTTGAGTATCAAGCGACTTACAATTCAATTGGACGGATTGAAATGAATCTTGTCAGTTGTATTGACCAAGTCATTCATCTTGGAGATACGGCTATTAGCTTTCGAGCAGGCGAAACCCTTCGTACTGAGAACTCATATAAGTACACGATTCATGAGTTTCAGGAACTAGCTGCTTTGGCTGGGTTTCGAACCAGGGCGGTATGGACAGATGATCAACAACTGTTTAGCCTGCACTATTTACATCTTGCTTAATTCGTGAATGGTTATGCGGATGACTCCAGCAAAGTAATTCTGCGTTTTTCGCGGGCGATCGCTCCAGCATCTTCCAGTTGGGTCAGCGTCCGCGATAAAACTTCAGGGCTGATGCTGAGATCGGCAGCAATATTCTTTAAGGGTTGCTCAAGAACGATAACGTTTTTTTCGGGGGTTGCGAGAAACTGTAAGTAATGCAGCACCCGTTCTTGGGCAGAACGAATGCTGCGTAACTCTAACATGACTTTAGTGGTGTGCAATCGATACGTAAGCTGCATCATAACGGCGATGGCCCAATCCACATGTTGCCGAAGTGCATCAAGGAATGCTTGCTTCGGAAAAGCTAAAACTTGAGTAGGGGACTCGGCGATCGCACTACAGGTATAAACATCCAAAAATAGAGAAACCTCTGAACAAATTTCACCAATTTGCACAGCGTAATGGCTAATCGACTGCCCGCTTTTAGTGTAATGTAGGAGCCGAAGTTGACCTGACTTTACAGCATAAATCATCTGTACTTTGTCATTGCGATGGAAAAGAACTTGACCAAGTGATAGGGACCTATACTCAGCAACAGCGTGTAATGCCGCGGGCAATTCATCAATTTCAGCAAAATTCATAAGGTTTGGGCATACGAAAGTTCATGTTCCATCAATGGTTGTGCGTCTGACTCACGGACAGTTTTTTGTAGAGAAGGCTTAGCCAATCAAGGATTGATTGATTGGCCAGCATTTTGATAAAACTTGGCTCTACAGTAAAACTTGTCGTATGGTCTTTTGTGCGAAAATTGGGAGCTTTACTCACACAATCATCAGGAATTGCAACCATCAAGAAAATATGCTCAACAACATATAACAGTCAGTGCTAGGTTGGCTCGGATCAGTCTTTTTTGAAACTCCTACTCAGCAAAGGCTTGCAAAAAATACAATCACCAATCTCGCATTGAGCGTTATATCACTCACCCATCTCGGTCAAGTGCTCGACCAAGATGGTGACTCATCTGTTGAGCATCGATTCAGTATTCATGCAGTTTCTAAGGATTTCCTGAGAATTTGTTGAAAGCAGCATAAAATATTGTGAAGAAATCTAAAAGGTGCGGGTGAGGATGCCAAATTTCACCCTGTTTGCGGCCCAACAGTCCGCTTAATGTAACAAGTATCGGTTTTCATTTCAAAGCTTTAAGGAACCTTAAGCTGGCTCTCATTCTTTCTGCGATCGTTTGATGGATGGTAGCAATACTCTAGTTTTGTACTTCCATGGTTCCCCGTATTCTGATCATTGACGATCGCAACAATTTACCTCGTTTTATTGCTCTAGAGCTTAATGCAAAAGGCTATCAGGTTAGCATTCGTGCCAAATATAGTGTTGAATCTTGGATGATTCAAGTATTTCGTCCAGATCTCATTATTTTGAATTGGGAGCTTCGCTGCCAGTCCGGTTCTGATGTTTACCACCATCTCAAGGTGACTCATCCGCAAATTCCCATAATTATCATTACAGCTAAAGATGAGAACAGCGATCGCGTGGGTTTAATTTCAGAAAAACAAACTTGCTTGACAAAACCGTTTTCTATGAGTGATTTGCTCATAGCGATTGAGTATGAATTCATATCTCGAAAACAGCTAACGACTTGTCGCCGTGCTAATCTTGGAAAACGAGAATCCATCAGCCTGTCTTATTATCTAAACCCTAGCCAATGACGTGTGGCCTGTTAGAATTTTAAAGACGTTGATTGCAACTGAGTGGTTCTAGATTGAAGCAAAAACTTTCGGATTTGTTGTTGTTGTCGCTGCTTAACTTTTTGGCAGATTTTGATGGCGAGCTGTCGGAAGACGCCTTGACAATCTTGGAAGAGCTGAAAACTCGATCGCACGTGATTCCACCGCTCTATGCAGATGTATTTGTGTTGCCGCATTCGGCAACCTGTGCAGATTTGGCGGTCTGTGTCTCTTCCTTGACACGACCGCAAGTAGCGGTTGCCAGCTACGCATTTCAAATCTTTCGCTACTATGAGCAAATTTTGAGGGCCAATCCAGAGAATGCATCAAAAGAGCAAAGAGTCGCTTACGAATCGCAAATTGAGCGAATTCGCCTATCTGTAGCCCGAACCAAGGCCGCATTAGCAGAAGTGATGGCCGACAATGCCGATCCGAACCAATCGGGCGATCGCTAAATGTAGGCTGGGAGGAGGGATAACGCCGTCATGACGAGAAACAGGAACGACATTGTCGTTTCTAGCAAGGCAACAAACTGAATTTTGGTTGTGCAGTACCAATCTTTTCGCCACAGAATGATGCCGAATTTGAGTAAGGCCACGCCAAATGTAAGTGCCACCATACTGCAGAGCCAACCAATCGCCCACAAACCCAAGATCACAAAAGAAGCGATCGCATGATAAACCAAGCTGGAGATGATGGAATGGTGTTTATGCTTGCGCAACTTTAGCGTAAAAATAGAACTCGAGAAGAATAAGCCATTCAAAAGCCACAAGCCGACAACCGAAGCTGACATTGTTCCTGTTGTCACCACGTAGGCAAAGGGCGCAGACAAACAAACGGCAAAGAAAGTCATCAGCTCATTCAGAATGGATCTCTGTTGTCGATAAAACACTGAGACGGCATCCATTCCTAAGGCGGCGATCGCCCCTATATAAATTCCCAACAGGGGCAACAGCACTTCGCCTTGCTGCCAGTACAAGTACAGTGCGATTGCCAGTGCTACTCCAGCATAGAGACTGCCCCAAAATAGCAATCGCGGTTTTGCTTTACGGCGCTGCTTAAGCTGAACGATGAGTGGATGCTCTGCCTGAAAGCCGCAAACAGCGCAAATCAACGCGAGCGTGGTTGCCCAAGTCCATTGCACAGCCGCCGCTGCCCCCAGCAGAAACGATACCAGCAGCACCACGTAGACTCCATGCTCTGGTGAGATTGTTGGATGGTACCAGGGGCGTGAATTGGGCTTGGGGGCTGGCAATGTGGTTATGCTGCTGTGGGATGAAGATGTCATACAAGCTACCTCTGGTTCATTCTTTGCCTGCGAGAAGACATACCGTGTGAGAAGACATACCGTGTGAGAAGACATACCGTGCGGGAAGGTAACTGGAATGAGGGTAGGTTCCGGTCTATTGCTTGGTCTACTGCTTGCCGCAACATGATTTGCGATAGGTTTCCTGCACGAATCGTTGTGCGGCTGATCTGCACAACGATTCATGCTTAGAAAGCCATGCAGGCAAGAGGTCAAATATGGCTGCAGCGATGAAAAATTTCATGACTTTCATGAAGCAGGCGGTACCTTACATCTATTCAATTGCCTAAAGCTGATTCCTCCAATCTACTCACGGATGCGATAGGGTTCCAAACAGAAAAGGACAGATTCATGAATTGATTGATGAACCCTTGTCGCTATCAATCAAGGATTGCCAAATTTATTGAACGACTTCATCAATTAACGCTATGAAAGCAACAGTTGAACAACTGGCGTCTATCTCAATTTTTGCGCAGGTTCCGCCAAACCAACTCGCAAGTCTACAACCCCATGCTGTGATTCAAACCTATCATGTGGGAGAAATAGTGTCTCATGAGGGCGATCGCCTCGTTCCAGGGCTTTATGCGTTACTTCGTGGCTCGTTAAGGGTTTCTAAGCTAGCAACCAGCGGTAAGGAAACCATCTTACGCACCCTAACCAGTGGCGATATCTTTGCGGCACCAGCGCTATTTGGCAACGGCATGGCACCCGCTACAGTGACCGCCGAGAGTGAGGTCGAAGTTTTGATGGTTGATCGCGGGGCATTGCTTGCTGTCATCCGACATTCCGCAGGTTGCTCTGGGAATTAAAGGGAGTGGGGATAAGCTGAGGGAGACGAGTTAGGATCGCCCCCTTGCAGATCGAGAACTTGGACCACTTGGGACTGATTGCGGGTGTTATTGA
>NZ_JBNXVR010000032.1:0-75746 GCF_050565595.1 Leptolyngbya sp. AN02str | reverse complement strand
CAATAACACCCGCAATCAGTCCCAAGTGGTCCAAGTTCTCGATCTGCAAGGGGGCGATCCTAACTCGTCTCCCTCAGCTTATCCCCACTCCCTTTAATTCCCAGAGCAACCTGCGGAATGTCGGTTTCTGAGGTTTTCGCGCCGCGAAAACCTCAAAAAAGCCCTTAACCGAAACTGACGTTTGGTCAACAGCGGAAGTCCACCGATAGCGCAAAAAAACGGGCTGCTGGATATGCTCCAACAGCCCAGTTGTCACCAATGCAGACCTAGCTGGCCAACCGATGCCTCACAAGGCGATAGCGCAATTCGCTAACGCATTAGCTGGCCAAATATTCGCGCATTTCGGCCCGACGCTTGCGCAACTTAGTTAGGGCTTCGCGCTCAATCTGGCGCACTCGCTCCCGGCTAATGTTGAGGCGATCGCCAATCTTGGCCAGGGTCAGCGAACGGCCATCTTCCAAGCCAAAGCGGAGCGATAACACTTCACGCTGTTGCGGAGTCAACTCCGACATTAGCGCCTCTAGTTCAGTACGCAACGACGATTGAGCCGCAAAGTCCTCAGGAGACGGGCCAGTATCCTCTAGCAATTCGCCCAACTCGGTGTCTTGGTTGTCGCCCACGCGCAAATCCAGCGACAGCGGTTGCCGTGCCCGCTCCAAATACTCCCGCACTTGCTTGGGAGTGAGATCGAGTTCTTCAGCCAGCTCCGATACGGTTGCGGCACGGCCATACTGCTGCGCCAGTTGACGCTGGGCCTTCTTAATTTTGTTCAGCTTCTCGGTAATGTGAATTGGCAGACGAATGGTGCGTCCCTTTTCGGCGATCGCCCGAGTGATGGCCTGACGAATCCACCAATACGCATAGGTCGAAAAGCGATATCCCTTGGTGGGGTCAAACTTCTCCACACCCCGCTGCATGCCAATCGTGCCTTCTTGAATCAAATCCAGCAGATCAACATTGCGCTTGATGTACTTTTTCGCCACCGAAACCACCAAGCGCAAATTCGCCTCAACCATTTTGCGCTTGGCCATTTCACCCTCAGCGATCGCCTGCTGCAAGTCTTCCATCGACACATCAGCGCGATCGGCCCATTCCTCTTCGCTGGGGCCACGGCCCAATTCCGTTTCCAAAGCTCCGCGAGCTTCTTGCAGTAAGCTTAAGCGCCGCACTTGCTTTCCATACAGAATCTCCTGCTCATGGGTTAACAGGGGAACCCGTCCAATTTCTCGAAGATAGGTACGAACTAAATCTGTAGAAGTTTGAGCGGTTTTCATATCCGTTTACCAGAGCTAGCGTGTGAGGGGTGCGAGCAAATAGAGCAATTGTACTAATTTAGCTGAACCGTGGGCAGTTCAGGGTCAATATCAAGGGCGAATTGACTCAGCTTTGTAACCAATTGTTACGGCCTACCTGAGAACCGATAAAACATGATGAACAGTCAAAACAAAACAACGATTATGAACCAACCTCTTCTGAAAGAACTGAAACTGAATGGCCTAAACCACGGGCGAAATGCAGACAGGGCTTAGGATGTTCACTATAAACCGCCAGTTAAGATATCAACCTCTACCCGTTGGAATACACCTGAAACAGTTTCTTGCGATTGGAGTACAACATTGCTAGAAACCAGCAATGTTAAAAATCGTAACATTTATGAGAGGGATTGTCACATCTGTCTCAGGTAACGATATCTGTTGCGAGGCCGAAATTTAGCTATACCCTACCGACAAAACCAGATTTTGAATGCATCATGTAAAACAAAACTTGGCAACAAGGTCTGTAAATTTATATCAAGTTTTTCGATGCCAAGCAGAGACGTTTCTCAGTTTTGGATGTTGGGTTTGATGAGATGGGTCAAGTATCAAGCCAATGTTGGCGGGGTTAAAGTCAGGCCAGGCATCCAGGTAGCGCACCATCATGCTATGCCCAGAGGTTGAGTTCATCCAGCCACGTTCCCAATACCGCATTCATTTGACTGCGGCGGGTTTCAAATGTCGCTGCTACCCATACTAGCAACAGGCCCAAGAGACCTAACACTGCCCATAGCATGATTGGATACTGATCGATAAACAGCCACAGCTGCCGTAACACCTTAAAGGCAAAGGCAATCGTACCAATAAATAGAAATGCACGAACCTTGAGCCATAGCCCGACCAAAATGAATGCCAGGCTGAGAGCGATCGCCACAATGTTGAACAGCACCAGCGTCGATCCTTGAGCATCAAACTCAGATTGGTAGATGGCGGTCAGGCAAATCAGCCCTGTCGCCAAGCACCGCAGCAAATGACGTTGCGATCGCGCTGTTGCGGAGGCGATCGTGGGTTCCACCTGAGCGATGTACAGTAGCGAGCCGCCAATTACCACACTCAGCCACAACGGCTCTAGCCAGCCCTGCCAGCTCAGAAACTTGAGCACTGCCCAATCAAACAGGGCCAGACCGAGATAGCTAAACGCCAGCTGATCGCGCAGCCGAGCAATCCACATATAGAATGCGGCAATCAGCAGCAGCGCCGGAATCCTAATTTCAGAGGCGGTCAGCAACACCGTTAGCATCGGAATTGCCGTCATTGCGTGCTGCCACGCAGGGGCATGCCATCCCCAGCGTTGCCAGGGCAAGCCATATAGCCCGAGTGCCACCACTGCGGCGATCGCCCCACCCCATTGACTTAACCACAACGGATTTGGGAACCCGTTGGATAGGCCTTCGGCAATGGCGACAAAGGCAATTCCAATCCCTGCAAAGGTCCACAGGTGCGGTGCAGATGTAGCAGAAACGGAGAGGCGACGGCTTTCCTCGGTGCGCTCTTCGGGCAAGTTGGCTGGAGTCTGGGGCAAGCCCCAGCGCATATAGCGATTTGCCAACGCCAGTGCGTAGGCTGCGAGCGCAGCACAAAGGCCTACCCACAGGTTGATACCCGATGAACTGCGAGGCATGAACCAGGCCATCACCAGGCCAATGAACCCCAACAGCCAGTGAAAATGCGCGATCGCCCGAACTTCTAACGGAGCCAATGGCAAAAACCGAGTGAGCAATGGCGACTTCGCCATGTAGGCGATCGCCACCACAATCGCTACGCCCGCCAAGAGTGTGACGCCGTCACCCGCATCGCCCTCGGGAGCTTGCAGCAGTTGGTAAACCACCAGTTCGTAAGCAGCAACCGATAGTTCCGCTAAGCCCACCACCAAAATTGGCTTGAGGGAGCGATCGCGTCGTCCCACAAATACCGTAATAACGCCCGCCGCCAGTGTGTACAGTCCGGTTGTTGCCGTGAACTCATGGTGAGCCACAAACAGGCCCAGCACCGCATATAGCAGCGGTACGCCGTGCCAGCTTGGCCAATAGGTGCCCCGTCGCCAGCGAACCCACCCATCCCCTGCCAACTGAGAGGCAAGCCCCAAACCCAATGTGGCGATCGCCAATGTAGTTAATCGAGGCAGCGTCTGCTCATGGGCCGTCCAAATGGCCATCGTGACCAACAGTTCCACCGCCCAACCCAAGCCCGCAAATGCTAGATTCGTGGGTTGCTGAACCAGACGAAACGCGATCGCTCCAGCAAAAATTAGACCCGCAATGGGGAGGGTCGGTTCTAAATCAGCATTTAACAGCAGGGCAAAGAAGCACGCAAGCGTTATGGCAGACAGTCCTAGCCCAGTTAAGAACACCGCCCAAGCATTGGTTGCATGGGCATACGCTTGCAGCAGCACTGTCTGACGACGGTACAGTACCTCACGACCCAACCACAGCAACCCTACGGCGATCGCCACCGCCAGCCATATCTGATCCACTGACAGCGGCGTGACCCAGCGATTGACACCATCAGCATAGGCCGCGATTCCAAACCCAACTGATAGCAACGTCAACGGCACAGTTCGGCGCACCTCCCATCCCTGGGCAATGCGCTCTGTATTGAACCCTACCAGCACTGCCGCCACCAGCCAGGTGATCAATCGCGGCGTGGGGAATGTCACCACTAGCCAGACCGACAGCAAAAGCGCAAGAATGCTCAGCGTTGCAGCCAGTCCAGACGACCGAAACTGCGCACGGTAGGACAGGAGGGTTAGCAATCCCGGTACCACCAACCACATCACGGTATCGGTGCCGCTATCTGCCGTTGCCAACAGCAAATAGCTCAGCCCAGCCAAACTCAAACCGAAATGCCAAGCCGTTTTTGCCCAGAGCGGGTAGCGCTGATCCATGACGAGCAACCATTCCACCGCCACGCCTCCTAGTAGAATGGCGGCCCATAGGGTTGGGGTGATTTGGGAGAATCCAACCGCCACCCACGATAACGCTGCGCCCAACACCGCCAAATGGGTGGTGTAAACCAGCAGTTTGATCGAGCGAACAACGCGTTGTCTTAATAGCCAGCTGAGGGTGATAGCCGAGAAGGTGAGATTTAGGGCTCGCATCCATGGATTACTCAAGCTAAGCAGCGTTGAGCAAACGCCAATAATAAACAACAGGCGATCGCCCTGTTGAGTTACAGGCATCTGTTGAGTTCGCCGCAGTCGCACCAGCCACACCATCATTCCCACCAAGTAGGGAAAGATAGCGACTCCCCACGTGGCCGATGGTATGCCATAGACACCAAACCACTGGACGAGGCGAGCCACAAACTGCTGACGGGGCTCTTGGGGAATCAGCCACCATAGCAATCCATAGGCCTGCAATCCAATCAACATCGCTAAGCTCAGTTCTAGCGGTCGTCTGAGGCGGTCAATGCGCTCCACCACCAACCCCAACGCCAAGCCGCTGATGGCGATCGCCTGCCAAGGAGGAGCCTCCCCAACCGACACAACCCAACCCAGCACAAGCAACCCGGCCCCGGCCACACTCCATCCGCCTCGACTCGCCTGAAATCGAAAGACCCAGCACAACAGCCAGCCACAAATCCCCAACGCAAGCCCGAGTTGCGCAACAGGCACCGACGCAATTAAAGCCGCCCGTCCCAGCAGCAGCAAGGCAGATAGGGCGATCGCGGCCTGTGCCATCGACGTCAGCCCAGCCGCCGCCGTATCCGATCGCTCCTCAGCGAGATGGGCTTCAGGCGCGCTCTTGGACTGAACCGCCAAGTTTGCAGCCGTGCCAATCGTACCCAAGTAGGTTGCCAACAAGGGTATTCCGCTCCAGGCCCATCCCCAATGCAACCAACTCAACGCGATCGCATTCAGTCCATTTGCCCACCGAAAACCGCGAAGCTGGGAAGATGTGTTGGAGCGATCGCGCTCAACTTCCCGCAGCAAGATTCCACTGAGGCCAACGGTGGCGATCGCCCCAACGCCTAAACCTGAACCACTCTGCCCAATCGGCAGCGCATCCATGAGCCAAAAATTAATGGGCACTAGCAGCAACGTCGCCAACCGCAGCATCCGGCTCGTGAGTTTTAACTTCGGATTTCGCCCAAGCCACAGCCCCGCACCCCAAATCGCCAACGTACTGCCCAGCAGCACTAAGTACTGTCCTAGCGGCGATACATTTTGCCACTGACTGGCCGCCAACACAGTCGATGACACAACCACCAAAAACACGCCTAGCAGCAACAGCCAAATAACGCTAGCTTCGGCAACAAAGGCTTCTATCGTTCGTTGTACCGCAGATTTAGGCTGAGGTTCTGTCGATTGGGCTGATGCTTGTGCTGCCGATTGGGCTGATGCTTGGTTGGTGGCAATCGGGGCAAAATCGGAGGCGCCTGCACCCGCCGCCGTTAGCTGGCGCGTCGAGGTCACCTGCGCAGATGGGCGCACCGAAGAGGCCAAAGATTGCGATCGTGGTTGCTTGACAGGACACACCAGGTATTGCAAACAGAGCGATCGCACCTGCTCATCGGTCAACAGCCCCAGTTCCATCCATACATCCAATCCGGTCAACAGTTCAGGATGCTCTGGCTGCACCAATAAATGCACATCAATTGGCCGTTCGAAGCGCGGCGTCATACCCTTTTCATCCTTTGGCTCATAAACCTAGCTCCCCTTGATGCATCGGTTGTCATCGGTCGTACCTGAATTATCAGGAAAGAGTTCTTGGAGAGCGAAAAAAAGAACAATTAGCAACATAATGTCCCGTAACTTTGGGTGCGCCGCGCAAAGGTGTACCAATTCCTGGCGTGGTCACCGGCCTCATATCGGTCCCCGTTGCCTGGGCCACTCTCCTGCCACAATCACGTCTTGGCTCTGATCATTTTTTTGGGTGAATCAGACACGACTTACGCAGTTGAATGATTTTTGGGGCGCTAAGCGCCCCAAAAATCATTCAACCCCCTGGTTTTTCCGTATGAGGTGCGTAAGTCCTATCAGAGTCCTGAGGGAGCTGCCTTGCTGACCTAAACGCTAAATGGCGGTAACTCAGATTGGACAGCCCGTCTCCGGGCAGCTTGCAAAAAAATTAGGGCATTACGTCATGCGTAATACCCTTCAAAACCTATTGAGGTGTATCCCGTCCTATCACTTGCCAACCAGGCTAAGCAAAGACGAATCAAGTTGAGTCAGGATTATTCCATACCCAACATCGCCTTTTTCAGCAGTTTCAAACCCTTTTTGACCCGCCGAGAAACCGTCACAGCGCTAATTCCCAATCGCTCTGCAGTTTCCTTCTGCGTCAAATCGTATAAAAACACAAATTCCAAAACGTCGCGAGTCCGCTGCTCTAGTTGCACCAGGGCCTGTTGCAGTCGAATGCGATCCTCCTGGGCAAGCTGAAAGCTGCGGTACTGCGGGTCGGGCAGCAAATCGCCTAGCGTAGAAGCCTCATCTTCATCGCGCATGGGCGCGTCAAGGCTTAGCGGGGCGCGGTTACGGTAGGCCAACTTGATTTCTTGCCATTCGTGCAGCGGCACTTCTAGCACTTCGGCAATCTCCATATCGGTCGGCTGGCGCTTCAAGGTCGATTGCAGCTCACGAGTCACCATCGTGGCTTGGTGCTGTAGCGCTTGCCAACGACGGGGAATACGAACAGGAGCGCCCTTATCACGAAGGTAATGCTGGATTTCACCCCGAATATAGGGCACCGCAAACGAGCTGAATGCATGGCCCTTGGACATGTCAAACCGCTCAATTGCTCGAATTAATCCTAGGCTACCGACCTGAACAAGGTCATCAAAGCTTTCAGTACATTGATTCACCCAGTGATGAGCCTCTTTACGAACCAGTCCAAAATTCAACCGAACCAATCGGTTGCGTAGCTCCAAAGATGGATTGAGCTGAAACTCTCGCAAGAGCTGCAGACTTTCACTCTTCAATTCGTTTTCTACCGAGATAGACATGACGACAATCAGGTTGAGAGTTTAGTAACCAAGAGAGTACGTCAAGCAAATGGAACCATACACCCTGTTTTTTGAACCAGTACAGCTAATGCTTGACAGTTTGTCCGTAAAGAAGGGCTTTACTCAAAAGCCTTTTCAGCCGACACAACGTCGCGTTCTGTTGGGTCGCACATCAACCCTATTTCCTCAGACATAATGCTACAACAGCATTTCCACGGAAGAGCGATGCATTTGCACCAGGGACACGAGCCACTTACATAAGTAGTACCTACATAAGTATTAGGTGCGATTTAGAAAGCATACAGGAGCTCTCGCTTGTAATAGCCTTGGAGTTTCTTGATAGAGCCTTTGTCAGGCGATCGCACTCACGAAGGCTAAACAACTCTAGCGGACGTTTGGCAGCGGGATCAAGCTTTATAAAGCTGAGATGAAATTAGCGATCGCGCCTTGTAAACACAACAAACATATCCTAAATGAATGTTGACTTTGTTCTACAGAGAAAGAATTCAGGTTTCGGAAACCGAAATTCTTCCTGTCAAGTTACATAGCTCTTTATGTAACCTGAGTTTTGGATAAGCTGAAGTGCCCATTTTTGCGTGCGCGTTGCGCACGCAAAAATGGGCTTTTCTGAGGTTTGCGCAACGCGCAAACCTCAGAAAAGCCCTTAACCGAAACTGACGTTTATGTAGCTCTGGCATGACCCAAAACCTGAATTTTTCCTGTCAATTCATACAAATCTGGCTTGAATAAACAAGGCTAAACTCTCACTTTATCAACTCCACCTCTCTCATCAAGGCAATAGAGACATCCATTAAGCAATCAGCCTCATTAAAGCCTACACAGTGGGCGGCACAGGGTTTTAGGATCTAGGGTTTAATGGTGCCAAGGTCGTTAAAATCCAGCAATGACATAAACAGGACTTACGCAGTTGAATGAAGTTTGGGGCGCTAAGCGCCCCAAACTTCTCAACCTCCTGGTTTTTCGGATGAAGTGCGTAAGTCCTAATAAAAAAAGATGCGAAAAATCGCATCTTGTCACGTTGTACATCTATCAACAGTGAAAATCAGCCGCCCGCCACCGCTGGGACAATACTGACCTCATCACCATCTTTTAGCGCAGTCGCTTTCCCATCCAAAAAGCGGATGTCTTCGCTATTGACATAGAAGTTAACAAAGCGCCGCAAGTTTCCTTCATCATCGCACAGCCGAGCTTTAATTCCTGGAAATTGAGACTCCAGCGAATCCATCAATTCGGTAATGCTAGCTGCACTGCAATCAACCGTTGCTTGGTCTTTCGTAAACTTTTGAAGGGGAGTTGGAACAAGAACTTTAACTGCCATAAAACACGTAGTTTGGAAACGAATGAGGTAATTCGCTGAATATTTATCAGCTAACCGATTTTATCTTTCAACGAAACCTTTCATCAGGGTTCGCACCAACACTTCACGCCTGATTTAAACTCCTAAGCGGTGTTGATTGACAAACGCGAAATGTTGGGCGATGGGCTCAGAAAACCTAGACCAAAACTTGCTGCCATTCTAAGCGATCCAGTGTTTTTGCTCGCTCTAAAGCTCGCTCAAAACTCTCCAGCTTGGGTTCGATGGTCAATGGCTCACCGATGTACCCTTGAACGGCTTCTTGAGTCTTCAAGCCATTGCCAGTAATGTAGGCGACGGTTGTTTCGTCGGGGTTGATCTTGCCAGCTTCTACCAGCTTCTTCAACGTGGCGATCGTGGTTCCACCCGCCGTTTCGGTGAAGATTCCTTCTGTCTCAGCCAGCAGCTTAATACCTTCAATGATTTCTTGATCGTTTACCGATTCAATATTTCCGTTGGTTTTGTTGGCAATATCAACTGCATAAATCCCATCCGCAGGATTTCCAATAGCAATCGATTTTGCAATGGTATTTGGCTTGACCGGCTTAATAAAATCTTGACCATCTTTGAAGGCTTGAGCAATGGGAGAACACCCTTCAGCTTGCGCACCGCTGAAGCGCACAGCCTTCTCATCTACCAAACCGACCTTCACGAACTCTTGGAAACCTTTATAGATCTTGGTGAACAAGGAACCCGATGCTAGGGGAGCAACAATGTGATCAGGAAGCTGCCATCCAAGCTGCTCAACAACTTCAAAGCCAAGTGTTTTGGAACCTTCGGAGTAATAGGGGCGCAAGTTGATGTTGACGAAGCCCCAACCGTGTGTGTTGGCTACTTCGGAACATAGACGGTTGACCTGATCGTAGTTGCCATGAACGGCCATCAACGTGGGGTTATAGATGAGTGTACCCAGCACTTTACCAGCTTCGAGATCAGAAGGGATGAAGACGCAACAATCCAAACCTGCATGAGCGGCGATCGCAGCGGTAGAGTTGGCCAAGTTACCCGTGCTAGCACAAGAAACCGTCGTGAAGCCCAACTCACGAGCCCGAGTTAGAGCCACCGAAACGACTCGATCCTTAAAGCTCAAGGTGGGCATGTTGACAGCATCATTTTTGATGTAAAGATTTTTGAGACCCAAGCGGCGAGCCAAACGATTGGCTTTCAGAAGAGGAGTCATGCCGGTGCCCACATCAATTGGCTGCTCACTCTCCACGGGCAAAAAAGACCGATAGCGCCAAATTGACTTGGGACCTGCCTCAATAGATTGACGAGTCACCAGCTTGCTCAAAGCGCTGTAATCGTAAGCGACCTCTAGGGGACCAAAGCACTGTTCGCAAACGTGAATGGCCTGTGCTTCGTATTCAGCTCCACACTCTTTACACTTGAGTCCGGTAAAGGTGGCTGCAGTGGAACGAGTGGTGGTTGATAGATTTTTGGGTAGCGCTTGAGTCATGATTTCGCTCGTCTCGATCTTGGAGTACAACGTTTTTGAAAGGGAAGGCTCGCAAGGATTTCAGCGATTTCCTTACCAAGTGAGCCGATAGTAGCATGGGCTACGAAACACCGTCAAACATACCCGATAAAAATAGTCGGATATCTGTTAAAGGCTTTTCTGGAAAGGGTTTCATCCATTTTTTTGACGCTTCAGCTTAAAAAAACGTTGAAAGATGCGATGGCAATTCCATCATTTTGTTGCCGGAATTCTTCTAGACATTCGGTGTTCTCACTTTTTCTCTCTAAAAATTGCTAGACAGATCCGTGTTTTGGTTGGGGTTCACGTGCATCTGCCTAGAACAACACCCGTATTTTCCGCTGATGGCTTTTGAATACTGGGTGACTAGTCCTTGGGCTTAGAGGATTGGGTTAGCGGTAGTCTACTAAGCCGAGGTTAATCAGGCAAAGATGAGCCCACCGTGAAATTTACTAGCCTTTTCCGGGAAATATTAATGTCACTGTGAAGAATACTGACTAGATGATGCGACGCATTTTGGAACAGGGTGTAGTAAGTGTGTGTGGAGTTAGCGCACTGTATCTTGCTGGGTTTGCCGTCAATCCAGCGAGACTGTATGCCCAAGAGCCCTCAAGTGTGCCCGCTTCATCCAATTACTCTTTGCCTTTGGATGATTTGAATACGGTGACTACTTCATCTCAGCGGTTGAATACTGAGGCCGAACTCGAACGGTTGTTGCAGCAGCGGCTTGCTCATCCAGAAAATGCCGAAGCAATTGATGTCGCGATTCACGAAACCTTTGTCGAAAGGTATGCGGTGTTGGTGTTGGACTCTTCGGGCTTTTCAACGCTCTCGCAAGAGGTGGGAATCATTCCTGCGCTAGCGGATATTGAGCGAATGAGGCTGGTGGTGGTTCCCCTTGTGGAGCAACGAGGAGGCCGTGTTTTTAAGCTGGAAGTAGACAACGTGTATGCGGTTTTTCCCAGTGTGGAGCTGGCGGTTGAGGTGTCGCACGAAATTATGGTTCAGGTGGCCAACATTGACAAGCGCGTCAGTATTGGCATTGGTTTTGGTGACTTGATTATGATTTCTGATGGCGATCGCTACAGCAATGTGTATGGCAACGAAATGAACTTGGCCTCCAAGCTTGGCGAGGATGTTGCCCAAGCAGACGAAATTATGTTGTCAGAAGCTGCCTTTGCTGCATTGGATGAGCCTGCAGCGCAGTGGGAATCGATTAACTTGAGTGTTTCGGGGCTGACGACGGGTGCCTATCGGTGGCGATCGCACCGCCAAGACTAACCTTTTGCCAACCCATGGAAACCTCTCCTTGATACTCGGGCATTAGAACAAGACTGGTGATCAGTCAGTTGGTCAGTTCCTGACCTATCGCGGAGGTGCGTTATCAAATGCCCGAGCGATCGCATGCCAAGCCGGTTTGCGCTGAAATTCACTATCCAAGGGTAATGGCCGCACCGCTAAACCATCCTCGCGGGCTTTTTCATTCGCGAGCCAAGTGTAGCGATCGCTCAAACCCCACGTCATCACCCCTGCGACTGCGGGCTCATCCAGCACGACAGATAGGTAATCCTCATATACACTGGCAACCACGCGATCGCGAGTCGCGATGTCAGCCGGGAGCTTTTGATCGATCACATCCATTTCCGTGATCATGATTTTGAGGCCCATGCTGGCAATATCTGCCAGGAATGAGCGGAGCTTTTCAGGGTTGAAGGTCTCAAATTCGTGTGCGTTGAGATGGGCTTGTAGCCCCACGGCATGGATGGGAACGTTGCGCGAGGTCAACCGCTCTAGCAAGCGCATCACCCCCTCACGGCGACGATCTTCGTAGGATGTATCAAAATCCAGCCGATAGTCGTTGTAGGTAAGTAGGGCATTGGGATCTGCTTCGTGGGCCATGCGAAACGCCAACTCTACATAGTCAGTTCCCAACAGGTCAAGCCAAGGTTCCTTCCGAAACAGGTCAGCCCGATTAGAGTAAGGCTCAATCGCTTCATTCACAACATCCCATGAGTAAATTTTGCCTGCGTAGCGTCCGGCAACTGTTTCGATGTGACGAGCAAGCACTGACTCTGCGTTGGCTGGGGTGACGTAGTCCTCAAACCAGTCTGGTAAAGATTGATACCAAACTAGGGTGTGACCACGCACCTGCAGGTTGTGCTGCGTGGCAAAATCCATCATGTCGTCACATTTTTCAAAATCGAAGCTTTGAGGATCTGGACGAATGAAGCGCCATTTCCACTCGTAGCCGGGTACGATTGCTGTGCACTCTTCGGCAATGCTGGAGGCGTATTCAGTATCATCGCGCAAGCGCGCAATCGATACTTCTGACCCATAAAACAAACCTTTGGCACGGGCGCGATCGCCCAATGATTGAGTGCCCGAGGCTACGAAAGTGCGATCTGGAGGGACATTATAGGAACGGGCAGGCCGCAGCGTGCGCCCCGCTGCGATCGCAGCAGCCATAGAGCCTGCACCCAACCCCATTAAGAGTAGATCTCGTCGTTTCATGGCTGAACTCGTTGATAAAAAAATTTGAGTTTTAAAGTACTAACTGACCCGAAAACGCTGACCAAATGATTGAACAGAACTGTGAACAAAACTGGGTGATAGAGTTGTGGCTTTGTCCTCCAATAATTTGCTATTCGGCTACCTGTAATTAACAGGTGCAACCAATGGAATTTATTTCTGCCGAGCAGACTAGACCGATTGCGATCGCCAATGCCACCCACATCGAAACAACTGGTTTTCAACCGTGTATTGACCTACACCAACCCCAACTGAAATAGCCCGATCTATGGCTTACAAAAGGTTTATAAAAGAAGGAAACTAACTCAATCCGTTATAAATTTATTTTTTACAATAGACGAAATACCTCCCTTATATAACCTAATTCCTGTTGCTTTACTTGAATCTCACAGTGCAAACCGTCTAAATTAAATCTAATTAAAATTACGGCTTTGGCCGGAATGAATGTGACCAGAACTGTTGATGGTTAACTTTTCATTTCAACAGACATCTCTGCAGTTATGACTTGTGATATTCGGCCATCGCTTCCTCATAGATGGGAATCGTTAGTTGGGCAATCGTGTCCCAATTCAAGTCAGTTTGACAACGAATTTGGGCATTCGTTCGCAGGCGTTCCTGTAAAGGGCGATCATGCAGTAATCGGGTTATAGCGGTGGCCAGTGCCGCCGTATCGCGTGGTGGAACCAACACGCCATCCTGCTCGGAATGAATCAGTTCTGACAGGCCACCAATGTTGGAGGCAATGACCGGAGAACCTAAGGCAAACGCGATCGCCGCCACGCCACTTTGAGAAGATTCCACATAGGGCAGCACGGTGATGGTGCTGCGTTCAAACAGCTGCGCCACCTGCTCATGGGGAATAAACTCATTCAGCACTTGAAAGCGCGATCGCTCCGATTGGTTGACCAGGTATAGCTCCGCAGGTTGCCCGCGTCCGGCAATTACAAGTTGCACCTCGGGCACTTGCTCTGCCACGAGGGGAATTGCATTTACTAAATACTGCAACCCCTTGTAGGGCCAAATGCGCCCAAAAAACAAAACCGTAGCCGGATCGCGTGCGACCGTTGGGGTGGGCGATCGCCGAAAGAAAAATCCCAGTTCCCCGTGAGGCACCACACCCACCCGCGATTCTGGCAACCGAAACTGTTGAACGAGGGCATCTTTCAAACATTGCGCGTGGACAATCAACCGCTGCGATCGATAAAAGGCAATGCGCCGGGTATATTCTGAACCAACCACATTGTCGCGATCGCCAGGGTGCCGAAAAACATCATGAATGGTCGTCACCAGAGGCGGCATGCGATTCAGCAGCAGGGTCAGGTCATACCAGTAGTCGTTGGTTTCCTGCACATGCAGCACATTGGGATTGACCTCACGCACCAGCCGCAGCATGGCCCGCATTGCTCCCAAGTTGCGGAGGTCCCGAATTCTAGGTTTGGTAAACCGCAACACCTTGACGCGCGGATCGAACCGATCGCCACAATCTGCGGCAATGCGATCGGGTTGAATAACGGTTACATCCGCATGATTAGCCAAACCATTGGCCAACCCAACCGTGTATTCCGTAAAGCAAAAGTGGAGTAATGCAATTCGCAAACCCATGGTCATCACCCAAGTTCATTACCTGGCCAGGTTGGCAATAGTTTGGCGCGATCGCCTAGCCTGCCAAGCCAACCCTGCCAACAGGCCACCATATACCGCAAATGACACCCCAATAATGCCACCTATCGATAAGCCACTCATCTTCAACACCAGGAAGACTCCCAGCATGATGGCCGTCAGCAATAGCGGTCGTCGCACAATTCGTCCGTATCGCACAGGAAAAAATCGGTAGCAAACGGCATAAACATACTGGCTACATCCCACAATTCGGGTGAGCAACACGGTTGCCGCTGCTCCGATCAAGCCAAACTGAGAAACCAGCACCACCCCGGCGATCGCCGACACAAGCGTAGTGACCAGCACCTCGCGCATATTAATCCGCTCAAACTGGTTGGCCACCAGCAAGTAGCTCAGGGGACGATTGAGGCAGGATGCCAACAGCCCCAGCGATACGATCATGAGCGGCACCGTCGCCGCCTGAAAATCGTCCTGTTGGTATACCAATGCCAGCACATCTTCTCCAAACAGGATCAGGCCAACAATTAGCGGCATGGCCCCAAAGTTGAGCGCCTCGATCACCCGCTCGACCAATAGGCGCTGGCGCGACAGCCGCATCGCAACCGTTTTGGTCATGCTTGGAAATACGCCCACGGTCAAGCTGTTGGATAAAATGTCGAACGGTTGCATGAGCTGAATGATGGCTCCATATAGCCCCACCACAAACTCTCCACCCAGCACCGACAGAATCAGCATTTGCAGTCGCGAATTCACCACTGACACTCCCTCAATGGCAATAAAGGTGCGTACCGACTGCACCGCCGATCGCATAAATGCGCGATCGAGCTTCCAATTTGGTACGAGCGATCGCCCAATAATTGCCCACTCCACCAGCAAAATCACCGCTTCTGACCCGACAAAAATCGCCGCAACGGACAGTACATCTCCCCCCCGCTGCATCGCCCAAATCATAATCAGCACTCGCCCGATATACACGGGTACTGTGCTGGCCGTAATCAGGTACATTTTCTCGCGAGCAAGGAAGATCGATTCTGTAATGTTGGAAAGAGAAAAAGGAAACAGGGCCAGTCCCATGACCAGGCATATCCAGGTCGTTTGTGGCTGGTAAGGCAGCACCACCACCAGCACCACCAAAATGCTGTAGGCGATCGCACTAAACAGCAGTTGCAAAATGGTTCCGCTGACCAAGTAGGTAGGCGTTGCTTCGGGATGGCGCGATAGCTCACGGGTAAACAGAACCTTAAGCCCTTCGGAGGCCAAACTCATAAAGACGAAATAGAAGCTAAACGCCAACAGGTATTGCCCCAGCTCAAATGCTCCCAACAATCGCCCAATCGCTGCACTCATCACAAAGGTGGTGATACTCTGCGTCAGCCGGGTGACCAGTATTGAAAAAGAGTTGCTGAGTAATCGACGTTCAAGCATCACATTCCCGCACGTGAAAGTCGTGCGATAACAGTAGGGCGATCGCCTCGGGTTTGCCCAAACCAGAGGTCGCAAGCACAAAAAAATGTCATCCAGTCTGTAAACCTAAGACGGCTATTGATTGGTTAACCGAGTTTCATTCGCCAGTTTGTCGCCTTCCATGTAGTACTTCCAGCGGCGAGCCAAAATGCTGTTCAACTGCGACGCAAAGTGAATCACAAAGTAGGGATTTTGCATCAGTGCGATCGCCGCATGCAGGAACCGTTTTTGCTTCAATGGTTCGACCACGCGGTAATAGGAACGGTTTCGCTCAAAGACCTTGAGGCTGTGGGCAAGGGAGCGAGACAGGGCCTGATTCTGCCGCACCATCCCCATCTGCAAAAAGCTACGAGCCGCTCGACAGCAACCATTCAGCCGTTCTACCTTGCTTTGGTGCACCAGCGAATTTGGCCGCAGCCGATAGTAATAGTATGGGTTGGGCGCCAAATAATACTGGGCACCAGAAACTAAACACTTGAGGTAGAACCAAAAGTCTTGCCCCATGCGTAATGCAGGATCATACCGGATGCCGTGATCTTGCAAAAATTGACGCCGAATCAACGGCTTGCTAAAGCCTAAATGCAATCCTTTTTGCCCATACACATCCGTTTCTACAAATCGAATTGCATCAATGCGCTGGACTTCATGGATGGTGTGCCCGCTTTGTCCTAGCAGTGTTCCGCGCGGTTTGGCCTCGCCATCCTGCACGTAAAAAATATCATCTGCCACCATGTCGGCATGGGCAGTTTGGGGCAGCTTCAGCAGCGCTTCTAGCCGATTTGGCGCGTACCAATCGTCCGAATCTAGTACGGCAATCCAGGTTCCTTTTGCCTTTTGCAATGCTCGATTACGCGTTGCAGCGGCTCCCAGGTTGTGTTCGTTGACAAAGACTTGAATCCGGCGATCGCGAAAGCTACATGCCACTGCCACCGTATGGTCAGTTGAGGCATCATCTACCACAATCAGCTCAATGTCTTCCAGAGTTTGGCTTAAAACAGACTCAATTGCCCGCCCAATATACTGCTCGGTATTGTAGGCGGGCATAATGACCGACACCTGTGGAGACATGAATGCACCTCAACGTTTCATCTCGCCTTTTAGCCGCAGAGTGAAGAACTCGCGTCTTCTCAAGTTTTGGATAATGTGCATTGCCCAAACCCAGGACTAGATCAAACAGGACGGATCAAACACAATGCGCACTTCATCCATTGACCCAAGATTCAACTCCTGGCGATCGCTCATCATGAAAACACACACATTCTACGATGCAGCATAGAGTGGCTTCCATCCTAAAGAAACCGATGCTGAGTCTGTAGCTCCACATAGAAGGCTTCACAGAAGCTTGTCATCTCCGTAGAACTGCGCGGGTCTTTATCAAGTTTCTATAAAGCTAGGGCATAACCAAAAAGCTGAGTTGAGCGCATGCTTTCAACTCAGCAAACGTTGTGGATTCCAGCAAGCTCCAAACAGGCAATCGCACCCTGGTGAACAGAGGCGCGATCGCATCGTTTAACGCGAAACCGAAACCGACTTTGGTACAAATTTTTCGCGCAGGCTGGCATAAGCGTCTAGCAACTTCGGGGCTTGATGCTTCCACTCCAACATCGTTTTCATCCGTCGTTGCCCTTCTTGCCCCATAGAGGTGCGCAATTCCTCCGACGCTAATAGCTCCAGGATCTTTTCAGCAAACTCCACCACATCATTGGGCTGGGCGTATAGGGATGCATTCTCCGCCGAACGACGACCCTCTCGAAGATCAAACTGTACCATTGGCTTCCCAAGCGCCATGTATTCTAAAATCTTGTTCATCGTACAGTTTTCGTTATATGCGGATGAGGGGGAAGGCTCAACACAGATATCGCTACTGGTCAACCGCTCTAGTAGCTCATCGCCTGAGCGAAATCCTGTGAACTCTACAAAGTCATCAACCTCAAGTTGCTGCGAGAGCTGAATCATTTTATCGAGCGCAGGCCCGCCACCAACTAGCATGAACTGAATATCGGTTCGCCCTTTATCAAACACAATGTAGCGAATTGCCTCTAGCAGGTAGTCAATTCCTTCGGGCTCGCCCATAATGCCAACATAGCCCACCAAATAGGTTCGACCTTTGCGATGAGCTGCATTGGGTGGAACGGGGTAAAACCGGGCTAAGTCGGGCGCGCTCCGCACAATATGCACCTGCTCTAGGTGCTTACCGCCCCGTTGCATGGCAATTTCTCGATGAGATTCGTTCGTGGCAATCACCAAATCTGCCGTTTTGAAGGTCAACCACTCGACAAGCCGCAACCCATAATAAAAAATGTCTTTGCGGTTGTATTTGGCGATGTACATTTCGGGAGCGAGGTCATGGTGGTCAAAAATGACTTTAGCTTTGTGAAACAGCTTGAACCAAAGGGCCGAAATAAAGAGCAAGTCAGGCGGGTTGCAGATATGAACAATATCAAAGCCTCGCTCTTTCCAGACGCGATGGGTTAATTTCAACTCCCAATACACGGCTGTACCGTATTCCAACAGGTAGCCTGCAACCGAACTGATGTCGGGTGAAATGGGATGGCGATAGATGTGAATGCCTTCTATGACTTCATAATCCTGGTCATAGCCTTTACCTTTTGGGCAAATAACGGTTACTTCGTATCCAGCATCGCGCAGAGTTAGCGACTCCATCCACACTCGCCGGTCAAATGGAACAGGCAAGTTCTCGACGATGATCAACACACTGGATAGGCTCATAACAATTTCCGCTCACTTTGGTTAGTAGTTTTCTAGTGCTCAGCTGGTGGTTGTCAAGTTGAGTTGGTTTTGGATGACACAGGGCGATCGCCAAATTGGGCAATTCAGCCGAGTAACGCCAGGCTGAAGTAGATCAAGCGGAAGCAGAATCAGCATGAGACTTAACACCGCTTGAAGATGAGAAAATCTCAAGGCTTCGCTCAACCTAGCCTTAAGCCCGAAACAACTGAGCCCGAAACTCAGACGGATGACAGACTTTTAAACAAGTTGGCCAAGACAGTATATTCCACACACCTGCCCTAGTCCTTAAAGAGTTCATCAACTCGCTCAATTTTGAGGACAATCGGATGTACAAATTACGTGATCTCACTTAACAAACGAATTTTCAGATCACAAACCGAGTTTTCAGGAAGTTTTGGCGAAAAGTCGGCATATCTTGATGAATGATTAATCTCTGATCAGAGACATACAACAAAGAGCGTGCTTTTGCATAGCGAGCCTAGCCGTATTGGCGCAAAAAACTTGCCGCGAACATATGTACTGGGCGATAAAGATACCCATAAACCCACCAAGCTGGTGAACTCACCTTGGATTTACAGACGCCATCCTATCCGAATCTTGTGCCTGAATTGGCAAACAACCCCCTTTAGAGAGAAATGCCTCATCAGAGTAAACAAGGTGTTCCTCAATACTTAACACTCGGAAACATTCTTGTAAGTTCTTATCAATACTATTGCCTAAATTAAATCGTCCTAGTTACAAATAGCACTTGAAAAACCAGGTTTCTGTCGCTTTGGTGAACGATAAACCTGGAGATTCGCTATTGATGTCTCTTTATCTAAATGGAGGTGAAGGAAGCCATAAGCAGCGATCGCCATCATTAACTTGCATTTTGTAATTTAGTGAACGTTTTAAAGTCCGTTTCAGGAGGGTGAGAAGGGCTTGGCAAATCACAGGAACTGTAGACAATTGCCAAACCTTAATGTCGTGTTAATCAAACTCAAAAGCTTCTACATCTAGGGTTTGTCGTGCAGTTTTTACTAAGCTAAGCGCTGCAAATAGTGATTACTGCCGAAGTTCGCCCAACGTAGAAAAACCGTAACCCGAGCAAGTTTGAAAAAAGATGTGTAGGTTTAGGGGTGTTAGTAATGTCAATCGGCAAGAGATCAGCTATGATGTCAGCGAAGTAACGTTCGGTTAACTAAAAGGAAGCGTTCAATCCGTGCTATTGCACAACTGCAACCTCATACCGAATGGCCCCCCGCTTGATTAAGTTTGGAGTTCGTCGTGACTATTTATGTTGGCAACCTGTCTTTTCAGGCGACAGAAGAAGATCTGCGCGAAGTCTTTGCCGAATATGGTGAAGTAGTTCGGGTTAGCCTTCCTACAGATCGCGAAACGGGTAAGAAGCGCGGCTTCGCGTTCGTAGAAATGAAGGATGAGCCGAGTGAAGACAAAGCAATTGAGGATCTGGATGGCGCTGAATGGATGGGACGTGAGATTCGGGTAAACAAAGCAAAACCGCGTGAAGCTGGCGGTGGTAGTCGCCCAGTTCGCAAGGTTGAGAATCTCTCATAACCCCGCATTCCCAACCAGCATTTTGGGTTTTATTGCATCATTTTGTCTGACTATCTCAGCTGCTCTCAGCAATTCGCTGTTTAGAGCGATGGTTCGCTGCCCATAGTCGTATCTTTTACGGCTAACTGTCATTTGCAGCTAATCGATATCTGCGGCTAATCGTCATCGCTGCATGAGCATTCAGACGGTTGGATTGATGCGCAAATGGCTTGTGTTCATTTCCCAGAGCATTTCGCTCTTTTTGTAGGGGAGCTAAGTTTAGCTCTCCTTCTTTGCATGAAACTTTTCAGGTTGGATTCTGCAAGGCTGGCACACTGGGGACAAAATGCTAAAGGGTTTTTTAACGCTGGGGGATGCGATCGCCACAGTCTACCCATACTTTTCTATCCATTTTTCCTAAACCAAAGGTTGAACGGTCAGCTATCCCCGTTCAGCCCGGTGTTGTATTCAGCTAGATTGGCGCTACCCTGTGAGCAGCACGGTTGAGCGATTTCCGTGTTTGCCGCTGTTTCTCAGCATCTATCGCGCTCAACGCGCGAATGAATGATTGTGGTTTTTGAGACCTTTTACTGGTTCAAAAGAGTTCTCAACAATCCTTGTCGTAACCAACCTGACGATCGCCATATGTCACAGTTGCGTTTGTTGCAAATTATGTTGGGCGTGCTGCTGGGGCTAGCCCTGCTGCTATGGCTGATAACAACCCTGGCTGGGCTTTACAGCACTTTAGCGACCATCTCGACCGTACTCGCCAATGTGATGATCAGCGCAATTTTGGTGCTGATTGTGGGACTGTTGGTGGCCGTAGGGTATTACGGGTATCAATTTCTGCGGCCTCAGCAGGAACGGTTTGTTCCTCGGGCTCCTGAGGCCAAAGGAGATGCTGCCGTCGAGAATTTGAGAGCGGTCGAACAACAGCTCAACCAAGTCCAGGATGAAATTGAACGGCAGGCCCTGGAGGAGCGATCGCGCGAAATTCAGGATTACCTGGCCCGAGGCGAGTTGCGCCTAGTCGTCTTTGGCACCGGATCAGCTGGCAAAACCTCGCTGGTAAACGCCATGCTGGGTGAAATTGCCGGGGCTACCGGGGCTGCCATGGGCACCACCACCCGTGCAACAACCTACAAGCTGCGGTTGCGAGGCGTTGAGCGTGAAATTTGGCTAACAGATACTCCAGGAATTTTGGAAGCTGGGATCATCGGCACCGAGCGCGAGCAAGGGGCTCGCAAACTGGCGACCGAGGCAGATTTGATTTTGTTTGTGGTGGATAACGACCTGCGCAAGTCGGAATATGATCCCCTCAAAACGCTAGCCCAAATCGGCAAACGCTCCATTCTCGTTTTCAATAAGACAGACCTGTATCCCAATGAAGATGTGGACGCCATTCTGCATCACTTGCGGGAGCGGGTGCAGGGCTTTATTGCCCCAGTTGATGTGATTGCGGTGTCGACCAATCCCCAAGCGATCCTGCTGGAAAGTGGCGATCGCTTTCAATCTCAGCCCGAAATTTTGCCATTAATGCGACGCATTGCCGATATTTTACGCACCGAAGGCGAAGACCTGATTGCCGACAATATTTTGCTGCAATCGCAACGGTTGGGAGAAGAAGCACGGCAAATTTTGGCAACCCAACGCCGCAGACAGGCTGATCAGATCGTCGATCGCTATCAGTGGATTAGTGCTGGAGTCGTTTCGGTGACTCCTCTCCCCATGGTGGATTTGTTAGCAACGGTTGCCGTACATGCCCAAATGGTGATCGAGATTGGCAAGGTCTACGGCTGCGATATTAATATAGAGCGTGGCAAAGAACTTGCGGTTTCGCTCGCCAAAACCTTAGTCAGTTTGGGAATTGTGCGCGGAGCCTTGGAGTTGCTCACGCTAGCCCTGCAAACAAATGTTGGCACATTTGTTATTGGTCGAGCCATTCATGGAGCAACGGCAGCCTATCTAACCCGCATTGCCGGAAAGAGCTTTATTGAATACTTTCGGCGGAACCAAACTTGGGGCGATGGCGGCATGACCGATGTGGTGCAGGAGCAGTTCCAGCTCAATCGCCGCGACGAGTTTATTAAGATCTTTGCCAAAGAGGCAATCGCCCGTGTGGTTGATCCTCTCAAAGCCCAAATGAGCGATCGCGAACAGGCTTAGCGCTACTCCAGGAAAATGGGTGGGCCGATAGTGTTGAGCCCACCCTAGTCACAGTTCATTCATCTCAGGCAGATTTCGGCAACCTGTCCAAGTCATCCATCATCACGATCCCATGAGATTAGCGGCCCGTCGCGCCACCCGATCCCACACATGGCCCTCCGACCAATGGGCAGGTTGACGTACCCGCTCTGGCAAGTGCAGCGGATGTTGCAACCGTTGACAGCACCAACACAGTAGCAGCAGCAAGCATTAGGCGTTTCATGGAGTTTCTCCTTAAAGTTGTAAACAGGTGAGCCAGCAGCAGACTTGAGGTTGTGTCTTGCTTGTCTGGCGTAATCGTTATCTTGCGGCGGTGCGCTGAAGCCAGCCTGATAACCACCTGAGAAACCCCTAAAACTTTGCCAGGAAAACTGAGAACCGCCCCTCACCGTTTGGTAGAATCAAATGCTTGGCACATTTAGTGAAGACTTGCTGCAACGGAGATAACCCTATGGCTCGGATGTATTATGACGCGGATGCAAATTTAGACTTGTTGGCCGGAAAGACAGTCGCCATCATTGGCTACGGCTCTCAAGGGCATGCCCACGCCCTCAACCTAAAAGACAGTGGCGTGAACGTGATTGTGGGACTGTATCCGGGTAGCAAATCAGCCGCGAAAGCCGAGGCCGCAGGGCTGACCGTTAAGTCAGTTGCTGATGCATCTGCTGCTGCCGATTTCATCATGATTTTGCTGCCCGACGAAGTGATGAAAACGGTTTATGCCAATGAGATTGCTGCAAACTTGAGCGAGGGCAAGGTTCTGGCATTTGCCCACGGTTTCAACATCCACTTTGCTCAAATCGTGCCTCCAGCCAATGTAGACGTGGTGATGATTGCACCCAAGGGCCCTGGTCATTTGGTGCGCCGTACCTACGAGCAAGGTGAAGGAGTACCTGCGCTGTTTGCCGTGTATCAAAATGCTTCAGGTCAAGCACGCGATCGCGCTATGGCTTATGCAAAAGGCATTGGTGGCACTCGCGCCGGTATTTTGGAAACCACCTTCCGCGAAGAAACCGAAACTGACCTGTTTGGTGAGCAGGTGGTGCTGTGCGGCGGTTTGTCGGCGCTGATCAAAGCTGGTTTTGAAACCCTGGTCGATGCAGGCTACCAGCCCGAGCTGGCGTACTTTGAGTGCTTGCACGAAGTGAAGCTGATTGTCGACCTGATCGTAGAAGGTGGATTGGCCACCATGCGCGACAGCATCTCCAACACTGCAGAGTATGGCGACCTTACCCGTGGTCCCCGCATTATTACCGACGAAACCCGCAAGGAAATGAAGAAGATCCTATCTGAAATTCAGAGCGGTCAGTTTGCACGGGAGTTTGTGCTGGAGAATATGTCGGGCAAGGCTGGCTTTACCGCGATGCGTCGTCGCGAGGCCGAGCACCCCATTGAGGAAGTGGGTAAGGATCTGCGCGCCATGTTTAGCTGGCTGAAGAAAGCCTAGTCCCACGCCTTGACCTGTGCGATCGCCAACTTTGAGCATGTCACCCAGCCAAGGTTCCGATCGCACGGATGAGCTCGTCTGGGATCGAAGGCACACCTCAGATATCAGCCTGAAGGCGTTTCACCGCAGCTCTGCAAATCAAGCGCAGCAACACAAACAGCGAGGAGTTGGCGATCGCCTTGGGGGCTAGCACAATCCTCGCTGTTGACATGGAGAAGAAATCATGAATAAACCGTGGGCGTAGGTTTTACAAAATGAGCAGCGCCAACGCACCGATCGCCCCAAAACTCAGAAATACCGCAAAAATGGACTCACAGGTTTCTTCAAATTTGCTACGAGGCGTGGGTTCTACAGCGTGAACTGTTGCGATCGCTCGAGTGCGCCGAGTGGGCTCCGCAGAATGCGACAGCTCGTAGAGTTCCTCTTCAATTTCAAAAATACGACGTTGCAGCGCTCGTTTTTCAGTCTTTAATACCTCATGCTTCGATACATCATGAGTTGAGAGTTCGCTGCCAGAGTGCTGAATGCTATATCCCATAGCGATATCACCTTGTAGAAATGAAATTCCTTACTTTCAAGTTACTGAACCTGGAGCCCAGAGAGAACTAGCTGTAACCAACTGAAAAGCAGCTTAAAATCCGTTAACGAGGCATTCCACCCATGGATAGATGAAACCCAATCATCACGTCACTGGGTCAATCTAGACGCGGGTTGTCAGTCAAAACTGCACTTGCCAATTCAGGGTAAAATCATGTCTGCTTTAAGAAGATGGCGACTCACCAGCCGTCACCCGCTTACAAAGGATTGATGTTATGCCAAAGGCCTGTGTCATTGGTTTGGGGCGATCGGGAATTGCCGCTGCACGCTTGCTCACGCAACAGGGTTGGGCCGTCACCGTTAGCGATTCTGGCACGTCAGAGGCGTTGCAAGCCTTGCGCCAAACCCTCGAAGCAGACGGCATTCAGGTCAAACTGGGCGATCGCTTTCAGCCAACCGCCGACCTTCAGCGCATTGTCGTGAGTCCTGGGGTACGGTGGGATTTGCCAGCCCTGGTACACGCCCGCGACATGGGCATTGAAACCGTGGGAGAAATGGGGCTCGCGTGGGATGCGATGACCCACATTCCCTGGGTTGGCATTACCGGCACCAACGGCAAAACTACCACCACAGCCCTGATTGAAGCAATTTTCAAAACGGCGGGCCTCCATGCTCCGGCCTGTGGCAACATTGGCTATGCCGCCTGCGAGGTCGCCCTTAGCACCCTCAACGTTCCGGCTAATGAGCAGCCTGACTGGATCATCGCGGAAGTGAGCAGCTACCAAGTTGAGTCTTCGCCCCAATTGGCTCCGCGCATTGGCCTGTGGACGACCTTTACGCCCGATCACCTGGCACGGCACTACACCCTGGAAAACTACCACGCCATCAAAGCGCACCTGTTGCAGCAGTCACACCATGCCATCTTCAACGGGGATGATCCCTACTTACGCAGTCAGGCGACCCGGTGGCCACAAGCCCATTGGACGAGTGTGGAAGGCAAACGCCAATTACTGGGCGCTCCCGATGACGGAGCCTATGTAGAAGATGGGTGGGCAATCGCCCTAGGAGACCCCATTGTACCCGTTGGTGCACTCAAGATGGTGGGTACACACAACCATCAAAACCTACTGATGGCGGTATTGGCGGCCCGGTTAGCCGGAATTGAACCCAGGGCGATCGCGCGCGCGGTTGAAGAGTTTCCTGGAGTCGCCCATCGGTTGGAGCTGGTACAGACCTGGCAGGGCATTCGCTTTATTAACGACAGCAAGGCAACAAACTATGATGCGGCCCAGGTGGGCCTTGCCTCGGTGGAAGCTCCGGCCATTCTCATTGCTGGAGGCGAAGCCAAAGAAGGAGACGACACCGCGTGGCTCAACACCATTCAGCAAAAGGCTGCCGCTGTTTTACTGATTGGCAACGCGGCTGAGCAGTTTGCCCAGCGGCTTCAGGCCATTGGCTATACTCAGTATGAAATTGTGGAAACGATGGATCGCGCCGTTGCCCGAGGAGCCGAGCTTGCCCAAACTACCCAAGCAACCTGCGTTTTGCTGTCGCCAGCCTGTGCCAGCTTCGACCAATACACCAGCTTTGAGCATCGGGGCGATGATTTTCGCCAATGTTGCCACCGTCACCTTTCGGATACCCGCCACTGACCGCACCAAAAGGCGATCGCCCGCCCACCTCAAGACTGATCTACCATAAAGAAGCGTGACACAGTCAGGCCAACGACTTGTACAGCTACACTACATCACTACAAACCTATGGTGCTTTTTGGATTTGGTAAAAAAACCGCGATGCCGTCACCTGAAGATGCGCTGCCGGGTCGCACCGAAGTCATGCCTGTCACCAATCGCCATTTCATCAACGGCAACCCAATTCAGCCTCCATTCCCCAGTGGAATGCAGGTTGCGATGTTTGGGTTAGGCTGTTTTTGGGGTGCCGAGCGCAAGTTTTGGCAGCAAGAAGGAGTATATACAACGGCAGTCGGATACGCTGCTGGCCATACTCCCAACCCTACTTATCACGAAGTTTGCACCGGGCAAACTGGCCACAACGAGGTGGTTCTGGTTGTCTTTGATCCTGCCGTGGTCAGCTACGAAACCTTGCTTAAGGTCTTTTGGGAAAGCCACAACCCCACGCAGGGAATGCGCCAGGGCAACGATGTGGGTACCCAGTACCGATCGGGTATTTATGTTTACAACGATGAGCAGCGAACTCTAGCCGAAGCCTCGCGCGATCGCTATCAAGCATCCCTTCAGGAAGCAGGCTACCCCGCCATCACCACCGAAATCTTGGATGCGCCAGAGTTTTACTATGCTGAAGATTACCATCAGCAGTACTTGGGCAAAAATCCGGGTGGATACTGCGGTTTGGGTGGAACCAAAGTTTGCTACCAGCCCGCAGCCAATTCCGTTGCTTCAAACTAGGCAACTTGGCGCAATGTAAACGCCCAAATCATCAGCAAAATTGTTCAGAGTCCCCTGGTTTGCACTCATTGTGCGTCAATCAGGGGACTTTTTGTAGGCATCCTTTGCGATTCATGCAACTTCTGGCATGAAAAGTTGCGGATAGCGGCTCACCACTTTCATGTTGAAAAAATTTAGGACTTATATCAATTCTCTATAGTCAGGTTACAGATCCTGTCGCCCGCGAATGAATTGCGGGCTAGGAAAGAAAGTCCACTCAAGTGGACTGCCCTCTACGGTCTTCTACCTCAATTGCATTGGCAGCAATGCTGGATGGCGCGATCGCTTCTGCGGTTACAGTATGTTGAGTAGATGCCTGTGCAGCCGTGCCGATGCGGGTGAGTCTACTTGAGTGGACTTCCTTGGGGTAGCCCGCAATTCATTCGCGGGGCGAGCGAAGGCTGAGACCAGCAGGTGCAGTCGTAGTCCTAACGGTTCCACGTCTGTAGCTTGAATTTGAGGAGTTGATATTACGCACTTCATCCGAAAAACTAGGGATTGAATGATGTTTGGGGCGCTTCGCACCCCAAACATCATTCAACTGCGTAAGTCCTGAAATTATCAGTTTTGGTTAAAGCGTTGTCTCAGGGTTGTGCGGCGCGAAATCCCTAAACAAGGCCGTTTTTGGCGGCGCGTTGCGCTCCCCAAATGGGCACCTTGGCTGATCCAGAGCTGACGTTCACAACATCGGCTTCAGGTAGCCGATGTTTAAGGGAAACCGTTTAAGGGAAAACCGTGGCAATGTTAATAGTTTGCCACGGTTGCGCGTGTTTATCGGAACGGATGGAGTAATCAGACGCACCTATCTGGACATTGTCCGTAGGCTGAGCCCACGGACAATGATGTGGCCTTCGCACTCTGTACGAGATGCATCGGTTCGATTTAGGCAGGCTTTTTGAGGTTGGCAGCTGCAAAATTGCGAGCCGCGATTTCAACACAGCTTTCCAGTGCATTGTTGAGCTGCTGATTCAACCCAGTCATCATGGCGCGCACCATATTTTCTAGCACCGCAGGTGGAATCTTTTCTTCCTGCAAATACTTGGGATCGGTGCCCCATTTCAAAATTTTAAGTAGGGTTTCGGGAGGCACATGCTGGAATGATGTGGTGGCGATCGCCGTTACCGCATCTCCTACTGCTTGCTTAATCCCCTGTTCTGGCAAGTTTGGATCATTCACCGCAGCCGCAACCGCAGCCAACTGCTCAAACAACGTATCAAAACAGAAGGGCGTCAGGTACGACATGATCATCTGCCCCTTAGGATCGTAAACCTTGTTCAGGACTTCGGCTGCATTGATCAACGTATTCAGTTCCGATGGGTTGGTCCAGTCCACCTGCCCTCGAAATAGAGGTTCCTCATATCCTGGCAGCACCCCCTGAAAGTAAATGCACAGGTCTTTGCCAGACTGCATAATCTTGTGCAGCGCCACTTCCAAGGTTTCAGTAGGCCAGCCCAAATTGCGACACAGCACAAACTTCAGCCGATCTTGCTCAGCAAATATCAACGCATTAAGCAGCAGATGGATAGCCTCGCCAATGTTTTGACCCACAATGTATCGATTGGGCGCATGGACATTCACGGGACGGCTCAACCCAATTTTGGTGTCGTACTGCTCACAAAAAGAGCTGTTGTTCAGCATGTGGGTAAAGCGCACCATGGCATAGGTCACCTTGCCGTGCTGCGCGGCATAGGCAAACTGCCATTCCGACAGTTTCTTGGAGGCTGCATACACTTCGCCAGTGCAGTAGCGCGAGGCCTTGCCCGTCGAGGAAAAAATACAGGCTTCTACATCGTGCTGCTCACAAAGCCGAATAATATTCCGAGTTCCAAAAACGTTGCTTGTCACCGTTTCTTTAATCTGAATTTCGGCAAGGCCGGGCAATCGCTGAGCTGCCAGGTGGAAAACGATGTCGGGCTTCTCTTGGTCAAAAATGTCGGACAGCGATCGCTCATCACGCAGGTCGGCAGCATAGTGGGCGATCGCCACTTCTCCCTGCATCGACTCGACTGGAGTCAACGCAGAATCCACCTCACCACAGCGAGCTTTATCGACCGAGGCAACGCGCACCGCACCCAGCGTTGCGATTCGCTCAATCAAGTGCCGACCAACATAGCCCTCACCACCAGTAACGAGCACTCGCTTGCCTGTCAATCGAGTTTGAACTTCGGTTTCATATAGGTGAATATTTCGGGTCCAGGCATCATCAAACGGATCGCCTTGTAGGCCACCATCTGCCTGGTATGCGCGAATTAATCTTTGGGTTAAATCTTTGAGTTTATCTAAAATGGCAGGGTCAGTTGGCTCTGGAGAACCGGGGGGCACCAGTTGCTGCATCTCGGCAATCAAGGCGGATTTCCGTTCAACACGACATGAGCCATCTGTAGCCATGGTCTCAGCACCCGATGATCCGGAATCCGAGTATTGACTTGGAGACGAGAGGGATTGCATCTGCATAATGTCAAAGCCTGCATAAAACGAAAGTTATGGGTGTAGTCAGTTCGCGAATTGACTAATTCGAGCGACAAGCAAGCCAAGGTGTACCAAACCAGGTGATTTTGAAAGTGCACTAAGCCAAAAACACTCAGTGAAACTCTGAAACTCTATCTCTGCCGCCAGCAGCCTAAAACAGCGATCGAAATGCATGGCTCTCAACCATGCAGAAGCTTCGACCTGAGAAGTTGACAAGGCACTAGTCCCTTCTCACGAAACCCATCCACAGTTGAGTGTTTCTGCGGTTCTCAGTACCTTGCTGTTAAGCAACGGTTGCAGAGCATTGTGAACTAGGTGAATCTTACATAAACCGCTGTGGCAGAGAAGCAGAAAGTTTCCGTATTATTACTCTCTTGATTGAAAGGGCAATTTCTTAAAGCTTTAATGAACCAAAAGCGATGGTAGAGCAGGCGATATAAATTACTTAACGTTTGTTGTGCAATCTCTAGCCGAGCGCCTTGGTGAATCACAGCAGGCAGAGGTCGTTGAGACGGTATTCAACCATTCAAACCCTTGCCACTCGCTTGTTTCTGCACGCGACCAATTTGGCTCAGCGACCTATCATTCATGCTGAAAGAAATTGTTGCGATCGCACGGCCTTCTAACATCCTAATGTGTTGTTCTATACATTCCAGTTTTTAGCCTGACTCGATTCGCCAACCAACTCCGCATTCAAATGGCTGAAAGCCTAGCTATAAAGGCCATTGGGCGATCGCAACCGCCTTCAACTCATCACCGACCCAAGGAAACTGCCTCACCTGATCCGTAACTTTACTCAGGTAGTTAGCAAATTTTGGATGAAAAGTCTGCGTAATTCTCGCCACCACTCCTGATAGCTCTTTGAGGTTACAAGACGGGATGCTTTGAGACCGCCCCCAACCTCAAATTTCATCAAAAAAAGCCTCTCAGGAGAAAAATCTTATGTCTATTCTTGTAAACGGAACTATTTTCAACGACACCATTAATAACGCTACCCACAACCTCACGGGCAACGACACAGTCTATGGCTTTAGTGGCAATGACTACATTGATGGCTGGACCGGCAACGACAAGTTGTATGGCGGCTTTGGCAACGACAGCATTTTAGGCTGGAGCGGCAATGACTCCATCTTCGGTGGCGATGGGAACGACACGCTAAAAGGCGAAAGCGGCAACGACTCCATCTTCGGTGGCAATGGTAACGACAGCCTAGATGGCGGCAGCGGCAACGACTTTTTGTATGGCGAAGCTGGCAATGACACCCTAATCGGTGGCCTTGGAAATGACTATATGAATGGAGGTATTGGCAACGACAGCATGAACGGTGGCGCTGGCGCTGACTCCCTTTACGGTGGCGCTGGCAACGACAGCATGAACGGTGGCGACGATAACGATTACATGAGCGGTGGCGATGACAACGACACCGTTTACGGCGGCAACGGTAACGATACCCTCGACGGATGGAATGGAAACGACAAGGTCTACGGCGAAGCTGGCAATGACCTCCTGTACGGCTACAACGGCAATGACACCCTAAATGGCGGTGCAGGCAACGATACCGCCTACGGCGAAGCTGGCGATGACTTGCTTGACGGTTGGTTGGGCGATGACAAGCTGTACGGTGGCGCTGGCAACGACAGCATGTTGGGTTGGAGCGGCAACGATACCCTGTACGGCGGCGCTGGCAACGATACCCTCAACGGCGAAGGCGACAACGACCAAATCTTTGGTGATGCAGGCAACGACCTGATGTACGGTGGCAGCGGCCTTGATACCTTGAAAGGGGGCGACGGCAACGATACCGCCTATGGCGGCTTGGGCAATGATTCCCTAGAAGGCAATCTTGGTAATGACAAGCTGTACGGCGATGGTGGCAACGACAAACTCTACGGTGGTGATGGCAACGACACCCTAGATGGAGGGTTAGACAACGACACGCTGTATGGTGAAGCGGGCAACGACTCTATGCTGGGTGGCGCTGGCAATGACTATATGAACGGTGGTCTTGACAATGACATCCTGTATGGCGGTGATGGCAATGACACCTTAGACGGTGGACTGGGCAACGATACTGTTTATGGCGACGCTGGCAATGACCTGATGTATGGCTGGTCGGGCAATGACTATATGAGCGGTGGGCTAGGCAACGACACTCTGTACGGCGAAGCCGGCAACGATACGCTAGATGGCTTGGGTGGCGATGACCTGGCGTTTGGTGGTAGCGGCAACGATACTCTGTACGGCTTCAGCGGCAATGACACGCTATACGGTCAGGCCGACAACGATGTGCTGTACGGTGAATCTGGCAATGACAAGCTGTTTGGTGGTAGCGGTAATGACACACTATTTGGTGGTAGTGGTAATGATACAGTGAGCGGCGGCCTTGGAAATGATGAGGTGCAGGGCTTTGGGTTTGGCACCAGCGAGTACGACACGATGACGGGTAGTGGCGGAGCCGACACATTTGTGTTGGGCAGCACGACTCAAAGCTTCTACCAGGGATTTGGGTATGCGGTGATTACCGACTTTAACTGGAGTGAAGGCGACAAGATCAAGGTGCAAGGCCCGATCGCCGATTACGCCGTCAACTTCATTCTGCAAACGAGTGGTAAGTACAATGCTGAGATTCTCAAGGCTGGCGATTTGGTAGCGATCGCCCAGAACTTGAACACTCAAAGCAGCCTCATTCCCTCTGCGGACTTTATTGTGGCTTAGGTGCGATCGCCAATGTGCATAGGCACGAACGGTTAACTGTTTTGATTTGATCACACCAACTTGATGTGGACTGGCTCCAGAACCCAAACGTTCTGGAGCCTTTTTGAAAACCTCAGAAAAGCCCATTTTTGCGTGCGCGTTGCGCACGCAAAAATGGGCACTTCAGCTTATCCATAACTCACGTTTTTGAAAGCATAGATTTCCTGCCTGGAATGGCAAATTGGAGAGCTGTAGACCAATGCAGGCTGCAACCAGCGATTTGTACAAGGCTTTCATCCAGTTGCGCAGACGGGATAGGGAGCCGACTGGATGAGATTTATTTCGCGGCCGAGTGTGCAGCGGCAAATAGTGCCACTTGGTTCGGTTCAGGCTGATGCAGACAGGCTTTGATGAGAGTGTTGAGCTTCTGTGGGAAACAGCCCGTGGTTTTGAAGTGACGCTAAGCTATTGAGCAGACGCGATCGCGCTGCATATGGCCCTATCCATCGCGTCCCCTTCAGGCTTTCCTATTCGCTCTACATCTCATTCGTCTCAAATTTGACCTCATTCGACCTCATTTGAATATGCCTCGATCGACTCCTAAGGTTCAGCCGCCGCTTGAGTTTATTCCGCCCGACTTCAATCCGCTCATGTGGCGCATCACTCGCCTGCTATTGCCCTATCGCATGCGCTGGGGGAGCCAAGTCGCCGGAGTAGAAGTCGAGCAGGGCGATCGTCTGGTTCAGCTCTATCAACAATTCCAGGAAGGTAAGGTGCGATTCCTCATGGCATTTCGCCATCCCAGCGCAGCCGACCCCGAATGCATGTTTTGGCTGCTGGCTTACGAAACCTGGCGGCGATCGCGCCAACTCGGTATCCCACTACAAGGCCCCATCCACTCCCACTTCATTTACGACCGGGGCATTCCCCTATGGGCAGGCCAGTACCTTGGCTGGCTCTATTCCAAACTGGGCGGCGTACCCATTAAGCGTGGTCGAGTGGATACCCAAAGTCTGCGCACCATTCGCAACCTCATGGCAAATGCCCCCATGCCCATGGCCGCCGCCCCCGAAGGAGCCACCAATGGCCACAACGAGCTGGTGAGTCCCATTGAACCAGGCATTGCTCAGTTTGGCTTTTGGTGTTGGGAAGACTTGCAAAAAGCCGGACGCGACGAAACCGTGCTCATCGTACCCATTGGGTTGCAATACCGCTTTGTTACCTCGCCATGGAGCACGCTGGAACTGCTACTCAGCAATTTGGAGCGCGAAAGCGGCATGGCCACCAGCAGCGACCCCACCCCTCCGCTCATGCTTCAGGATGGAGTAGACCCCACCGCCGAACAGCAGTTCCTGCTATACCAGCGGTTGCTGCGGCTAGGCGAACGACTGCTGAGCCTAATGGAGCAGTTTTACACCAAGTTTTATCACCGGGCATTGATACCGCTTTCTTCGGTGGCCAAAGCCAGCGAGGCTGAGTCAAGCGCTGCGGCCAGTCCCAACGACGTGCTGGCGACCCGTCTGCAAACCTTGCTCAACACCGCCTTAACCGTTGCAGAAGAGTCGTTTGGCCTAGTTCCCAAAGGCAACTTGACCGATCGCTGCCGCCGATTGGAACAAGCCGCATGGGATTGCATCTTTCGAGAAGATATTAAACAGCCAGAGACCTTGCCCCCTGTGGAGTTGGGGTTGGCAAACCGTATTGCCGAAGAAGCCGATCTGCGCATTTGGCATATGCGCGTCGTGGAAACCTTTGTGAGCGTAACGGGCTACTACGTCAAGGAAAAACCAACCGCAGAGCGCTTTGCCGAAACGCTGCTACTAGTGTGGGATGTGGTTACCCGGCTGAAAGGCGAGGTGCCATTTCCCTATCCCAAACTGGGGATGCGGCGGGCCTATATCACCATTGGAGAACCCATCTCCATTGACGATCGCGCCCCTGAGTACAAAGCCAACCGCAAACAGGCTGTAACAACGCTAACTCAAGATTTGCAGACCGCATTGGAAGCGATGATTCATCGATAGTTGGCAACCTTCCACGGGGCGATCGCGCCTTGGGCAACAAAACTTAACGCTGCAAGTGCCCAGAAACCTTTGCCAGATGCCCCTTTCACCCCATAATGGGGTTACTTCTTTTTACATGGGCATTGCGAAGTCTTGCAGCAGAGTCATTCTGCACTTCGAGGTCTGGTGTTTTGCCAGGTTTGAAGATGTCAGTTCATTGCAGTGCATCATATTCATTCATTAAGGAAGAGTACTCATGGTTCAACGCGGTTCAAAGGTCAGAATCCTTCGCAAAGAATCTTATTGGTTTCAAGATGTAGGAACCGTCGCATCGGTTGATCAAAGCGGTATTAAATATCCCGTTATTGTCCGTTTTGACAAAGTTAACTATGCTGGCGTTAATACAAACAACTTTGCACTCAATGAAGTCGTAGAAGTTGGTGCTCCCCCGAAGGCAGCAGCAAAGCCCGCTCCCAAAGCGGCTGAGGGCTAAGCCTGAGTGAGCAAGAGTTCTAACACTTAAGTAACCCTTAAGTTAAAACTCAATTCATAAACAAATTCTTGAAAGAACCAGGGCTTGGAGGCTTAACTCCACACAGCCCTGGCTTTTTTTTGTTCTTGAGTTGGGATTATTGCGTGGTGCAGGGTGCATGTTGCCACTTCCACACTGCATCACCTCATTGATCACTAATGCGAAGGCACTAATTGCGAAGGCACTAATTGCGAAGGCACTAATTGCGAAAGCTGGGAATCCCAACCAATTTTTGGGCTACGACTCGCCTTTGGGTGGGAGGGGTTTTCCCCACAGGGTTTGCGATTGGTCTAGCTCGGGCGGAAATTCGCCCGTGTTGACCTGTTCGCGCAGGGTGGCAGTATCGCCCCAGGCAATCAGTTCCAAGTAGGTGCGGCCTGTTCCTAAGCTATGGCCCTGTTCGTCAAATACTTCCAACCAACCATCATCACCATCGGTGTCTACATGCACCACGTAAACCCAATCATTCTGAATGCGGAGGGTGGCGATCGCCACGGATCCCCAATCCTGATCCATGACATGTTCGGCGTAGTAACGATAGGCATCGCACACGGATTGCGGCAGCGCATGAGCCTCAGTCATCATATCGGCCAGCGACTGTCGCTGGTTCAAAAATGAGTGGCTAGGCGCCGGATCGCGCTGCTCGATATAGGCTTGATAGTGCTCTCGCCAGTAGGCTTTGAGATCTTGGGCGAGGTAGGCATGTACAGCGTCGGGGGAGAGTGCCATAAGATGAGCAATGGAATCAATCGCAAGTTGGGTCGGCCAGAAGCCAATGTGCCGATTGTATCAGGCCGATGATGGACGCTTGTGCATCCCGCTGTTTGCGATGCAAGACATGACTCAGCAGATGGAGTGAACGATGCCTCAGGTGAGTATGACCGAATTGGTTGACGCTGCAAAACAGGGCGATCGCCTCATTAGCTTTCCGACCGATACGGTGCCCGCGCTGGCCGCTAATCCCCACCGGGCCGATCTCATTTTTGCGGCCAAGCAACGTCCCGAAACCAAGCCGTTGATCTTGATGGGAGCTTGCGCAGCCGACCTATGGCCCTATGTCCAAGGCACCGAGGCCGAACTTGCCGCATGGCAAACCATAGCCCAACGCTACTGGCCGGGAGCGCTCACCCTGGTACTGCCTGCGAGCGATCGCATTCCCACAGCAATGAATCCGCTCAATCCCACCAGTATTGGCATTCGGGTGCCCAATCGCGCGATCGCCCAGGCCGTATTGGCCCAAACTGGCCCGTTGGCAACCACCAGCGTCAACCAAACGGGTGCCCCACCCTTGCTCACCCTGGCCGAAATCAATGCCGAGTTCCCTGGTGTGCTCACGCTGTCCTCCGCAGAAATTGAGGAGATCGAGCGATCGCGCACCACACCCCAATCACCAACCGGAGTTCCATCCACCGTTGCGCAATGGAGCCAGGGCACATGGCACATTCTTCGGCAAGGTGCCGTTGTGCTGGAGAACACACCCGTCGATCGCGAACCCTAAGCCCCACCGCTCCAGAAGCCAGATGGGATTCCATATCCGCCATCGGGGAGATTCAACTTCGTCCTCACGAAGCACAAATGCGCAAAGCAATTACGCTACGCTGTAAACAAGCGTTTATTGCGTGATTTAACCGATTGTGCTGCAACGGTTTGTAACATTAAGCCTTATCCATCTGCGTGATCCTCATTACCTTGTGGTCAAGTTTGCAGCGCCTATGATTTGGTTAACGCTCCGGTAGCCACAAGCCATTGCCATGAAATCTTCCAAGACGAAACAACGCCAAAGTGAAGTTTTAGCAACTCAGCCGCTGGCAGAAAGCACGTTGGGAGAGTTTGCTCAGCATGTGATTCATGAGCAATATCGCCACATGGCGAAGCAGGAAAAAGGCGTTTTGGCCGACAAAGATGCTGAGCATTTGCACCAAATGCGGGTGGGCAGTCGACGGTTAGCCACGGCACTTCAGGTATTTGATGCCGCAATCGACCTACCCAAAGCGGCGCAGCTCAAGTCGGTACGCAAGCTCACCAAAGTGTTGGGCAATCTGCGAGATCTGGATGTGCAAATTCAGTCTTTGCAAGAGGATTACTATCCCCAACTCCACGCCAAAGAGCAGAAGCAATTGGCCGAGGCGATCGCCATCTTAAAGAAAAAGCGCCACAAAGCCTTTGCCAACACCCAAACCACTTTGAAAGAGCCGCTGTATCAAGATCTCAAAGCAGCTTACAAACATTGGATTGCCGAACCCAAGCTAACGGCGATCGCCCAACTGCCCGTCAAAGCAGTGTTACCAGACATGCTGAGTCCCTTGCTATCAACCTTGCTGCTGCATCCAGCCTGGCTCATCCCCACTTGCGACGTAACCGATGTTACAGTAGATAGCCTGCACAATCTACGCAAAGTTTGCAAATACGTGCGATATCAGGCCGAGTTTTTTGTGCCCTTTTACGGCGGTCCCTTCAAAGAGTGGATCAGTGAGGTGAAAGTGATCCAAGACCGCTTAGGTGAACTACAAGATTTATACGTTATGCTCGATCTCATCGCTGAACTCTTTCCCAAAGGAGAAGAGATCAACCAACTCAGGCACCTTGCTCAAGATACCAAGGCCAGTATTTTGACGAATTGGGATCAGACTCGTCAGCACTATTTAGATCCCAAAACTCGCTACCAGTTACACCACCTTTTACTCGCTCCACTCGAATAGTCGCTGCACGCTCTGGGGCGATCGTTCCTCGGCTAGAAACTAGCTTTGAAGCCTAGTTCTATTCAAAAATTACAGCGCACCTAAAGGCCAAAATGCATCGAGACTGAAACAAATCAGCAACATTTCAGCGAATGAATTTGGAGATGCGATTGGAGATAAGATTGGAAATTTCTTGCTTTTCATGGAGCGATCGCCCCATGAAACAGTCAAGATACAAAAATACAAGTGAGCGTTGATTATGAGTAGCCAGCCACAATTCAACGTAAAACTCTCGATTGGATGTAGCCTACGAAGCGAGCGACACACAATTAAAATCTAGTTTTGAGTGAGGGCGAAGTACTTAAACCTGAGTGAAGCCTAAATCATTAAATCTCAAAACACTCAAAGTTCAAATACACGAAAGCTTGAATACACGAAAGCCAAAACACGATTGAAGAGACGTGTGGCTTCTCAAAAATGATCGATACAAGGTATCAAAACTCAGGGATGGATGGTGCAAACTCAACACGGGAGAATCCATCACATTGGTAACGGGTTGATGTTGATTGAGGAACCAAGGGGCGGTTTGAAAGCTCTGAGCTCTGTAAATCGTCAGCCTACCGAACGACGGAAAGCTCATCCACAGGAACTAGTTGCCCCTTGCTAATGGAGCGCAACAGCCGATCAACCGCACGGCGCTCATCTTCCGACAACGATTCATCCAAAATGGCAGCCATGAGAGCATAGCGATCAGCCAGAGAGAGTTTGCCAGATGCGCTGGCCTGGGCAAATAATTCTGCGATCGCACCGGGAATGAGGTGAATTTGCATAGTGACGTGACCAAAGAACATGACGATTTCAGGAACTTGCATTGAGTGACGTACCGGCGCTTCAGGAACTCGTTTCATACTCTTATCATCCAGGTTGTACCGGCATTTGCGAGTGATTAAGACCGGCCTTTAAACGTGATTCTTTCTTTAAAATTGAGTGATACAGCCGACTGTTCTGCGTGACCACGCCTGAGCAATTGCGTGACGAGGATCACACCTGATGACGACTGCTCCCCAGCCACAACGCCCCCTCAGCCAAAAGTTAGGTATCAAATTGGGATACCAAATTCTTGTGCTGAACGCTCCTCCCAGTTATTTGCAGTCACTAGAACCGTTGCCCGATGGCGTGATCGTGGCAACGGAAATGGGCGATCCGCCCGACCAAACCTTCGATCTCGTGCAGGCATTTGTGGAGGATGTGGCCGCTGTCAACACCATTGGGGCGATCGCGTACAAATCCCTAAAGCCGGGTGGATTACTGTGGTTTACCTACCCCAAAAAAACTTCCCGCATCAAAACAGACATCAATCGCGATGTTGGATGGGATCTGCTAACCCATCATGGCTATGGTCCTGTCGCCCAAATTGCCATCGACGAGACTTGGTCAGCGCTGCGATTTCGCTCTGTTGAAGATATTGGAAAATCCGCAAAAGATAGGCTGGATGCTTAACCCTGTTCTATTCTCCAGCTTCCACCACCATCAACACCGACTTGACCGGACGCTCAATGCGTTCTCCGGCTGCATTTACACGGCCAAAGATGAACTCATCATGAATCATCAAACCTGAGGAGCTGCCACCATCTAAGTTCAGGGCTTCTACGGCACCCAGCGATCGCAAAAAAGCAGCCATTTCAGCCAGCGAAACACCAGAGTTGGTGGGAGCCTCGGACTGTTGAGCCGCCATGGCAAACACCACATCGCCATTAGGCATCAGGGCGATCGCACTGCGGGCATTGCGGCTTCGGCTCCCCAACGCATCGCGCGTCGCACCCGTGGCATCCACCGAAACAAAGGCTTCGGCCTCTAGATCCAACTCTGGCAACAGCCGCGGGCCAGCCCCAACAGAATCGATCAGTTGGCAATGCGCCGGGACCGGATCTTGATGACGGGCGATCGCATATTGGTAAACCTCGTTGCAGCGGTACCGTCGAAACTCTGCCCGGTTCAAGATTTGCGGCATCAGGTCGGCAAGTTGGGGATTGCCAATTAGGCGATCGTTGGTGCGTGGGTCTGCCACAAGTTCTCCGTCACTCACAATATAGGAGGTGGTGAGCCCGTTTTGAGGATCAAAAAAACCCGCGTTGAGCATGGCGATCGCCACATGCTGTGAGCCAAATTGCCGCAGAGTCGCCAAGTCATCCACGACGGCAGGCACCACTACCCAGCCTTGATGAGCCGGAATGGTCACCGTATGAATTGTGCTCAATTCCTGCACATGAGTCTGGTATTGAATTTCTCTTTTCTCATCTACAGGCTGGGGTGAACTGGGCAGCTCTGAAGCAATCGCGGCTGTTGTCCTTTGCTCTGGTGCGATCGCCTGTCCTGCACTGCAAGCCCCCAAAGCCAACATGATGGTGCCCAGTCCCACCAATCGCCCCGAGTGACGCAGCCCCGAGACTAACCGAATGATCGCCAGAGGAGCCTTCATTGTTTTCATGCTGCCCATGTGTGCCATACCAATTTGCCCATCACCACAGTCGCCAAGATTGCCAAGATTTCTGAGTCTGTTGAGATTGCTGAGATTGCTAAATTCCCAACGCTTTGTCACTTACCGTGCCATTCAGCTACAGGCATTATGCAAAGCGATCGCATCCAAAACGGACAAACTCCACAGCATGTTACACATTTCTCAGAAACCTGAGCAAAATTATGAAAGAAGGCCCGGAAACCCTTGAAAACACCTCCCTTAAACCGATAAGTTTGTTATATTACTTAATAAAGCTACGCACAGGTTCAAATTATTTAACACCGCCATGAATATTTTCCAGCGTCTCTCGGGCGTGGTGCTGGCTGCCTTAAGACCTAACCTCGCACCCAACTATCCCTCCCAAATTGCTTGGACGGTTTTGCGCGTTGTAGCAGGCGTTGTCATGGTGCACAACGGCCTCGATAAACTGTCCAACATCGAAAGTTTTGCGGAAGCCTATGTCAAAGTGATCGGCCTTCCCTTTCCTATCTTTTTCAGCTATTTGGCAGGCTACACCGAACTACTCGCTGCTCCACTTTTGGTCTTGGGTTTGTTCACCCGTCCAGCAGCCTTGGGCCTGTTCTCCACCATGCTGGTTGCCATCTACCACCATGTAAAGGTAGCTGGCTTTAGCATCCCCTACCTCGAACTATCCTCGCTGTATGCGGCTTGCTTCCTCTTCTTCTTGGTGAATGGTGGTGGTTTGCTATCGGCAGACTCCCTCATTGCAGGCTGGCTCAACGCCGTACTGCCCACCAAAGATGCCGAACCCAATGCAGCACCCAAAGTTGCGGCATCTAACGTAGCGGCAAATCAATAGTCATTCAGGCTTGCCTGAGATGACGCAAGTTCGTTTCTTTACAAAAAAGGAGCAGCACATGCTGCTCCTTTTTCTTATGTCAGTTTTGGCTAAACTCATTGCCTATTGCGCAGCTGCCCTCATCTCGGTGGGAACAAGTGTGAACCGCGAATCGAGATTACAGAGTTTTCCAACTGGGAAGCTTGGGTGCGTCTACAGGTACAGAGGCAATTAATCCACCCCGCACCAAAATGTTAATTTGATGGGCCAGCCGCAGTTGGGCGATCGGTTCTCGCAACAAGGGCGATGCCGATAGCAGATTTTCTGCAGTCAGGCGATCGCGGCACTCAATTCGCAGTACCCCCCAACGTCGAGACACTCGACAATTACGTAGCGGCTGAAGCTGCTGCCACTGCACAAAATCTTCCCGGTAATAATCCAAAATGAGCCGTGTCAGTTGTCCAAACCAGTTCATCATGTTCTACCTCTGTGGCGCACGCTGCCTTGTGCATTCAATATCACTCTTGCGGGGAAAATAGCCCTACACTCAACCACCCTATCCATAAAAGTTGGGCATCAAGGCTCTGTTCGTTAAGGCTCTGCAACAATTGCAGTAACTAGCTTTTGCGTCAATGATGCGTCGCTAGCGCCCCCAATGACCCTATTCAAGCGCAGTTCCCCTGCAAGCAAGAACGCACGCAAGAAGATTTAACGACTGCGTCATACAATGCAACCCACCCATAAATCATGGGATCAAGACTGAATAAACAATTCAGCCAATTCACTCGGAATCTGCCTGTTACAAGTAGCAGCGTTTCTTCAAGCTTTTACACAATTTTGCCAACTGCAAGCGAGCTGCAAGCGAACCCTCTAGGTTTACAAAAAGTAACCAAAACAGGACTTGCAGCCAATTTTCAGTTGAACAGCGCGGGTATTGCTTTGCTCAGGATGGCTTGATTGCGATCGGGCAGGGCTGTGGCCTGTTTTCCCGTTTGTGCTGGCCAAGTTTTTAGCAAAGACAGTAACGGATTGCGTTCTTTAGCTGAGGCAGTTTTCCATGCGCTCAGCCGCTGCTTGAGGTTATCAACCCTTTTCGTAATCTCGAGTTTGTAGACCTCTTGCCATCGTCAACGGCTGAATTTATAACCAGTCTCATGTCATTTGTCGCCCAACTTCAGAGACTTGGTATTGATGGAGATGGCTGCGTCAATTCAGGTGTGGCTAGCAGTCTCGTTTACCAAACTTAACCCAAATTCGGAATCGCCAGAGTTGGAAGAGTAGACTCAGGGTGAACAACCACACATAGGATTGCCCCCTTATGAGTAACTTGTTTCCCGGGCCGGCTCGCCAAGAAACAACAGGCCGCTATCTGGTTTTGCTAACGGGTGAAGAGCGCAATGCCAGCCTAGAGGCGATCGCCAATGCAACGGGTGTTCGCACCTTTGCCCACTCTGCGGACTTTGGAGGTGGTGCCCCACCTCTCAGCCAGTTTTCATCAGACGAATCATTGGTGCTGGATGAACTGGGGGTTGCTGTGGTGTCGCTTGATCCACAACAGGTGCGATCGCTCATGGCCATTGCTAACCAACCCCAAACCCACATCATTGTTGAGCCAGAACGGGTTGTGTACGCCATTCAAGATCCCCAAAAGCCACCCTTTTTGCCAACTTATCTGGAACCCAATTCTGCCACCGACAGCATCACCGTATCGGTGGAATATTTGAAGGGCTATCGCGATGCGATCGATAGTTTGATTCATAAGCTGGCGCCTGCCGACGCGAACCCCGACCTGGTGGATGGCATGAGTGGTAGCGCTTTTGCCAATACCTCGGTAACGTGGGGCTTGCAAGCCACCAAAGCCAACATCTCTCGCTACAGCGGGTTAGGAATTAAAGTTGCGGTTCTCGATACCGGATTCGATATCAACCATCCTGATTTTGTGGGCCGAACGGTCGTCGGAAAATCCTTTATCGAAGGGGAAGAAGTGAACGATGGCAACGGTCACGGCACCCACTGTATTGGTACGGCCTGTGGCTCGTTAGCACCAGCTACCTTGCCCCGCTATGGGGTTGCCTACAATGCCGAGATCTATGCTGGCAAGGTGCTTAGCAATGAAGGCAGCGGCGGCGATGGCAGTATTTTGGCAGGTATTGATTGGGCGATCGCCAACGGATGCCAAGTTATTTCCATGTCGCTGGGGTCGCTGGCACTACCAGGGCAACCCTACTCCCAAATTTACGAACAAGTGGGTAGGCGTTCCCTAGACCGGGGCAGCCTCATCATTGCAGCGGCTGGAAACGATAGCTGGCGGCAATTTGGCATTATCGTGCCGGTGAGTCATCCCGCCAATTGCCCATCCATTATGGCTGTTGGCGCTCTAGATTCGAGCTTGCGCATTGCACGCTTCTCCAATGGCGGCATCAAAATTGGTACTGGGCAAATTGACCTAGCGGCTCCAGGCGTCGATGTGTACTCGTCGTGGCCCCTGCCCACCCGCTACCAAACGATTAGTGGAACCAGCATGGCCACTCCCCACGTTGCGGGAATTGCAGCACTGTATGCCGAAGCCACCGGAGCCCGGAGCAATACGCTGTGGACTCAGCTCATCCAAAATGCCCAGCGGCTATCGCTGCCCTCGCGTGACGTAGGTAGCGGGCTCGCTCAAGCGATCTAACCGACAAGACACCCTACACAGCATCACAACGGCTGAGGTTCCTTAACCCCAAGCCCCTGAATCGTTGCACGGCTCCACTGTGCAACGATTCGGGCAAGCGGGTCTAACCAATCCACTTGCATCACGACTGAATCTACAGGCCCCAGCACGCAGCACTGAATACACGGCGCAAAGTTTTGGCCTTTGAGAATTGTTGCTCTGGTCTAGCGGTCAAAAGACACGTCGCAAACTCAGGTTAATGTAGAACCAACGATGGTAGATGGAGCTGTATGTCAAAAGTGAATGTGACCGTGGCGATCGCCGATGAGCATCTAGCGCACATTATGGACGTTGCAGAGGCATTGCAAACCAACGGATTGCGGGTGCTGCAAATCATGGATTCGCTAGGAGTTGTGACCGGGGTATGTGACTCTGGGGTTGTCGATATACTGCGGCAAATCAACGGGGTAAACACCGTTGAGATTACCCACACATTTCACCTAGCCCCCCCCGACTCCAAAATTCAGTAGGCACCCTGAAGCACATAGTTTTGGAGAATTTCGACCCATTTAAAGAATTTTAGTAAAGCAAAAAATTCTGTGAGTTCGCGTGTTGATTTGGGATTTCTAAAAGCAGACCACATCTGACGCTCATCTACTGCCTGTTATCCAATGACGCTCGCTGCTCGTACACCTGAAACCGAACTGGATTTTTTGCGCAAAGAAGTCGCGCGGCTAACTCAAGAACTACAGCAGGCACAACACCGCTGCTCGACTCTAGAATCTGAGCGCGATCGCTTTTTGAGTTTTTTTCAAATCTCTACCGACCCACTATGCGTTGCGAACCTAGAGGGCCGTTTTTTAGAACTCAATCCAGCGTGGCAACGACTGTTGGGCTACACAACAGACGAACTCATGGAATCGTCGTTTCTCAACTTCGTTCATCCCGATGATCGCGAGAGTACGCAGGTTGCCATGCAAGCCTTAAATCAAGGGCAGGCGGTTCTTGGATTCGATAATCGCTATTGCTGCAAAGATGGCTCATATCGTTGGTTTTCATGGAAAGCGTTTCCGCTGGATCATGCAGGTTTGGTGTACGCGATCGCCCACGACATTACCGATCGCAAACACATTGAAGAGGCTCTCAAGCAAGAACAAAGATTTACCACAGCCGTCATTGAAAACGTAGCGGATGGCGTGGTTGCATGCGATGCAGATGGCAATCTAAAACTGTTTAATCGCACCGCTCGCGAGTGGCATGGCTGCGACCCGCGTGAAGTTCCGGCCAGCGAATGGAGTCGCCTATACAGTTTGTACGAAGCCGATGGTATCACCCCACTCGCCACAGAGCGGATTCCATTGCTGCGGGCCTTTACCGGCGAACAGGTGCGCAATGCGGGGATGGCCATTGCCATTGCAGGCCAGCCTCCCCGCTACATTCTGGCCGATGGCAATCCGCTAATTAACAATAAAGGGCAAAAAATTGGGGCGATCGTTGCCATGCACGACATAACCGAGCAGCGGCAAGCCCAGATAGACGTGTTGGAAAAGGAGCAGTTTCTCCGCAGCATTTATGAAGGGGTCGAGCATCCCATTTTTGTGGTGGATGTGACCGAGGATGGTCAGTTTTTACACGCTGGCTGGAACCCGGCCACAGAGCGCATTACCGGGCACAGCAGCAGCAATATTATCGGCAAAACATCCGAGGAAATTTTTGGTGAGGTGGAGGGTGGCGACATGCGGCTCAACAATGAGCGCTGCGCTGCTACCGGAGAAACCCTTGTGACCGAGGCTCACTATGATTTTGATGGAAACGAAAGCTGGTGGGTCACCACACTCAACCCCTTAAAGAACGCTCAGGGGCGTGTGCATCGCATTGTAGGGACCAGCTTCAACATTACCGAGCGCGTCAGGGCCGAAACCGCCCTCATGCAAAAGGCCCAGCGGGAGCAACGGTTAAACCAAATCACCAGCCAAATTCGCAGTTCGCTGGATCTAAAGCGAGTGTTAGAAACAGCGGTGCAAGCCATTCGCGATTTGCTGAAAATCGATGTATGCCAATACGTGTGGTATCGTCCGCGCAAGGATGACAGCTATTGGGAGGTGGTGAATGAGGCGATCGCTCCCGGTATTCCATCCATGCTCAAAGTTCGCCTATCTCCTGAGGAGATGGCTCAACTGGGACAACGCGCATTGGAAAAACAGCTCATGTGGATTGATGATATCGGCGAGGTGGCCGATCCCGTTGTTCACGATTTTTTTGCCAACCAGAGGCAGTATCAAGCAGTGCTGGCGTTACCCATTCATACCCAGTCTGGGCAAATTGGCACCATCGTTTGTGCGCAGGTCAGTCAACCTCGCCCATGGTCTATCGAAGAAGTTGAGTTAATGCAGCTTGTGGGCGATCAAATGGCGATCGCCATCGACCAAGCAGCACTTTACAAACAGTCTCGCAACAAAACTCGCAAACTCGAACAAACCCTAACCGAGTTGCAGCGCACCCAAGCGCAGTTGGTTCAAAGCGAAAAAATGTCGAGCTTGGGGCAACTCGTTGCTGGCGTTGCCCATGAAATTAACAATCCTGTCAATTTCATTTACGGCAACTTGGTTCATGCCAACATGTACACCCAGGATATTTTAGAGTTGCTGAAACTCTATCAACAAATCTATCCCCACCCCGATCGAGAAATCTTGGAGCGTTCTTCAGCTATTGATATCGATTTTCTGGCTGATGACCTACCCAAACTATTAGCTTCGATGAAGGTAGGGGCCGAAAGAATTCAGCAAATTGTGTTATCGTTGCGCAATTTTTCGCGCATGGATGAAGCAGAGTTCAAGCATGTTGATATCCATGAGGGGCTCGACAGCACATTGATGATTTTGCAAAATCGTTTAAAGGCCAAAAGCGTTCGAATTGATGGGGTTGATCATCATCAACCTGCAATCACAGTCATTCAGAATTATGGGAAATTGCCCAAAATTCAGTGCTATCCAGGTCAGCTCAACCAAGTGTTTATGAACATTCTGGCAAATGCAATTGATGCTTTGGAAGAACGAGACAGCGATCGCAGTTTAGATGACATCAAAGCACAGCCCAGCCAAATCGAAATTACGACAGAGGTCGTGGAGCAAAGCTGGATCAAAATTCGATTTAAAGATAACGGGGTTGGAATTCCAGAGCATATTCAGCAGCATCTCTTCAACCCATTCTTCACCACAAAACCAATTGGCAAAGGCACTGGATTGGGCATGTCCATTAGCTTCCAAATTATTACCGAAAAGCATCATGGCCAATTGGAATGTATCTCTGCACCAGGGCAAGGAGCAGAGTTTATCATTACAATCCCAATCTGCCAGATAGCTCACGTCATTTGATCAGTCGGCAGCCATTCTTGCACATAACATCCCCAAAACTCCGTGCCGTCCGTACAGCGAGCGGCACGGGCGGCACGAAGTTTTGAGATCTGGGTTTTAATGGTGTCAAGGTGCTCAGACTTCCTGCAAGCATCGTTGTGTGGCGGCGCAATGATGCTTGCATCAAACAGCCATTCCTGTAGAAGGCTTAACAGAAACCTTAAACACGCGAGTTTTGGATAAGCTGAAGTGTCCAGTTTTGTGTGCGCGTTGCGCACGCAAAACTGGTTTTTTTGAGGTTTGCGTGGCGCGAAAACCTCAGAAAAGCCCTTAACCGAAACGGACGCTTAAACGGGTGCACCAAATCCGCCACCACCCGGAGTTTCAATCACAATGGTGTCGCCGGGTTGCATATCAACCGTAGCTGTGCCGCCCAGTTCCTCTACTCCTCCAAAGCCCCGTTCTACGGTGTTTCGCCCGATCTGTCCAGAACCACCTCCCTGTAGACCAAAGGGCGGCACCACTCGGTGTCCCGACAAAATGGCCGCCGTCATCGGTTCTCGAAACTGGATGCGCCGAATAACGCCATTGCCGCCATGGTGTTGACCCTGGCCGCCACTATCACTCCGAATCTCAAAGCTTTCGATCAAGACCGGAAATCGCCATTCTAGAACTTCGGGATCTGTGAGGCGAGAGTTGGTCATATGGGTATGTACCGCGTCGGTGCCATCAAACGTGGGGCCAGCTCCTGAACCGCCACAAATGGTTTCGTAGTATTGATACTGGGCATTGCCAAAGGTGAGGTTGTTCATTGTTCCCTGGCCCGCTGCTAATACTCCCAGCGCCCCAAACAAACAATTGGCGATCGCCTGGGATGTTTCGACATTGCCAGCCACTACCGCCGCCGGGTAGCGCGGATTGAGCATACAGCCTTCGGGCACCACAATCTCTAACGGCTTCAAGCATCCTGCATTTAACGGAATATCATCATCCACCAGGGTGCGAAACACATAGAGCACCACCGCCTTGCAAATGGCAAGCGGCGCATTCAAATTACCAGGATGCTGAGGCGATGTTCCGGTAAAGTCGATCCGAGCCGTGTGCTGTTCCGAATTGATCGACACTGCGACCTGAATTTGGCTACCATCATCCATCCTGTAGGTAAACTGCCCATCCTGCAGAGTGGAAATGACCTGGCGCACAGCCGCCTCGGCATTGTCTTGTACATGCTTCATATAGGCTTGTACCTGGGCCAAACCGTAGTGAGACACCATCTGCTGCAATTGCTGCAACCCGCGCTGATTGGCAGCAACTTGCGCTTGCAGATCTGCCAAATTTTGTGCTGGGTTTCGGGCAGGGTAGTCTCCCAAAGTCAGCAGCGATCGCACCTCTCCTTCGCAAAAGCGGTCATGCTCAGCAAGTAGTACGTTGTCGATCAAAATGCCTTCTTCGTGAATGGAGGTGCTCGTTGGTGGCATGGAGCCAGGAGTGATACCGCCAACATCGGCATGGTGGCCGCGAGACGCGACATAGAACATGGGTCTCGCAGATTGCGCCACATACACAGGCGTTATCACGGTGATATCGGGCAGGTGAGTACCGCCGTTGTAGGGATTGTTGGATACGTACACATCCCCGGGACGCATCACCTCCCCTTTGTCGTGAATGAGACGTTGCACACTTTCGCCCATTGAGCCTAGATGCACAGGAATGTGAGGTGCATTTGCCACAAGTTGGCCAGCCTGGTCAAAAATGGCACAGGAAAAATCGAGTCGTTCTTTGATATTGACGGAGTAGCTGGTGTTTTGCAGCGTGACGCCCATCTCTTCGGCGATCGCCATAAATAAATTATTGAAGATCTCCAGCAGGACTGGCGAAGGTGATGTAGCATCTGGCAGGTCGAAACTGGATTCAGAACTTTGACCAGGAGCGCGATTTGGTGGCGGCACCAATGGCTGGTGCTTGAGGATGAGATGGCCCTCGTCCGTGACGACTGCATTCCATTCCGGTTCTACAACAATGGTGCTGGTAGGTTCAACAAGAATGGCTGGACTGGGAATGCAATCGCCCGGTTGCAAATCGACGCGCTGATAGAGCGGCGTGTTGTGCCACTGTCCCTTGGCATACATCGAAACATGGGCGATTGCCTGGAGTGGTATCGTTCGATGAACCGTGTTTGAACTGGGGATTTGCTCATTCATCTTGCCAATCACTTCTACAGAGACCGCCTCAACCATGAGCGGTTTATTTGGCATCACAAATCCATATTGCTGACGATATTGCGCTTCAAACGCAGCCATCACCTGATTGCGATCGCCCACGTTCACCATCAAGGCCGAATCTGTTCCTTGATAGCGTAGATGTAGATTAGCAATGGCGTGAATGTGGCTTGGATCAACGCCTTGTTGCTCAATGTCTGTTCTACCATCCGCTTCCAATTCACTCACAATTGCATCAAGCTTTGGCATAAGGGATTCCTCAAGTCGTTCCTCAACGGCTTTCTCCCGAATGGTGGTTACGTTCGCCAATCCAATGCCGTAGGCCGATAACACGCCCGCATAGGGATGCAAAAACACCTGCTGAATGCCCAACGATGCGGCAATGCGGCAGGCATGCTGCCCCCCCGCACCGCCAAAACAACAGAGCGTGTATTCCGTCACGTCATATCCCCGCTGTACCGAGTTTTTTTTAATGGCGTTGGCCATTTTTTCGATCGCGATCGCCAAAAAGCCCTCTGCCACCTGTTCGGGCGATCGCACGTCTCCCGTTTGTGCTCCAATTGTTTGCGCCAACTCAGTGAACTGATGGCGAACCACCTCCGCATCTAGCGGCAACGTTCCCTGCGGGCCAAACACCGCCGGAAAAAACTCAGGCTGAATTTTGCCCAGCATGACATTGCAATCAGTCACCGTCAGCGGGCCACCTTTGCGATAGCAGGCCGGCCCCGGATGCGCACCCGCCGATGCTGGGCCAACCCGGTAGCGCGCCCCATCAAACCGCAGAATTGAGCCACCCCCTGCGGCAACGGTGTGAATCGCCATCATGGGCGATCGCACCCGCACACCCGCCACCTCCGTTTCAAACACGCGCTCATATTCGCCCTGGTTGGATGCGCCATTGTAATGCGACACATCGGTGGACGTGCCCCCCATATCAAACCCAATGATTTTATCGAACCCGGCCTGTTTGCTGGTTTGCACAGCACCCACAATGCCCCCCGCAGGCCCCGACAAAATGCTGTCCTTCCCTTGAAAGCGTGCCGCATCTACCAGTCCGCCATTGGACTGCATAAACAACAGGCGCGGGGCTTTTTCAACCGCCGAATCGACACTCAATGCCGCCGCAATTCGGGCAACATAGCGCTGCAAAATTGGAGATAAATACGCATCCATGACTGTGGTGTCGCCCCGGCTCACCAGCTTCATCAACGGGCTCACCTCATGGGAAACCGAAACTTGGGTAAAGCCAATTTCGCGGGCGAGTTCGGCTGCTTTTTGCTCATGGATAGGGTAGCGGTAGCCATGCATCAATGCGATCGCACAGGAGCGAATTCCGGCATCATAGGCATCCTGCAAGTCTTCGGCCAATCCGGTTACAAACGGACGAAACGAGAACAGCACCTCACCCTCGGCACTGATGCGCTCGTCCACCTCAATGACCCGTTCGTAGAGCATTTCAGGTAGTAAAATGCGTCGCGCAAAAATGTGGGGACGGTTTTGGTAGCCAATGCGCAACGCATCGCGAAAGCCTTTGGTCATCAACAACACGGTGCGATCGCCCTGGCGTTCTAGCAGTGCATTGGTGGCAACCGTGGTTCCCATTTTGACAGCAGCAATCTGCTCAGCAGGGATGGGCGCATCTGCGGGCACCCCCAGCAATTCTCGAATTCCTTGCAGCGGTGCATCGGTATAGCGTTCGGGATTTTCGGACAGCAGCTTATGAATCGTCAAGCTGCCATCGGGCCGTTGCGCCACGATGTCGGTAAAGGTGCCTCCCCGATCAATCCAAAATTGCCAACCTCGGGTTTCAGATGCCACCATGTCTACCTCACATTGCAACGCTCAATTATAGTCACCGCAAGGGCGCACACCGAGCCAAACGTTTGGAAAACTTTGGGCTTGGATGTTGTTGGCGCTGGATGGGCAAATGAGTATTGATTTTTGAAAATCTTGGCCGAGGCAGAGCTTTCCAAACAATTCCTGAATCCAAGCCTGTTTGGCGGTCTTGGCGATCGCAATAGGCTTTGAATCCACATGAAATTCCGAGGCACCTCCCTGTCTCAAAAGCGACCCCAGCCGTTAAAGTTTTTGTAAATTCGATCCCAAAAAGAAAATTCTGATTCTTAATTTTGATGAATCCGTAGGCACCTCACCCATACGGAGAATACTAGGTCACAAAAAACACCAAAAAGCCGAATTCACTACGGAGCGATCGCTAGTTTGACGGTTGCAAATGACTGAACTGGCAAGATTCTGACGCAGGGCAATGGGTGACCCTGTAGGTCACCCATTTTTTGCTAGCCAGAAAAAACACGTTGGCGGAGGCCGACTGGCTTCAGCAAAATCACGGAACTTTACAGTTGTACATGTAAAAATACCGTGAACCGCTATACATTTTTGCGAAGCACTTCGTAGTAGGTGCTACCAATTGGAGAAACCATGCCAGGGATTCCTGACATGAATTGCGTTTGGTTCGAGGTTTCAGTGAACACTCCACCTTAATTTTCTCCTTAGGTTAACAACACATGACATACGCAATTTCTGGGGCTGCCTCTCCTCTCACCCACGTTTCCATCTTTGGTGTTGAAGTAGAAAATGTAGATAAACCTGAGGCGATCGCGCTAATGGAAGATCTCATTCGTGGGCCCTATCGCTACACTCACCGTGTTTCATTTGTGAATGCTCATACGCTAAACTACGCCGTTGAGCAGCCCGATTTTAAACAGATATTAAATGATTCAACCTACGTTTTTGGCGATGGCACCGGAGTGCGCTGGTCTGCCAAGGTACGTGGAGTCACCATGAAAGACAACTTGGTCGGCACCGATCTCATTCCTGAGTTCTTCGACGCGACTGCCAACAAGGGTTATCGCTACTTTTTGCTTGGGGCTGATGCTGCCACCATTCGCAAGGCGGCTCGCTATGCCGCTACCCAGTTTCCTGGTTGGGATTTGGTTGGTTTTCACCACGGCTACCTGACCAATGAGCAGCTAACTGAAGCGGCGATCGCCAAAATTAACCAGGCTCAGCCCCATGTGCTGCTAGTTGGCATGGGCAATCCCATTCAAGAGCGCTGGATTCACCGTCATCGCAACGACCTATACGTTCCTTTGGCCATGGGCGTTGGTGGTCTATTCGACCATTGGGGTGGCAACCTTAAGCGCGCACCGCTATGGGTACGCAAGCTGGGGTTTGAGTGGTTGCAGCTATTGTCACAGCAGCCCCACAAGTGGAAGCGCTACATTCCAGGAAACGCAAAATTCCTGGCACGTATGATCCTCATCAAAAACTAAATCTCACCTTCACCGATTTGGAGCGGTTGAGGCAATTCATGCTCATCAAGCCCATGCTCATCAAACCCATGCTCATCAGATGGTTATCAACCGTTCCAAACCGTATATTGAATCCGGGACTCGATCCAAATCTCCGCCATCTTCTGAACGTCAGTTCTGAATTAGCCGAAGTCCCCATGCTTGCTGATGCATACACAAGCAACAACAAGCTGTTCTGAGAGTTGTACATTGCGCAATCCTTAGAACAGCCCTGAACCGAAACTGATGTTTCTTACTCCCGTTGCCGTCATTCAACCCAGGTTTAAGTCATGGAGCAGTCGATCAGTCCTTTGCGCTGGACTCTGAAAAAAACAGCCCGCATGGGTACCGTGTTGGGAAGCTTGGTAACCGGGCAAGTGGGTTTTGGGCATACTTCGTCGCCCGCTTCGCGGATACGAGTGCTCACCTACCATCGCTTTGGGCCAAGCTGCCGCGATCCGTTCTGTGTCAGCCGCGAGGCATTCGAAGCTCAAATGGCCTGGTTGGCAGAGCACAAGCTGGCCATTTCTCTCACAGATCTGGAGCGTTTTTTGAAAGGGCAGCAGGCGTTACCCAATGGTGCAGCCCTCGTCACGATTGACGATGGATACCGCAGCATCTACACCGAAGCCCTGCCCATCCTGAAAAAATACAATATCCCAGCGGTGGTGTTTCTCACGGTGGGAGCCATTCAAGATGAAGCCCAACCCTTTGACCCGGCATCCCCTGAGCCAGAACCCCATCTCACCTGGCAAGAGGTACGCGAGCTAGAAGCCGCTGGCATCACGATTGCCTCCCATGGATGGACGCATCGCTCGATTGGCAAGCTGTCCCCAGAAGAAGCCACCGAAGAAGCCGTGCGATCGCACACTCAGCTTCAGGCCCAGTTAGGGCATCCGGTTTCGGCCTTTGCCTATCCCTTTGGCACCCTAGCAGACTTCAACGACGACACCGCCAAACTGCTGCACACCGCTGGCTACCAGTACGTTTTCACGTCCCAGCATGGTGCTGTTCAGCAACAGGTTGATCCGTTGGTGATTCCCCGAGTCAAGGTTGAAAGCGGTGAACCCCTATGGCAGTTTCAGCTGTTGGTGCGGGGCGGATTGGATGCATGGCAACTGGTGGATCAAACGCTGTGGAAGTTGCAGCAAACCCCCTCTGGTACGCTGTCATCCACGAGTTGACCCAAACCGTGGCTCTCTAGTTGCGTTCGATTGCTGAGTCAACCCATGACAAACGAGTTCTAAAGCTGTTATGGATTGACTCAGTTAATACAAGACCACATCAGGACGAGACAAAAGCAGTCATGGACAGAACCGAAGCAATCAGCAAAGAGGAATTACAACAACTACTCATTGGTTGGGGCTGCGGACAAATAAGTTCGAAGGAACTCCGTGAATGGATGGAACTGAACTACTTCCCTTTGCATTTAGAGATTGCACCAGATGAGGCTCAACATGTTCAAAGGGCAATGCACGTCATTATGAATGAATTTGAGAATGTCGCGTCTAGCCGCTATGTTCCTGAAAATTACAAAGCAGCTCTTATTATTTCTAAATGCGACTGAACTTACTTATGAAGACGCAGAACAAAATTTTTTTGAGCAGTGCTTTAGGTGTGCTTCGTAAGAAGGATAAATTGTCACGATCGCACATGCACTAGAACGGCAGGACAGGGAGATTAGTTAGGATAAAACTTTGTTCTTGTCCAACTAACCTCGTTGATCCATCGCATTGGCGCGATCGTAGGCCAACTCACCCATCACATAGGTAGCTCTCACACTGCGATCATCTCCCATAACCAGCAGCGAAAAGACCTGTTCGGCTAGGGCATCCAAGGTTTGGGGCGTGGCTTGGGGATTGCGCAGGGCCATAATAGGCGTGGCTCGACAGTCCACTACAATAAAATCGGCCTCTTTGCCCACATCAAAGCTGCCAATCTTGTCATCTAAATTGAGCGCCTTGGCACCGCCCAACGTGCCCAAATAAAGAGCCTGGTAGGGAGACAGCGTTTGCTTTCGCAGTTGGGCAACTTCGTAGGCCGCATGGGCTGTCCGCAGCATCGAAAAGCTGGTGCCACCGCCCACATCGGTTCCGAGGCCTACCTTGACTGGCGTTTCGGCAGACTTGGCTTGCTCAATTTTGAATAACCCACTGCCCAAAAACAGGTTGCTCGTGGGACAAAATGCGATCGCTGAACCCGCTTCCGATAATCGCTGAAACTCAGCATCCGTGAGCTGCACCCCATGGGCAAACACTGAGCGATCGCCCACCAACCCCGCGCGATCGTAAGCATCCAAATATCCTGCCGCCTCGGGAAACAACTCCTTCACCCAGGCCACCTCATCCACATTCTCCGACAGGTGCGTATGCAGGTATACATCGGGAAACTCCTGCAACAATTGGCCCGCCCGCTGAAGCTGCTCTGGAGTCGAGGTAATAGCAAATCGTGGAGTAACGGCATACAGTAGACGGCCATTTTTATGCCATTTTTGAATCAACGCTTTCGTTTCTTCGTACGCTGTATCTGCCGTATCAGTTAAATAATCTGGGGCATGGCGATCCATCATCACCTTGCCAGCAATCATGCGTAAATTTCGCGTCTGCGCTTCTTCAAAAAACGCATCCACCGACTGCGGAAACACCGTGGTAAATACCAGTGCCGTGGTCGTTCCATTCCGCATCAGTTCATTCAAAAAAAAGGATGCAATGTCCTGTCCATGCGACTTGTCTTTAAACTTGCCTTCTGCGGGAAACGTGTAAGTGTTGAGCCAATCCAGCAGTTGTTTGCCGTACGATGCAATAATTTGCGTTTGCGAATAGTGGATGTGCGTATCCACGAAACCCGGCATGATGAGCATATTGGGATACTCCACGACATCCGCAGCTGCATACTGGCTGTGCAGCTCATCATACGCGCCAACTGCCGTAACGTAGCCTCCCTGCAACACCAGCAGCCCATCGGGAAAGTAACGCACACTCTCGGCAGGAGAACAATGAAACGGGTCCTCTACGAAGTCGAGAATGGCAGCCCGAAAAACTTGAGTCGAGGTCATAGCAGATTTATAAAAAGAGAGCGAGATAGAACCAGCCTTACCGAAGACGCGATTTAAGACCGTCGCGGAAAAAACTTTTGTCGGATGCGATCGGCAAAAACATCCACTTCGGGTAGTCGCAATTGAAGTGCAAAGAAAACAAAGGCTATAAATCCAGCGGCTCCGGCTAAGCACAGCTGCAGCAGCAAAATACCAAACCCTTCGGTACCCAGCCAACGTTCACAGAGCTGCAATACACCCCAGGCGATCGCCCCCGTGATAACGCTGCCAATCGACAGGCCCAACGTTAGCAAGCTCCACTGGCGAATGGGCAAGCCTCGTAGACGTCGGTTCAGCACCCACAGCATGGCCAGCATGGATGTCAAATTCACACCCACCGTTGCCAGTACTAGGCCCACCGCACCAAACGGCCCCACCAACACCGCATCCAACACCGCATTCAGCCCGATGTTGAATACGCTGATACGAAATGGAGTATTGCCATCACCCAAACCATAAAACACCCGCACCAGCACATCGCGGCCTAAGTACACAAACATGCCGATCGCATAGGCAATGAGCACCGCCGCCGTCAGAAATGAATCCTCGACGGTGAATGCATAGCGCTCATACACCACCCGTGAAATGGGCACAGCCAGCGCAATCATCATAGCGCTGATGGGCAGCATCGTTAGGGCTGTCATCATTAGCCCTTGACGAATGCGGGTTTTGAGTTCGGGCCATTGATCGGGAGCCGCCAGCCTGGAAAAAACCGGCAAGAGTGGCACCAAAATCACGTTCGACAAAATTCCTAGGGGCGTTTGCACCAGCAACCCTGCATAGCCCATAGCCGATACCGCTGCCGCCGCATCGGGAATAAAGGAGGCAAAAAACAGATCTGTCCATACATTGATCTGCATCATGCCAGAGGAGAACGTGGCTGGCCCCATGATACGCAACACTTCTCGCACTTCGGGCTGGTTGAAGTTGAACCGCAACCGCAATCCGGCTAGGCCAGATTTCCACTGGGCTGGGAGTTGCGCCAACCACTGCAACACAGCGCCAGCCACCACAGACCAAGCCAGTACAGCACCGCCCAGCATGGCATTTTCGGGCTGAGTGATGCCTTCTCCCAGGTACCAGGCGAGGCCACCCAAACCCACTAATACAGAAACGCTGCTAAAGATGGGGCTGATGGACGGTAGCCAATATTGATCGGAAGCGTTGAGGCTGCCAAAGCCAATGCCAATGAGTCCGGCAAGGACTGCCAGAGGAGCCATAATGCGAAATTGCTCAATGGCGATCGCCCGGGTTAGTTCCAACGTGGCGTAAGTATCTGCTGACTGGCCTGCTGCCTGAAACTGCTCTGCCGACAGAAACAGCCCCGGGGCCGTAAGCTTCATCATAGGTTCTGCAAAAATGACCAAGGCAATCGCCACAATGAGCAGCAACCCAACCACCAGTGTGGTGATAGTTTCCACAATCTTGCTGGCATCTTCGCGTTTGTGCTTGCTGAGCACGCTAACGATCGCACTATGGAATGGTCCATTGATGCCCCCCAGCAAAATGAGCAAAAAGCCAGGGATGACATAGGCAAAGTTGAAGGCGCCAAAGGCCGGCCCAACTCCAAATGCCGCCGCGATCGCCTGTTGCCGAAACAGCCCAAAAAACTTGCTAATGAGCGTTGCTGCAGCAACAATTCCAGCAATATTGATTAGGGTTCGCGTCGGTTTATTGGGTTCTGCCACAAGACTTACTACACCGTTACAGAAGGACAGTTCAACCAGTCACAGTCACACATCGGGCCGATAGGCGATCGCAAACTAGCCGACTCCATCATTAGCCTTTATCATTTAAGCCTGTTCTGACCCAGAAGTAATCTCAGAACACGAATCTTTCACGTTGGGATATTTTTTGGTTCAGAGGGAATGTTTAAAGTGTGAATTTGTTTCCCGGCGCGACCCTCGGCTCATGACTTCCCAACATGTGAATGACCCACCTAGTACGAAAGTTCGAAAGCTAGCGCTACGATTGCTGCTCATTATTCCTTTTGTGTTGCAAATCATGCTAGCAGTTAGCCTGGTAGGGTACTTATCGTTCCTCAATGGGCAAAAAGCCGTCAACGAACTTGCTTACGAACTGGTGAATAAAGCGAAACAGCAAGTTGACGACCACCTCGATTTTTACCTATCGTTGCCACATCAGCTCAATCAGCTGAATGCCGATGCGATCGCCTCAGGTCAGCTGCAACTAAAGGATCGAGCCGCCAGCGAAAAGCACTTTTGGAGTCAGGCCAGTGTTTTTGACACGATCAATTACATTGGCTATATATTGACCGATGGAAGCCAGGTTGGAGCAGGGCGCTACCTCAACGGGCGCGATCTGGTCATTTTTGAGAATCTGCCAGGGAAGGGCAAAGCCGCCGACTATCTGGCCAACGAAGAAGGTGGGCGGGCTCAGCTTATCCAGCGCTACGATTACGATCCCCTCCCCGATTATCAAGGCGCATTTCAGGCTCAAAGGCCAACCTGGAGCCCAATTTTTGTTGCCGAAATTAATAACACAGAGCAAACAGACTCCGCAAAAGGGTTGCAAATCAACGATACCAACCCAAACTTTGGAATTCAGTATTATGCAACGGCGGCAGCCACCTATCCCATCTATACGCGCGATCGCACGTTTCTAGGATTATTCAATGTAGATGTGCTGCTCAACGGCATCAGCCAATACCTACAAACGCTGCGGGTTAGCCCCTCGGGCGAAGTATTTATTCTCGATCGGCAGGGCTTAATGGTGGGTAGCTCCGATCCAGATCCTATTCTGTATCGCAACCAAGACACCACACAACGCTACGCCGCAACCCAAAGCCCCAACGCTCTCATTCAATCCGTTGCCCAGGTACTCCAACAGCGATTTCCCGATCTATCAACCATTCAAAGCCCACAGCGGTTGCAAGTGAACTGCAACGGTCAGCGGCAATTTATTGAAGTGTCCCCCTGGAAAGAGGCCAACGGCCTGGACTGGCTGGTGGTCGTGAGTGTGCCCGAGTCCGACTTTATGGCTCAAATTAATGCCAACACTCGCCTCACGATTTGGCTATGCCTGGGTTCGCTTGTCGCCGCGATCGTCATTGGCATCTTCACATCCCGCTGGATCGTCAAACCAATGGCCCGACTACGAAATGCAGCCGAGGCGATCGCCCAGGGCAATTTGAATCAACAAATTGAACCAACAGGCATTGCCGAGCTAGAAGCGGTTCGCGCCTCCTTTAACCACATGGCCCAACAGCTACGAGACTCCTTTGCCGAATTAGAAACCAACAATGCAGAGCTGGAAAATCGAGTTGCAGCCCGCACAGAAGAACTCTCGCAAGCCCTTGTCGATCTGCGCCAAACCCAGAGCAAACTCATTCAAAATGAGAAGATGTCGAGCCTGGGGCAACTGGTAGCAGGCGTTGCCCACGAAATTAACAATCCCGTGAACTTTATCCGTGGCAACCTTAATCATGCGCAAGAGTACACCAATAGTCTGCTACACCTCATTCAGCTGTATCGTCGAGAGCTGCCGCACCCCTCTCCCCAGTTGCAACACGAAATTGAGGATGTCGATCTTGAGTTTCTCTGTGAGGATTTCCCAAACCTGCTAACGTCAATGACGGTGGGAGCCGATCGCATCCAAGAAATTATCAAATCGCTGCGAAACTTCTCTCGGCTCGACGAAGCAGACATCAAAAGCGTCAATATCCATGAGGGCATTGATAGCACCCTCATGATTTTACAAAATCGGCTCAAGTCCACGGGCGATCGCGCTGGCATTCTCATTCAAAAGCACTACGGAGACCTCCCTCTGGTTGAGTGCTACCCTGGCCAGCTCAACCAAGTATTTATGAACCTGTTGAGCAACGCCATCGACGCAATTGAAGAACACCATGTTCGTCGCAAGGCTTCTCACGAGCCATCCCCTAGCATCTCTATTTTCACAAAACTCATCGAAGCCGACTGCATAGAAATCCGCATTGCCGATACGGGTACTGGAATCGACCCCAGCATTTGCGACAAACTGTTCGATCCATTTTTCACCACCAAGCCTGTAGGCAAAGGTACCGGACTTGGCCTCTCCATTAGCTACCAAATTGTGGTGGAAAAGCACGGCGGCAATATGTACTGCCAATCGAACCCAGGACAGGGCACAGAATTTGTAGTGCAGTTGCCAATTCAGGTTAGCCGCACATTTGCCAATTCTCCAGTCGCAGCTATCTAGCCTCGCTTGGGCAACCCCTCTCCCCAAAGATGTGATTTGGCTTGTGTTTCACATTGTGAATACGTTCCACATTTGTGAATGTGGTAGGGCTTATGCACTTCATCTGAAAAACCAGGCAGTTGCATGATGTTTGGGGCTTTTAGCGCCCTAAACATCATGCAACTGCGTAAGTCCTGTAGAGGGTTGTAGAAGGGCAACTCGACCACCCTTCTACGGCGCAGGCTTTTCCAGCAACACAATCTCCCATTCGCGCATCGCTCACTATACAATCAGCACTTTATGAGTCTGTAATTTTGAGAGAGAAGCATGAAAACCAATGCGGCTCGTTTGCTCGATCTGTTGGGCATTACCTACGAACTGCGAGAGTATGAGGTTGATCCCGACGATTTGGCCGCCGAAAGCGTTGCAGCCAAAATCGGGCTCCCCCCAGAACAGGTCTTCAAAACTTTGGTGGTGCGGGGCGATCGCAACGGAATTTGCCTTGCCGTGATTCCGGGCAACATGCAGCTCGATCTTAAAGGGTTGGCAAAACTTTCGAGCGATCGCAAGGCTGAAGTGGTTGCGCTCAAGGAAGTGCAGCCTCTCACAGGTTACATTCGCGGCGGCGTCACCGCTCTAGGGTGCAAAAGAGACTACCCCGTCTATGTGGATGAATGGATCGAGCTGTTTGATGTCATTTCCATTTCGGCAGGTATACGAGGTCTGCAAATTTTGCTCAGCCCAGCCGACTACCTGGCGGCAACCAAGGCAACCGTTGGCAGCATTGCCCAAGAAAAAGCTTGATGCCTCATGGCTGATCTTCAAGAGAACTTCTCAATGTCAGTTTTGTGTGAGCTGAAGTATCCATTTTCACGTGCGCGTTGCGCCCACAAAAACAGGCTTTTTTGGGGCATCATAACGTGTTACCAAAAAAAACCTTCACCAACAGGGTTCGACCGACGCTACAGCACCTCAGCTCGCAAACGCGCCAAGGGCAGCAACAAAAACTTACGGCCTGTTGAAACGTAAGCCCGCTTGCTAAACACATCGTATTGATTGCGCTCTACCGCATCCAATATTTGGCGATACAACATCAGGGCAGCCCATACCGGAAACCGCGCATCGCGGCTTAGGTGGCTAATTCCCTGTTCGGCTTCTGTGAAATATTTACGGGCACGCTGAATTTGAAACTTCATCAAGGCGCGCCAGCGGTCATCGATGACCCCATTCATCAAATCGTCTTCGGTGTAATCAAACAGAGCCAGATCGTCTAGCGGTAGATAAATGCGGCCTCGACGGGCATCTTCCCCCACATCCCGCAGAATGTTGGTCAGCTGATTTGCCACCCCAAGGGCGATCGCCTGTGCCTGCGGATCATAGGGTTGACCACTCCATGGAGCCGTCCGGCCAAGCTCGTCAATGCCCATCACCGCACAAGACATTAACCCAACGGTCCCAGCAACTCGATAGCAATAGAGGTTAAGCTCTTCAAAGGTTTGGTATCGGTTGCGATATAAGTCCATCCGCTGCCCTTCAATCATGTCTCGAAAGGGTTGAATGTCCATGGGAAAACGCTGAAGGGTATCCACCAGAGCAATATCCACATCATCAATGGGATGCCCTGCAAAAATCGACTCCAGGTTTTGCTCCCAGGCGTCGAGCGTAGCCTCAGTCGTGAACTGGGCTTGTGGACCGTCAACCAACTCATCGGTACGACGACACCACACATAAATCGCCCAAATTGCACGACGCTTCTGTTCGGACATCAACAGCGTGCCCAAATAAAACGTCTTTGCGTATTCCTCAGTAACTTGGCGACAGCGCTCATAGGATTCCTCAAGGGAAACTAGCGGTGTCTTGTGGGTAGGTTTCGGCAATTGCAGCATTACATTGCAGGGCTGGGGATACAGTTAAACCTATCAGCTATCAGCAGCCTTCTAAGGCGTTCTGCGATTAGCGTTCGCTATCGTCCGGCGACGAAATACAAAGTGAAGCTAATCGATTTAGCGAGAGGCGGCTCCAAGTGGCTCAGAGGCGACCTCGGGATGAACGCTGGTCGAAGTTTGCTGACGGCAAATAGCCTGCGCTGCCAGCTTACCAGAAAGGACGGCCCCTTCCATACTGCCAAGATAACGCTGCATCGTGTAACTACCTGCCAAGAAGAAGTTGGCGATCGGGGTGGCCTGATCGGGACGGCAAGCCTGGCGTCCAGGAGATGCGGTATACACTGAGCGTGGTGTTTTTACAATTTTGTGCTTCAGCAACTGAACTGGGTTCTCGCCCGAAAAATGATCGGGAAACAGTTTGTGCAGCTCATCCATCGTGGCCTGGAGAATTTCTTCTTCAGATTTATCAATCCAGTCTTTGGCGGGAGCCAGCACCAGTTCTAGCATGGAGCGATCAGGATTGCTGTACTCTTTGCAGGTATTGCTCATATCGGCATACACGCTGAGCAAGGGCGATCGCGAAAACAGCAGCTGATCCACATCGGTCATCTTCTGATCAAACCAAAGGTGAATGTTGATAACGGGCACCCCTTCCAAATCCTGCATGCGTTGAAAGACATCAATTTTTTTCCAGGTTTCGGGCATCAACACCTTCATTACGTCAACAGGCATCGCCGAGACGTAAACATCAGCCGTGATCACCTCATCAGGTGCCCCGTTCAACCCACGGATCACAAAGCTTTGAACGGTTCCATCTTCATTCAGCACGATTTGCTTCAGTGGCTTCTGCAAATGCACTTCACCGCCACGCTCGGTCACGTAGTCCACAATGGGCTGACACAGGCGCTCAGTAGGCGAACCATCCAAAAAAGCCACCTTTGAGCCGTAGCGCTCCTGTAGGAAACGGTTGAGAGCGGTTAGGGGCACTGTGGCTGATACGTCTTCAGGGTTAATGAAGGTAAGCGCTTTGGAAGCCGCCACAAAAATATCGCTATTGACGCGATCATCTACGCCCTGCCTGCGCAGCCATTCCAACAAAGAGTATTGATCCATGTTTTCCACATACTGCTGGCCGCGCACGATTGCGGGCAACAGGCCAATGGCAAAACGGATCTTTTGCTCCCATGTCAACATGTCATTGTTGCGAATGATGGACATGATGACGTTGATGGGGGCTGGAATATCCGGCACGTCAAAGCGAGAGAGGACGCCAGGCTTTTCGGGCTGATTGAAGATCAGGGTGTGCTCTTTCCACTGGAGGCGATCGCTAATGCCCAGTTCCTCAAACAATTGCAGCATGTTGGGATAAGCCCCAAAGAAGACATGCAGACCAGTCTCGTACCAGTCGCCTTCTTCATCCTTCCAGGCGGCAACCAAACCACCCAGCACATCCCGACTTTCTAGAACGATGGGCGTGTGCCCTGCATCAACCAAATATTTGGCACAGGCCAAGCCTGCTAATCCCCCACCAGCGATCGCAACTCGCATGAATGCTTCTTGCCTCTAAGACGGAAATTTAATGGTTACTTCACAAATTATATGTTGCAATCTGTAACATTTCGAGGCGAACCTGAGAAATCTCAACGGAGGCACCTATTTACCGAACGTTGACTCATGATGTTGACTCACGGTGTTGGCTCATTATCATCGTCTGCTTCCAGGTCAACCAGATCCTTCAGCGCTTGTTTCTGAGTCCGGCGAGATGGACGGCGATAGCGTTTACTTTCTAGCTTGGGCTCTGTTTCAATTTGGCCGTCGCTGCCTATCTTTTGCTTGACGGTTGATTCGGCATCGCGAGAGCGCTCTAAGGCCGTTTGGCGTGCGATCGCCTCTTCCAGCAACACCAAGTAGTGTTCGTAGCGCTCCCAGTCGCCCCGGACGACGCATCCCGGCTCATCTCGATGCAGGCAGTTGTGAAATTGGCAGTGCTCGGCCGCCAGCCGTTGTCGCACTTCAGGAAAGAAATGAGACAGTTCTGCCGGAGCGCAGTCCACGTCAGGCTGGTTAAAGCCAGGGCTATCGGCCAAAAAACCTTCCCCTGGTAGCTCAAACAGTTCGACATGTCGGGTAGTGTGGCGGCCATGGCGCAGCTTGCCCGAAACGCTCCCCACCCGCAAATCGACATCGGGTAACAGTTGATTGAGCAAGCTGGACTTGCCAACCCCCGAAGGCCCCGAAACCAGCGTCGTTCGCTGCTGAAGCGATGGATAAACCGTTTGCAGGCTTTCTGGATCGTGCACGCTAATCAGCAACGGGGCATAGCCCCATTGCCACAGGCGATCGCGCCATTCAGCCTGTTCTTGAAGCGGCAGCAGATCCCGCTTGTTTAGGCACAGCGTTACCTTGACTCCGATGGACTCTGCCTTCACCAAAAATCGGCTGAGCTGAAATGGTTCCAACGGTGGGTCGGCCAACGCAAACACTAGCAAAACGTGATCGACATTGGCGATCGCCGGACGATTCATTTCACTATCCCGGGGAGCAACAGCAGCAATCGCGCCACGTCCACCCGCCCAGTCTGGTTCCTCAATCTGAACGCGATCGCCCACCATCACTCGCTGGCCAATCTTTTTTAAGCGCGATCGCCGAGTACACAGCAATATCTCGGTGTCTCGCCCATCGGCAGGAACCGTCGCCGAGTCAAGATGCACCCGGTAAAAGTTGGCCTGTACAGCCATGACCACCCCACTAAGCGGGGTTTCCTCGTCCAGAGCAAACTGCCCACTGGATTCGGCTATCTCAGCAGCCATGATTCTCCTGATCGGTCAGCATTTCCAGCCTACCGCGACAGGAAGCATCCCTTGGACACTGCGCCCATAAATTACGAATTGCATCCATAGAGGAGAAGGCCACAGAGCCATACAAACCAGTGATATTGACCCGTTGAAACCATGCTCAAGAGACGGAATGCCGAACCATCAGCGCAAAGTAACCGCCTTGGTCAGATAGGTGCTCAATCGTATAGCCAGCCATTCTCAAGCTGTCGGGCACCTGCTCGATAGGTTCACCCGCATCCAGCCAAACCTCTAGCAATTGGCCTGGCTGCATATTTTCAAGCTTGAGCTTCGTTCGCACAAAATTCAACGGGCAAGGGGTGCCTCGTAAATCAAGCTTGGCATCAGGAACGCCCAATGCTTCAGCCGTTGGGGCATCACTCATGACTGAAACAGCCCCCCCAAAAAACCGATGCCGCCTTTGCCAGTGCGATCGCCACGAATTTTGGCCAGTTTCTCCAAGAGTTCTCGCTCTTCAGATGAAATACGGGTTGGAATATCTACCACAACGGTAATTAGGTGATCACCTCGGCTCGTTGGATTGCCCAAGCGAGGTACGCCATGGTTTTCGAGGGTCAGCACAGTTCCAGGTTGAGTTCCAGGAGGAATCGTCGTCTCCACAGACCCATCCACAGTATTCACTTCCAGCCGAGACCCAAGAATGGCTTGCAAGTAGCTAATCTTCAGCTCCGACAGAATGTTGATGCCGTCTCGCTGAAATTCAGCATCTTCATTAACAAATAGATAAACGTACAAGTCACCCGGAGGACCACCCCGCAGACCAGAATCGCCTTCGGAAGAGACTCGAAGACGGGTGCCATTATCAACCCCAGCAGGAATTGTAATCTTGAGTTTTTTGGCTTCCTGCTTGAGCCCTTTGCCTCCGCACACATCGCATTTATCTTCAATGACTTGGCCAGTGCCTGCACATGTGGGGCAAGCGGATACCTGCGTAAAACTGCCAAACGGTGTGCGCGTTGCCCGACGCACCTGACCCGAACCACTACAGGTTTGACAGGTCTTCGGCCGGGTTCCGGGCTTAGCGCCACTACCACTACATGTAGTGCAAGTTTCTAGGTGGCTAATCCGAATTTCCTTTTCGCCACCAAACACCGCATCACGGAAATCAAGCTTGAGGTCAAGCCGAAGATCATCACCACGGGTTGGCCCAGTCCGGCGACGCGTTTGGGGTCCACCAGCTCCCGAAAAACCACTGAAAAAACTTTCAAAAATATCAGCAAAGCCGCCAAAATCTCCGAAGTCACTGAAATCTGGGCTGCCAGCAGCACCAACTCCTGCCTCGCCAAACCGATCGTAGCGGGCTTTCATTTCTGGATCAGAGAGAACTTCGTAGGCTCGGTTGATTTCCTTGAACTGCTCTTCTGCCCCTTCTTCTTTATTAACGTCAGGGTGATATTTGCGTGCCAAACGACGGTAGGCACGCTTCAACTCTTCTTTGTCGGCATCACGGGAAACGCCGAGAATTTCGTAATAGTCTCGGGGCATAGAGCGCGGTTTTAGGGGTTAATGACTAGTGGAACCACAACGAGCTAGTCAACAGCCTCATAATCAGCTGTTACTGTTTCGTCATTCTCAAAATTGTAATCTTCATCAAAGCCACTGTGTGGTTCGAATTCAGAATCTTCGCTGTCACTCTCCCAAACGACGGTCTCGGTTGCTTCAGCATAGGGCTCGTACATTTCTTCGTCGACCGCAACCTGTTGATAGACCGCTGAGCCAATTGCAAACAGTGCCTGTTGTAGGGCATCCATCGCATCTTTCAGCTCGTCCACATCAACACTGCGATCGGCGATCGCGGCTCTCAAATCTGCAACCCGCTCTGCAGCCTGAGCTTTATGCTCTTCAGGAATCACATCCCCATTATCTCGAAGCGTGCTTTCATAATTTGCGAATAGGACATCAGCTTGGTTACGCAGCTCAACCAACTGCTTACGCCGCAAATCGTCCTCAGCATACAGATCGGCTTCTTGCTTCATGCGTTCTACTTCCGCCTCGCTCAAGCCACCTGTGTTCGTGATGCGAATACTCTGCTCACGTCCGGTTCCTTTGTCGCGCGCCGCAACTTGCATAATGCCGTTTGCATCAATTTCAAAGGTCACCTCAATCTGAGGCACGCCGCGAGGTGCTGGCGGAATTCCAGTTAGCTGAAACTTACCCAAACTCTTGTTGTCCTTTGCCATGGCACGTTCTCCCTGCAGCACATGGATTTCAACAGAGGTTTGGCCATCCGTTGCAGTCGAAAAAACTTGAGTTTTGCTGGTGGGAATTGTCGTGTTCCGCTCAATAATTTTCGTAAAGACTTCGCCTAGGGTTTCAATTCCTAATGACAACGGTGTCACATCCAGTAGCAACAGATCTTTGACCTCACCACCAAGCACACCCGCCTGAATGGCGGCACCCAAAGCCACTGCTTCGTCAGGGTTGACTGAGCGATCGGGCGTTTTTCCATCAAAGAAAGCCTTAATTGCTTCTTGAACGGCAGGGATGCGGGTCGAACCACCAACCAGAATGATGCGATCCACATCATCGGGAGTCAGGCCACAATCCTTGAGCGACTGGGCAACAGGCTCCATGGTGCTTTGCACAAGGCCACTCACCAGTTCCTCAAATTTCGCCCGCGTCAGCTCCATTTCCAAGTGCTTTGGCCCTGTTTCATCCGCGGTGATAAAAGGAAGATTGATTGAAGTCGTCAGCATATTTGACAATTCAATTTTGGCTTTTTCAGCTGCCTCTCGCAGACGCTGAAGCGCCATTTTATCCGTAGACAAGTCAATGCCTTCTGCTTCTCTAAAGGTATCAATCAACCAACGTACAAGCGAGTTGTCGAAGTCATCACCACCTAAATGGTTGTTACCCGAGGTGGATTTCACCTCGAATACGCCATCACCAAGCTGCAGAACTGACACATCAAACGTGCCACCGCCTAAGTCGAAAACAAGAACGGTCTGCTCCTGGTCTTGCTTATCCAGTCCGTAGGATAGTGCTGCGGCAGTGGGCTCGTTGATAATGCGCAGCACTTCCAAACCGGCGATCGTTCCAGCATCCTTCGTGGCCTGTCGCTGTGCGTCGGTAAAGTAAGCAGGAACCGTAATTACGGCTTGGGTTACCTCTTCACCTAAGTAGCTCTCCGCATCTTGCTTGAGTTTTTGCAAGATCATGGATGAGATCTCTTGAGGGGTATAGGTCCGTCCTCTTACCTGCACATCAACCGTGTCATCTTTTCCCTTGACACTGGTGTAAGGGACTCGGGTACGTTCCTCGCTGGTGTCATCCCAACGGCGACCAATAAATCGCTTAATGCTGTAGATCGTGTTCTCTGCATTGGTCACGGCTTGTCGTTTGGCTAGTTGTCCTACCAATCGTTCGCCTGTTTTGCCAAAGCCCACAATGCTTGGAGTGGTACGTCCTCCTTCCGAGTTGGCGATTACAACAGGCTGTCCGCCCTCTAGGACGGCAACACAACTATTGGTCGTACCGAGGTCAATGCCAATGACTTTTCCCATGATTTAGTGGCTCGTAGTTGTTCAAGTCAATGAGTTCAAACGTCTAGAGCTGTTCACTCATCTTCTAAGGGAGTATTCCGCAATTGTTCGGGAATCCGATCAGATTTAGTTAAAGTTTTTTCAAACTGGCCGGAAATACCCAAAAAATCTTGGGCTACCCATCTGCTTACTCCTCTGAAGTCTCTGCGCTGTCGCTCTCTAAATCGTTAGCAGATTCCTCTGGAGCAGATGCCACCTTAACCATTGCATGGCGTAACACCCGTTCACCCAGCATATATCCCCGAACCAGCTCTTCTATCACTGTGCCTTCAGGGTGCTCAGCCGTTGTCTCTCGCATAACAGCTTCATGAAGATTGGGATCAAATTCCTTGCCTTCACACCGCATTTGAGCCACGCCAATTCGCTTAAGACGATCGACCAAATCTTTGTAAACCCCTTGATAGCTCTTATGCATCGCCAGGGCTTCTTCGCCCTGAGGCTTGAGCTGCGATCGCGCACGCTCAAAATTATCTACCACAGGCAAAAGCTCAACAACCGTAGCGCACTTCACATGAAGTTCTAAATCTTCTTTTTCCTTCTGCGTGCGCTTTCTGAAGTTATCGAAATCCGCTGCCATGCGCATAAATTGGCTGTTGCGATCATCTAACTGCATCTGCAAAGACTCAAGCTGTTTCTTCAGCTCAGCGATCGCCATCTGACCTTCATCCGAGCCTGCTGCACCAGCAGCCCCCTCTACGCCCTCAGGAGAAACAACCGTCGATTCACCTGAAGCGACCGATTCAGTACCCCCCGACTCAGAGGCAAAACTCTCTGAAACATCAGATACGTGATCTTGCATCTCTTGCACCTGTTTATCCTCGTTGACCATGTTCTACGTTCATCCAAACTCAAAGCGGTCTAAGAATAGCGAGTCAGCCTAGCCTATGCTATACAGAAATGCATTGTCATAGAATGCCTGCAAGCAGCTATCCGTCAATATTACTCAGACACTTGGCCTTACAGGGATATTCTATCTACTTGTTTGCAGATTGCTGCGGTTCGGGCAACCGTCAACAATCAGACTAGCCACCCTTTTCAGGCTGAGCCTACTTCAATCACGTATTTTTCTTCAACCGCCCATCGCAATCCCAACACAATTCAGCAATCGTTACCGGAACCATCAAGCCCAAGATATCATTGCAACCATCATCATCAGGTAGCAGATTTGTCTGGGCGAATCTCCGCAAGCTGAACGCTCATCAAAGCTCATCATCAATATATAGAGAATCAGAACCCGCAGAAGTCAACAGATTAACTCAGTTCCAGTCCGCCAAAGCCTACAGCAAAAGACATGTTTCGTAACATAGTACACAAATTCACACGTATTGAATAACGCCTCCCCCATACTTGGAGCCTCCCCATGTCTGTTCAACCTGATGACCTGCCTCACAGCATCTTGTATCAGCCTCACAAACAAGTCAAATTATGAACGAGATGTTAATTTCAATCGAGTTTTAAGGGAATACTCTACTCAGCTACAAGGATCTCTCACTCAGTATGGCCAACCCTCCTTCTCAGCGACGTGCCCTAGTCGTTCAGCAAAATTTCTCTCCCTTTAGCAATAAGCTAGTCCAGTCTGGCTTCGTCAATTCCGAGCAAATGCAGCAAGCGCTGGTAGAAAGCCGGAAATCAGGGAGACCCCTCACTGAAATTTTGGAATTGATGACTGGGCAGCAACTGCCCCCTGACTTACTTCGCCAATACAAGAAGCAACAACTGTTTGAGCTCAAAATTCTTTACGGGGTTGAATCGCTAGATCCGGAAATCAGCCAAGTTTCCACAACCTACGTTGGCCAGCTTATCGATACCCTGATTCCCGTAGACCTGTGTCGTCGCTATCGGCTCATTCCCTTAACCAAAGACGACACTGACCCACCATCGGTTTTGGTGGCCATGGTCGATCCAGATGATTTGGCCGCACAAGACGATCTCAACCGGATTTTGCGACCTCAGGGCTTGGCTTTAACACGCAAAGTCATCACTAACGAAGACTACCAGCGCATCATCTCGCAATACCTAGACGAGCAGGTTGAACGCCAGAAGCAAATTGATCAGCAAGCTAAAGTCGATGTTCAGGCCGATTTGGAAGGGTTAGACTACCTCAGTCTGGAAGAGGCACCTGACGACCTAGATGCCAACCTAGACGTAGCGCTAGAAGATGCCGAGGCAGCTCCTGTTATAGCCCTGGTCAACAAAATCCTTGTCAAAGCTTTGCAAGAAAGTGTGTCCGACATCCACATCGAACCGCAAGAAGAGTCGCTACGAGTACGCTTCAGAAAAGACGGGGTACTACAAGAAGCATTTCCACCCTTTCCCAAGAAAATTATTCCTTCAGTGACAGCCCGATTCAAGATCATCTCCGATCTGGACATTGCTGAACGACGCATGCCACAGGATGGACGGATCCGCCGAATTTTTGACGGACGCAAGGTCGACTTTCGGGTGAGTACGTTGCCCAGCCGCTACGGAGAAAAAGTTGTTTTACGAATCTTGAACAACTCGGTCACCCAGCTTGGACTAGATAAACTCATCACCGATACTGAAACGCTCAATATTGTTAAAGATATGGTGGCGCGTCCCTATGGCCTCCTCCTTGTGACAGGCCCAACAGGCTCAGGAAAAACGACGACGCTGTACTCTGCCTTGGCTGAACGCAATAGCCCTGGAGTAAACATTAGTACTGCTGAAGACCCGATTGAGTACTCGCTTCCAGGTATTACGCAGGTTCAAGTGATTCGCGAAAAAGGCATGGATTTTGCATCCATTCTGCGCGCGTTTCTGAGGCAGGATCCAGATGTGATTCTGGTGGGTGAGACGCGAGATAAGGAAACGGCCAAAACTGCGATCGAAGCCGCTTTAACAGGTCACTTAGTGCTCACGACCCTACACACGAACGATGCAGCAAGTGCAGTCGCTCGATTGGAAGAAATGGGCGTGGAATCGTTTATGGTATCTAGCTCCTTATTGGGAGTGTTGGCCCAGCGATTGATGCGGCGCGTCTGTCCCGATTGCCGCATTCCTTATCAGCCTTCTAACGAAGAACTTGGGCGGTATGGCTTAACGTCTTCACACGATGCCGGCATCACTTTCTATAAAGCAAACACGCTGCATGCCGAAGAAATTCAAGAGGCTCGCACCAAAAATTCACTCTGTGCTACTTGCAAAGGAGTTGGATACACAGGGCGCTGCGGTGTTTACGAAGTGATGCGTATTACCGAGCGGTTGCAGGCTCTCATTACCGAAGGAGCGCCAACCGAGCGTATTAAGGAAGTTGCTGTAGAAGAAGGGATGAAAACGCTCTTAGCCTACAGTTTGGACTTAGTACGTCAGGGGGTGACTACGCTGGATGAGGTGGAGCGCGTTACCTTTACCGATACAGGGTTGGAAGCTGAACTGAAAGCTCGTCGCAAGAGCTCGTTGACGTGCCGCAACTGTAGTGCCGAGCTCAAGCCAGAGTGGTTGGATTGCCCATACTGCACGACACCTCGTTTTCAAGAGTAGACCGTCATCCAGTATTGATGGCTGACATCTGTTGATGCTCAGCCACCCTACCTGTGTAGGCGAATCGTTCCGCGCATGTTGATCAAAGATTTTGTAGCCTGGCCCGTTAGTAGATTCTAGGGAGAAGATCGATGGAATTCATGATTGAGGATTTAATGGAGCAGTTGATTGAGATGGGTGGCTCAGACCTCCACTTATCTGCTGGGATTCCTCCGTACTTTCGGATTAACGGCCATTTAACCCCGGTTGGAGATGAACCACTGACTGCTGATCAATGTCAACGCTTGATCTTCAGCATGCTGAATAACACTCAGCGTAAAAACCTAGAGCAGAACTGGGAGCTGGACTGCTCATATGGGGTAAAAGGATTAGCTCGTTTTCGGGTCAATGTATACAAGGATCGAGGGACCTATGCTGCGTGTTTGCGGGCACTCAGCTCCAAGATTCCCAGCTTTGAGAAGTTAGGCTTGCCCGATGTGGTCCGGGAGATGGCCGAAAAGCCGAGAGGATTGATTTTGGTGACTGGGCCTACAGGTTCGGGGAAAACCACCACGCTGGCGGCCATGATTGACTTAATCAACCGCACCCGCGCTGAGCATATTCTGACGATTGAAGACCCAATTGAATTTGTATATGAGCCGATCAAAAGCTTGATTCACCAGCGTCAACTTGGTGAAGATACAAAGAGTTTTGCCAACGCGCTGAAGGCCGCTCTGCGGGAAGATCCTGACATTGTACTCGTGGGTGAAATGCGGGACTTGGAAACCATTCAGCTTGCAATTTCGGCCGCAGAAACCGGTCACTTGGTGATGGGAACGCTACACACAAGTTCTGCTTCGCAAACGGTGGACCGGATTATTGACGTGTTTCCGGCTGAGAAACAGCAGCAGGTTCGCGTTCAGCTATCAAACTCGCTGGTTGCAGTATTCAGCCAAACGCTGGTGCCTCGCAAGAACCCCAAGCCGGGTGAGTTTGGTCGTGTGATGGCTCAAGAGCTGATGGTGATTACTCCTGCGATCGCCAACTTAATTCGTGAAGGAAAAACATCGCAAATCTACTCCGCCATTCAAACCGGAGGAAAGTTAGGGATGGTTACGCTCGAAAAGGTGCTTGCCGATTTGTACAAAGCGGGTACCATTTCTTTTGAATCGGCAATGTCCAAAACTTCTCGTCCTGATGAGCTGCAACGGTTAATTGGAGGCCCGATGGGAGCAACAGGCGCTCGCGCTGGTGCCCCGATGCCTGCCCGTTAATCACCGGAGAAACTGTGCTCAACACGTTATCCTTCTGGAGCCTTTCTAATTTGTTGCACTGTGTGACGGTTTGAAAGGAACTCATTATGATTGGAGAACGAGTTGAGCACATTGGCTCATGTTGCCGCTGCGCTAAATCGTCAAGACTTTGACCTAAAGGTGACCGTATGCCAACCTACGTTGTTCGAGCAAGAGATGCTAAAGGTAATCCTGTTCGGCGAAAGATTAACGCTGAGACACCTGTAGATGCGCGCACAACTTTGCGATCGCAAGGGTTGTTCGTTCAGGAGCTGACTGAGGATCGAAACCTGCTCGATACCCTGAAAGCCACTGACATGAAAGAACTTGGGACCATGATGGCCAAGGTCACCGTCAAGGATAAAGCGGTGTTCTCTCGGCAGTTTGCAGCGTTGGTCAACTCTGGGGTGGCCCTTGTGAGAGGTCTGGGCATTTTGGCAGACCAGTGCCCTAATCCCAAGCTTAAAAAAGCACTTCTAGGGATTAGCGCCGATGTGCAACAGGGAACCAATTTGTCGGAAGCAATGCGCAAACACCCCAATTGCTTTGACGGGCTGTACGTCAGCATGGTGCAAGCCGGCGAGGTGGGCGGTGTGCTTGATGACGTGCTCAATCGTCTTTCAAAGCTGCTAGAAGATATTGCGCGGCTGCAAAATCAAATTAAATCAGCCATGGCGTATCCAGTTACCGTCGGCATCATTGCCGTTCTCGTGTTCTTGGGTATGACCATTTTCTTGCTACCTATCTTTGCAGGGATTTTTAACGAACTGGATGCAGACTTGCCTGCCTTCACTCAGTTCATGATGAACATCAGCGATTTTCTTCGTACCCCGATTTACATGATCACGTTCATCGTGGCGTTGTTTTTGTTGGTATTTGCCATCGGTCAGTACTACAAAACTCCCAGTGGCCGCATGAACCTCGATCGTCTAATGCTCAAACTCCCTTTGTTTGGGGAATTGATTCAAAAGAGCTCGACGGCCCGTTTCTGCCGGACGTTTGGCGCGCTGTCTAAATCTGGGGTTCCTATCCTAACGTCGCTTGAAATTGTGCGAGATACGGCTGGCAACGCTGTGATTTCTAGTGCCGTTGACGAGGCCCGGAAAGAGGTTCAATCCGGCGGCATGATCAGCTTAGCCCTTCAGCGTGAGCGTGTTTTCCCAATTATGGCCATTCAAATGATCAATATTGGGGAAGAAACCGGGGAGATTGATCAGATGCTTATGAAGGTCGCTGACTTTTATGAGGATGAGGTGGAGCAGGCCGTGAAGGCGCTCACCAGTATTATGGAGCCCATCATGATTGTGTTTTTGGGCGGTATGGTAGGTTCCATTCTGGTTGCGATGTATCTACCCATGTTTGCCGTGATGGATAAGATCAAGTAGTCAGTGGCTCTTAAGCTGACACTTTTCTGAGCTACCACAGGGAATGGTGATTAAAAAAGCGTATTACGAAGAACTGCTGGCTGAGTACAGCGATCACTATGGGGCGATCGCGCTGTTGAAGCATCATCGCCCCTATTTAGAAATGATTCCGAGCATGCGTCGGCCAGATGAGAGCGTGATTACGATTCCGCTTCCCATCGTGCGTGTGCGCCAGCCCGCAGTGCAATCTGAGGCAGGCATTGCCGTTAAAGGTGCAACGGATACGTTGAGGATGCCGTGCGATCTGGCCATTCTGATGTGTGACCCAGAATGGAAGATCAAAACCGGAGTTGAGATTTTGATCTACATCCATCGGCCTGACGAAGATTTTTCTGATTTGCTGGGGCGGTGGCGGCAGACTCAAATTTTGCTGCACCGCGAATATGAGTGGGTTATGCCCCATCGGTATCAGCACATCTTGAATGAAGTGGCTGAAGACACCTTTCCGCTGTTCATTGTCTTTTCGGAAACGCCAGAGCGCATTCGCAAGGGGCTTCATGGTGCTGGACTGCCGTATATTGAACAATCCCTTGATGTGTTTGATGCAGAAGATTTAGAGATGGAACGTGGCGATCGCTCCTCTTCCTTGCATCGGCAATCCACGTCCGATTCCTCTGGAAATACCTCTGAGGGCGGCACCCATTAGGGTAGGGGCGATTACCACAGCTCAACCGTTCAATTATCATCCAGCAGGGTTAAAAGGCTTGGGCACAATATGCTTAAGCCTTTTGTAGCTGTTGCCAGTGTCGTTAGAACGGGGACAGTTTTGAGGTTCCTTGCCATGCTCAAACCTATGTCGAATCGAAATGGCGATCGCTAATGAATGACCGTCCCCACCGTGTTGAGTTGAAGAATACGGAGAATCGGATTGACCCCTTCTGCCATCCAGCAAGACTGCATTGCCTGAGCCACAGCCTCGGCCTGCTCTTGCGGAGCTAAAGCCAGTAGGGTCGGCCCTGCTCCGCTAATGACCATTCCGTAGGCACCCGATGCGATCGCCCCCTGCTCAACAGCATCGTAGCCACGAATCAGCGCTTTACGATAGGGCTGGTGCATTCGATCCTGTAGCGCTGTACGCAGCCATTCCGCATTGCCCGTTTCCAGCCCACGCAGCAGCAAACCTAAGTGGGCCATGTTAAAAATTGCATCAGCACGGCTCAACTCCTTAGGCAGAACCCGTCGCGCCTCTGCTGTTGATAGCTCAAAGTTTGGGATCGCCACTACAGGAACGATGGATTTGTGCCAAACTACGTCACAAATCGTCCACTCGTTACCCTGCGTAGCCGATAAACGGCAGCCTCCAATGAGCGCAGGAACCACATTATCAGGATGGCCCTCCATGGCGATCGCCAACTGCATCACCTCGTCTCGACTTAAGGGCGAACCCGCCAGCGCATTCGCACCCACCAATCCACCCACAATCGCTGTTGCAGAACTACCCAATCCCCGCGCTAAGGGAACATCCAGCTGAATCGAAATCTGAACAGCCGGTGGCGCTTGATCAATTGCTTGATAGAGTTTCACAAAGGCTTGATAAGCAAGATTGTCCTCATCTCGTCCTACTCTTTCAGCCTCAACACCTGACACATCAATTTGCAACACTTGCCCGGTCGTTAATCGAGAAAACTGAAATTGATTGCCCAGAGTCAAAGCGGCTCCCAAACAATCAAATCCAGGGCCAATATTTGCGGTGGTACCTGGGACCGTCAGAGTAACAGTGTCAAGCATAAATAGACAGAAACGAAGAGTAACGAGTGGGCTAAAGGCTTTTTTTGAAATGGGCTCCAAAGCTTGTGCTAACCCCGCACAAGTAAATCACTGTATCAGCAATTGCTCTCATCCGCGATTCACTACAGGACTTACGTAGTTGAATGATTTTTCGGATGAAGTGCGTAAGTCCTACACGAATTTTTAGCGTTCGATGAACGAATCGGTGGCTGTATTGGCTATAAAACGATATTTTTCGAAAACCTTGCTAAGAGCTGATTTATGAATGAAATCTTAAGCTCCTAATCTTCGAAGCATCAGCCGCAGTAAGGAGCCATAAATCATCGCTTCACTGACCTCTGAATACACCTCATAATCCTTGCTCAACCGCCTGAA
>NZ_JBNXVR010000031.1:0-76904 GCF_050565595.1 Leptolyngbya sp. AN02str | reverse complement strand
AATCGGGCAAGCTCAGCAGGTCAGTAATCTGATGGATGAGCGCTCTAAAATCATCCAACTTTTGGGCCTACCTTACTGCCGTTACTACCTGCTTAATTAATTCCCAGCAACCTGCGGAATATCGGCTTGTCGTGAGTTCAGCCGTTGGCGCTGGCAGGAAGCGAGAAATCGCATCCGCAACAGTGGCGATGACCTCAAATAGTTGCTGAACGCGCAGAAAACCACTTCAGCCAAACTCACACGCTAATAAAACGTCAGTTGCGGTTAAGAGCTGTTCTGAGATTTGCGTGTCGCGCAAACCTCAGGTTAATAAGCAAGGGTCATCATGAAGCATAAAACCCTCGAACTCTGTGCTGCCCGTTGTGCGAGCGAGTTGGGGTTTTAGGGCCTGATTTTTAAGGGTGTAGAGGTACTTAGAAAGGCTTAGGGCTTACGCAGTTGAATAATTTGGGGGCGCTTAGCGCCCCCAAATTATTCAACCCCTGGTTTTTCGGATGAAGTGCGTAAACTCTAAGGCGATTGATGCGGTCTCCGGTTTTGCTCTGCAAATTGTTGCCCCCCCAGGATTGGTCATACCAGGGTTGTTTGGCCTGTCGCGCTTGGCCATGGCGATAAAAAGATGGCCTGTGCATGCAAGAGCGCGGGCCATCTTTTTGAAACTGAAACTCGGTGGGTTTGAGGCTAGTTGACTTGCCACAAACCCAGGCCAGGGCCAATAAAACGAACCACAACCCAGTACGCAACCAATAACCCAATGCCAACCCAGGCTCCGCGAGTGCTGAGCTTTACAAATTGCTCGGCTTGAGATTTCTTGATGGGAAGCCAGGGATAAACATTCGCTTCTTCGCCGTATTTCTCACCCAAGTTTTCTTTTCGTCGTTTTGAATCACCCATAAATATGTAAGCCGTTTTTGTGATCTGACTTCACCCTCGATGATACCGCTTTGTCTTACCCATCTAGTGCGGTTGGTTTAGTCGATGGGGGTGCAGTCAAAATGGGTGAAAAGGCTGGCATCAATATAGTTGATGCGCGCTAAAGGGGTGAGCGCAGCTAAAACTTGTTTGCCATAGCTGCGGTAGTTAACGCGGTTATCCAGCAGAGCAACAACGCCTTGAGATTCGCGCATAGGGGCGATCGCCCGCTGTAGTTCGCTCAAGGCATTGGGCAAGAGAAACAGACGAAACCAGTCTTGGCGATGCCGTTTGTAATAGTTGACCCGCCCTGCAATTAAAGGATCTTCTAAAGATGGAATGGGCAAAGTTGTCACGATGAGGAGTTGAGGTGCTGGGAGCGCGGTGTGTGAGTTGCGCCAAAATTCCCATCCTGTAACCAGAATGCCGTGTTCATCGAGCTGAGTTTTTTCGACCTGCACCCGAGAGCCATATTCTGCTGCGAGGGCAGAGGCGACTTGCGACTTGAGGGGAACATCGCCAACCAGCACAACCGTTAACCCTTGCCGACTGGTATTTGCGCCAAGCAATCCACGAATTTCGCTGAGAAGAGCGGGCTGAAATTGAGGGGTGTTGGGTAGGGGTAGCCCATCGGGCAGGTAGAGTTGAATTAGTTCTTGCTGGCGATCGGGACAGAACTTTAAGCAGGTGACATCGCCCAGGCCCAGCCTTTGGCGGTAGATGGGGGCTTCGGGTTCGAGATCGACGGCACCACCAATCAGAACCAATGGTTGCTGCGTCCAGATTGGCTCCAGGGCCAGAGCGAGTTCTGCTGGACAACCATGCAAAGAGATGTGGCCGTACTGCCGATTGACATCGGCCCAAATTAAGCGATTTTCGGAGGTGCAATGTTGGGCAAAGCGGTGCCACGGATGAGGCAAGTGAGCGATCGCCCCTAGGCGCAACTCTTCTGTCTTACGGTCGTCCACTTGGGGTTCGGGCTGCGGAAGCGGGGAGTCGGCTGCAAGTTGGCGAAGCAGCTGTTGCAGAATCGTGATTTCGGCTGCTTCTAGCAAAAAACAATCATAGGGATTGGGAGGATGCTGAAAAATCGCGTGGGTGAGACGAACGCGACTATCTCGAATCAGCTCGATATGTTCTGGATGAGCCAGCATGAGTTCATCCCAGGCGGTGGGCGGCAAATGGGCCGTCAATACCTGCCGAGCCAGAGTCTCCAAATCATCAGCGCCATCCAGAATAGTGGGAATTCCGGCGGGAAACCGACCCTCGTGGTTGAGGCGATCGCGCAGCCAGCTTTCGGGAGTGGTGATGAGCAAGCCCTGAAAGTTGGAATAGGGAAAGCGATCGCCTGTTTGGATAGGTTTTGGGGAGGGAAGCCACTCGCGCAGGCGCGGCAAATCTACCAACAGCAAGCGCTGCTGCAACTCCTGCGGAACAACCAAAATTGTCGGCTCTGGCCAGAGCAGAGCTGGCATCAAATAACTGAGGCGATATCGACCATGCAACTCAGCCGGAATTCCAGTTTGAATCAAAGCATTGCGACCCAGCCGCAGCGCACGCGCCACCAACCGCGCCATTGTAAGATGATGGTGCCAGTGAGGTTCTCCTTGCTCCCGCAAAAATGCGCGCAGCTGCTGATGGACTTCGGCCTCAATCACAAGCAATTCTCGGACTAGTGAGTTGAACATTATTGTGACACACTGCTCTAGCCACTTGGGGGCGGTGCGCTCGTCGGAATGGCAATTTATTCAGTAGCTGCCCCTGAAGAAGGATATGCAGGTGGTGCGAACAACACAGAAAGTCAAGGTGGAGTAATGAAGATTGGCATTGTTGGGCTGGGTTTGATTGGAGGGTCATTGGCGATTGATTTGCGATCGCAGGGCCACACCATTTTGGGCATGAGTCGTCGGGCAGAAACCTGTGAACAGGCGATCGCCCGTCAGATTGTTCACGAAGCCAGCCCCGACCCCAAGCTGGTGGCCAGTGCCGATCTGATCTTTCTGTGTACACCCTTGGCCGCTCTGCAAGACAGCGTTCAGCAACTCGTTCCCCACCTGGCTACAACGGCAATTTTGACGGATGTGGGGTCGGTCAAGCAGCCCATTGTGCAGCAGCTTGCGCCGCTATGGCCCAACTTTGTGGGTGGGCATCCCATGGCAGGTACGGCAGAGAGCGGATTGGATGCAGCGCTGTCAGGTTTATTTGTCGATCGGCCTTATGTGCTCACCCCAACTGAATCAACCCCTGCCCATGCACTGGCTACCGTAGCTGAGGTGGTGCGATCGCTCCGCTGCCGCCTGTACCAATGTGCTCCAGCCGAGCACGATCGCGCGGTGGCCTGGATTTCTCATTTGCCGGTGATGGTGAGTGCCAGTCTGATTGCAGCCTGCCTCAGTGAACCCGAGGCAGCGGTTTTGGAACTGGCGCAACATCTCGCTAGCTCGGGTTTTCGCGATACCAGCCGCGTGGGCGGTGGCAATCCAGAACTGGGCGTGATGATGGCCCGCTATAATCAAGCTGCCTTGCTCAACACGCTGCACGCATACCGCAACCAGTTAGACGGCTTGATTCAGCAGATTGAACAAGCAAATTGGGCCGCTCTCGACCAAGCGCTAATGCGCACTCAGGCTGAGCGACCCAAATTTGTGGAACCGCAGTAAGTAATGAATTTGGAATACCAACGGGTTCGCCGAAACGACGAAAACTCATGCTGGGGACGTTGAGCAATGGTGCAAGGTGAGCACTTGGCAACAGGCCCAATCGCTCAATCCGCCCTAAGCGCGCGATCGCTCCGCCAACATAAGTAATACATATACTGCCAACAAGTAAAACCCAGCCAAGATTGGAATAATGATTGGAATCCCCGAAATATTCATCGTTAGCCCTGCCCAATATTTTTATCGATAGTGAAAAAACTAAAACGAAGCAATCTGACCCATAGAAACCAGGCCAGACAATTGCTAAATACGCGAAGTAGCGATCGCCCAGCCAACACAAAGCCCTTACCATAAGGAAGAGCTGTACAGTCGTATTGCAATGGAAAACTCACACCTACAGGCAGATGCGTACCGCACAGCTAACCCGCTAAGCCGTTAGCAAATTGCCCAAAGCAAACCGTGAGCCGCCCAATCGCAACGAATGTTGGGGTATTAGATTTTGAAATACCTTATGCATGTAATCTAACACAGAAACATGAGGTACTGTGTAGTCGTTTTTTCAAAAAAAATGAATCTGTTTTTCCCAGGGCTAAAAAGCTCAAAGCCCCTGCCATGGCGACCGTATCAAAGCGACCAGTCTGCTCAATTTTGGAGCGAACTTCGGAGCAATTCATCCCATAGATGAGACGGTTAGCTTAGAATAATGGCAAATATGTAAAATTTCGTAACTTATATCTGAGACGCCTGTCCATGACTTCAGTCACTTCCCTTTTTGCTCCCGTGGAAGCCGATCTCTGCCAGATGACCGAGAATCTGAAGCAGCTTGTTGGCGCTCGGCATCCCATTCTTTACGCCGCTGCAGAGCACTTGTTTGGGGCAGGAGGGAAACGAGTCAGGCCCGCAATTGTGCTCCTCACATCGAAGGCAACCATGCCCGAAGCGGAAATTTTGCCCACCCATCGTCGCCTCGCCGAAATCACCGAGATGATTCACACAGCAAGTCTGGTGCATGACGATGTGGTAGATGAAGCCGATCTCCGTCGTGGTGTACCGACTGTGCATGCCAGCTTTGGTAATCGCATTGCGGTATTAGCTGGCGACTTTTTGTTTGCTCAGTCGTCGTGGTACTTGGCCAATCTCAATAACCTGGAGGTGGTGAAGCTCCTATCTCAAGTGATTATGGATTTGGCCGAAGGGGAGATTCAGCAAGGGTTAAATCGGTTTGATACGAGCCTATCGATTGATGAATATTTAGAGAAAAGCTATTACAAAACCGCGTCGTTGATTGCCAATAGCTGTAAAGCGGCTGGCGTGCTGAGCAATGTTTCGGATGAAATGGCCATGCACCTCTACAGCTATGGTCGGCATTTGGGGCTAGCCTTTCAGATTGTGGATGATCTGTTTGATTTCACCAGTTCAATGGATGCGCTGGGCAAGCCGGCTGGCTCTGATATGCAAAGCGGCATTTTGACGGCTCCGGTGCTGTATGCGCTGGAGGAAAAGCCTTACTTAGAAGGACTGATTGAGCGGGAATTTGCGCAGGAGGGCGACTTAGAACAAGCGATCGCCCTGGTGTTGGATAGCAAAGGGTTGGAGCGATCGCGCCAGTTGGCCGAACAGCATGCCCAACTCGCGGTCGATCATTTGGCCGATCTACCGTCATCCGAGTCTCGCCAAGCCCTTATCAATCTGGCCGATTACGTTCTCAGTCGCGGACATTAGTCGGCGGTGTTGTGCCATGTCAACCGTTGAATCCATTTTGTCGGGACTGGCGGGCAACCCACTCGCAGGATTGCGGGCAACAGATGCTCGTCTTGCGGCTGTTCGCCAGCAGTCTCTATCGATTTCCAATGCAATCGCCGAACATCCTGAGCCGCTGTCAGATCTGGAATGGGATGTGGTGGTGTGCGGTGGCACCTTGGGTATTTTGCTGGGCTGCGCGCTGGTGCAGCATGGTTGGAAAGTGGCGCTCGTAGAGCAGGGAATCCTGCGAGGCCGCGACCAAGAGTGGAATATTTCTCGCCATGAGCTGCAAACATTAGTGCAGCTAGGCTTACTAACGGCCGATGAATTAGAACAAGCGATCGCCACCGAATATAACCCCGCTCGCATTGCCTTTCATGGGGGTGAAGAGTTTTGGGTGCGAGATGTGCTCAACATTGGCGTTGACCCCGTCTATTTGCTGGAAACCCTCAAAACCAAGTTTTTGCAAGCAGGTGGCCGCCTATTTGAGCAAGCGCCATTCCAAACAGCAACGCTTCATCCCAACGGGGTGGCCGTATCCACAACCGCAACGCATGCTCAACGTTTGACAGCACGCCTGTTGATTGATGTGATGGGGCACTTTTCGCCTATGGCACAGCAGTCCCGCCAGGGAGAAGTACCAGATGCGATTTGCATGGTGGTGGGCACCTGCGCTACGGGGTTCCCTGCCAATGAAACGGGGGATTTGTTTGTTACCAACACCCCGACCGAGCACGACCGTCAGTACTTTTGGGAGGCGTTTCCAGCACGGGATGGACGCACCACCTATCTGTTTACCTATGTGGATGCCGATCCGCAGCGGCCTAGCCTGGAGCAGTTATTTGCCGACTACTTTGCGCTGTTGCCCAGCTACCAACAGGTAGAACTGGCGCAATTGCACTGGAAGCGATCGCTTTTTGGATTTTTTCCCTGCTATCGCAACAGTCCGCTCAAAACACGGTGGCATCGGGTGCTGCATGTTGGCGACAGCAGTGGTAGCCAATCGCCGCTCAGCTTTGGGGGATTTGGCGCGCTGATTCGCCATTTAGAGCGGCTAACGATTGGAATTGATGAAGCATTGCAGGCCGACTTGTTGGATCGGCAGGCGTTGGGGTTGCTGCAACCTTATCAGCCCAGCTTATCGGTTACCTGGCTGTTCCAAAAATCGATGAGTGTTGGTGTTGGGCAACCGATCGCGCCTGAGCAAATTAACCAATTGCTGGGAGCTGTTTTTCGGGAAATGGCCAACTTGGGTGACCCCGTGCTAAAGCCATTTTTGCAAGATGTGGTGCAATTTTCGGCGCTGTTTCAAACGCTGATGATGACGACGCTACACCATCCCAGCATGGTGTTCAAAATTGTGCCGCAGGTGGGTGTGGGGGCGTTGGTCGATTGGATGCGCCATTACCTGGGGTTAGGGGTGTACACCGGGCTTGCGCAAGTAGGAACAGCCTTGCAGCCTAGTCTGCAAGCGTTGGCTCCGCGCCAGCGATACTATGTGCAGCGATCGCTCGATGCCTGGATTTACGGCGCTGGGAAAGACTACCGCACCAAATCGTAGCGGAGCGCTTGAAAATCCTAGCTTTTGCGGACTCCACTCTCAACGTCTCACGTTATCCTTAAAGCAGGCAAAAGCAGGGTTCCACAAGGTCTCAGATTGCTTGGACACAGTACTCACTCGCCGATCAGCCAAGACCTTAGGCGCGCTGAAACCGCTTTTGACCAGTGCAAATCACAAACTCACGGGCTTGGGCTGGCTCTCAATCAGGCTATCTCAAAGGGATGGAATTTTAAGTATGCGGAAAGCGCTGTATTTGTTGGCGGCCATTAGCGATCGCGACTTTGATTGGCTGCTGCAAGTTGGCAAGCATCAAACCTTAGTAGCAGGCTCCACACTCATTACCGAAGGGCAACCCATTAGTGCGCTCTACATTGTGCTGGAAGGAACCTTTTCGGTCTCGGTTGGCAGCCAAGGAGAAATTGCGCGCATTTCCATGGGAGAAGTTCTGGGCGAGATTTCGTTTGTGGATGCGCGGCCACCCACCGCAACGGTTAAGGCCGTTGAGCCCTCATTGGTATGGGCTATTCCACGCACCCAACTGGTTACCAAACTTTCGCAGGACGTGTCGTTTTCATCTCACTTTTACCAGGCGATCGCAGCCTTTCTATCCGATCGATTGCGAAGTACAGTAAGCCGTTTAGGCTATAACAAAGACTTTCCACCGTCAGACCTGGAAGGAGAAGGCGAACTCAATCCTAACTTAGTCGCCAAACTCGATCTAGCCAAAGCTCGACTGGAGTGGCTGCTGAACCATTCTTAAAGCCAACCTGCCTACTGCAATTGGCAGCCGAAATTAACGATATGCAAGTTAACAGCAAACTCCACCCTGCTGCATCCTGTCGTGGCAACGCGCTACACACTCCGCAGAAGACTACCCGATGGTGAACCATCGTGGGCAAGTCTTCCAAAGCCTTCACGCCACATCCATTTACATCAAACCTGTCAACAGAATTCTAGATAGAGCCAGATGGAAAATTCTCAGGCACGGCAGCAGTTTTATCACGCTATTCATCGGCCCGATGAGGCCATTGATCTAGCAACCGCAGCGCTCTATATCGCACAAGAAGAGTACGCTGACTTAGACCCAGCAGAATATTTAAATGCGCTGGATGTTATGGCAAAGGAAGTTGCGGCTCGCCTACCCACCCCCCGCTATCCCCTACGTGTGATTCAAACAATCAACGAGTATTTGTTTGATGATTTGGGTTTTGCAGGCAACTCGCAAGATTACTACGATCCGCGCAATAGCTACCTCAACCAAGTCATCGATCGCCGTACCGGAATTCCGATCACCCTGTCGTTGGTGTATTTAGAAATTGCGCGGCGAGTGGATTTTCCCATGGTGGGCGTGGGTATGCCAGGGCATTTCTTAATTCGCCCGTTGGTCAATGAGATGTCAGTCTGTGTGGATGCGTTTGGCCGAGGCGAAATCCTATTTCCAGAAGATTGCCAAACGCGGCTCAACCAAATTTATGGCACATCAGTCGAAATGCAGCCTGCTTTCTTTGATGAGGTGACATCGCGACAGGTGTTAGCACGAATGTTAACCAACCTCAAACTGATTTACCTGAATCAGAGTGATCTGGATCGGGTGTTAGCGGTGGTGGAACGGCTGCTGTTGCTGTATCCCGATGCTATTACTGAGCAGCGCGATCGCGGCCTTTTGCGGTATCAACTGGGCCATTTATCGAGCGCCATTCAAGATTTGCAAGCGTATCTATTTCACAACGCACAGGCACAAGATGCCGCCCAAATTCAGCAAATCCTTCAGCAAATTCAAACAACGCTAGACAATGCTCGTTAAGCAGCCTACCTTGCGTGATTTACCTACCTTGCTTGATTCATCTAGGTCATTGCTAAGAACCACCCCAAATATGGAGGAGGCTCACTCCCTCGTAAACCAGGAGCAAGCCTCGCGTTAGTAGTTAACACAGCAATTATTTGGGGATAGTTTCTAACGTCAGATGCGCTATTGTTCGATCTGGGTCAATAGTTCCAAATTGTCCGGATCAACATAGTGGCAGCTTGCATCATCAACACAAATTAATGCCCAACCCGATTGATCGATACCCATGAACTTATACTGACCTTCCTGAATGAAAAAGCCACGATGATTCCGGGTTTCGGGCTTTACTTCTACATTTTCAGGAAACATAGCACCATCTCCTTAAAAGACTAAGACGGTGATTAGCGATAATTAAAGCTAATCACTGATTTCAGTGAATCTTATCATTAGTTTCACTGAACGATCCATTAACTATCGTGAGCAATCATTGCGATCGCTAAATAATTAAATGGTTTTGTTGGCCACCAGGAAAATTTGCAAAAGGTCGCATTTTCAAGGGTTTTGGGTGCTAGGTTCCTGAGGGTCGGTGTCAATTTGAGACATGTTAAAAGTTAAGCGATATTACTCGTCTCCGAATAACCACGCTTGAATGCGGGTTAGGCTCTTCCAATCCGAGCGTCTGCTTAACCCTTCTTCAATATTCTGTTTAACTTCATCGTGCAATTCGGGAACTGCCAACATCATTTGTGCTGCCAGTTCGACTTGGTCGCGCACTCCACTTTTGGCAGTTTCTAGCATGGCCAGAGCCAGGTTGACTCGCGCTTGTGGATCTTGAGGATTGAGCTTTACTGCTTTTTGTGCTGCCTTGTAAGCTTGGGTTGGCTTTTTGTCGAGCAGGTACAACCAGGCCAAGCAGGTCCAGGCGGGGCTGCTTTTGGGAACTCGATCGCACACATCTTTGAATAGCGGAATCAGGTCGGCGGCATTTTCGCCTGCCTGATAGCGCTCAATTCCCTGATCAAAGAGTTCCTCGACGGTCACTTCCGACATAACGCGCTTACAATTCCAATTGCAAAATTTAACCTAAGAAAATATAGCGCATTCAGGGTTCGCTCGCTTGGGCTGAATGCATGGGGAGGGGCAGGGAAATTCAGCGATCGCCCCCAGGGTGACAATAAAAGAAAACCCTCACAGTTCTGCGGCCAACTTGGGCATCGCAAAACTCTTGAGGGTCAAACAACCGATGGAGTATCAATTAAAGCAATTAAGGCAATGGAAACTTGGCGGGGCGATCGCTACGAGAAAGATTTGCCGCAGCCGCAGGTTTGGTTGGCATTGGGATTTGTAAACTGAAAACCACCCCCAATCAGCGCGGTGCTGTAATCCAACACAAGTCCATAGAGGTAAAGCAAACTCTTGGGATCGCATACCACCTTAAACCCGTCGTAGTCATAAACTTCATCATCTGGACGGATGTTGGAGGCCGATTCAAAGTCCATTGTGTAAGACATGCCTGAGCAGCCACCCTGGCGCACGCCAACCCGTAAGCACAGATCTTGCCCACCCTGACTTTGCTGTAAGGCTTGAACCTGCTTGATAGCGGTGTCGGTCATCATGATGCCGCGTTGTTGGGTTTGTGATGATTGTGTCATTGCTGTGAACGACTCCTATTTGCTGAGTGCCTAATGTGCTGGGTGTGGGTCTGCGGGTTAGCTGGAATCTCTCCAGGCTAACAAACAACTATCTTTGGAGGAACGGACTCCGGACTAGCGGACGCCGAATGAACGAACAACGCAGACGGGCAAACCGGGAAAGATTCGTCAGACGTTTTCTAGATTGAGTGGCCTGATCGAATTAGGGCATCGTTTTGAGCAATGTCCCTAGTTCGATAGTAGCGGATTAGGAATAAGAACCGTTACAAACCTAGAGTGGTATCTGTTTCTAACGCAAAGATGGGTGATAAGGGGGTGCACGACAGAGTTTGCAAGGGTTTTTCTAAAAATTGGGCGGCCATTTGAGCGTTCGTTGCCATGATTTGTCAGGTCGCATGTCTCCATCTTTCTTTGAATCATTACTATTGAAATACCGTTGAAACTCTGGCTGCGACGAGCGCTCTGTGGAGAGTGCTTGGAAGTTCTTAGAATAGTGGACGAGTCGCTGCGATCGCTTGAGCCTAAAACCTGAGCGCGTTGCTATCTGCTTCGCCGTTTGAAGTCTGGGTCATTTTTGTTAGTGTTTTTGCCTATGTCTGGTCTTACTCCATCTACTCGTCGTCGTCTTCAACAGTTACCCAAGCTCCCCAATGTCTGGGAAGGCGATCGCCGTTCTTTGGGTAGTGATACTCTATCGACCTCCTCGGATGCGACGACAGAAGAGGACTGTATTTTGTGGATTGATGGAGTCGATGAGTCGGTACGGGCTATGGATATGGTGCCGTCGAACTCGGGGCCAGAGGTTGTTGTGCGCACGCTGCTACGAGCGATGGAAACCCCCAGTGGCCCGCAGGCCATGCCCGCTCGACCGAACAAAATTGTGGTGCGCGATCGCGAAATTCAATTCTTCCTACGGGGCGTCTTGCAGGAATTGGACATTAGCGTGGACTACGTGCCTGAGCTGCCGTTGATCGATGAGGTCTACCGCAGTTTGCAAGAGTTTGTCAGCCGTCGTCAGGCCAAACTGCCCGCCGCTTTTGCCGAAGGGTTACAGGCGATCGCCCTCGACATTTGGAACGATGCCGCCTGGGATCAGCTCGATGAAGAAAAGATCTTTTCCATTGAGCTAAACCTGGGCGAGTCCATGACTCTGTATGCTTCGGTTCTGGGATTGTTGGGCATGGAGTACGGGATACTGCTCTACCGTTCCCTAGAGTCGCTGAAGTCGTTTCGTCAACAGATTTTGCTGTCGGAAGATGTGCCCGAGCAGCTCGAACGCGCCTTTTTACAACAGGACTGTTTTTTCCTAACCTTCGATCAATCTGCCGTTCAGTCAAATGGCCACATCAGCGACGACGACAGCGCCATTCACCCTAGCTATGGCTCGCTGCATCCACTCGAAGGCATGCGCATGGTGCTGTACGACGAAGAGGCGATCGCCGTCTTGCTAACCCTGACAGCGTTGCATAAATTCTTCCAAGAACACCTCAACGACCTGGACATGAATCATTTTCCAGCGTTGACCCAGCGCTACCGCTTGCCCAATCCTGCGCAACCGGGCAAGCGAGTTGGGGTTACGGTCTCCACCCTGCCCGATGTGGCCGATGAGTTGGCGCAAATTACCGCCGATTTGCCAGATGAGCTGTTCGAAGATTTGGATTTGGGAGTGGTTCCCATTTTGCGGGATGACCTCATTCCTGGCGATGCGTTCTACAGTTTAGGCGCCATGCCGCTGTCAGTTCTGGAGCCATTGCGCGAAAGCGTTAAGGTGCATCAGCCCGCCCTGGCTGACTTGCCCAAAAAATTGGACTGGTTCCCGGTTGTGCTCATTCAAGCATCGCGGCCCAAGGCCATGGCCCTCATTGCAGGGTTACAAGAGGCGGGTGGGCTAGAGGCGATTTGCTTTAATCCGGGCGAAGATCCGTTTTCCGAAGCACAGTACGACCTGGGAATTTTGAAAACCTATAACGGCGAGTTGCACTTGTTCGGTGAGTTTGATGACCAGGACCCGGTGCATATTGAAGCTCGCAAAAAATGGGATCAACGCTGCAAGAAAACCAAGGGACAGTGTGGATTGGTCATTGCCAAGGGCTTTACTGGCAGCTCCCGGGGCAATCCGCAACCCAAAGATATTTTGGCGTTGTTTGAAGTGAAATCGCTCTCGCCGCAAGAGTTGGGGCTTGGCCCATTGGAGTTAGTTCGGCAAGACGAGTAATAAGACGAGTAATCTGCATTCACAACCTTGAACCCAAACCAGTAGGACGAATACCCGCCATCCAGCGATCGCCTCGTTTGGGATGATCTTGGGATAGTCTGTGGGTTTGGCTCATTTGCCCCAGGCCAAATCCACGGCAAACGATTTAACGATGCAACTCCTGACCATTAGGACTGACGCACCGCACCTCATCCGAAAAACCAGTGGGTTGAATGGTGTTTGAAGTGCTAAGCGCTCCAAACACCATTCAACTGTGTCAGTCCTAACCATAAAAAATTGGGTTAAACCATGATGCCGAAATGGATCTCCATTCGCTCACTTTTGTGCTTTTTAAGCCTTGTCTGAAGATCTGTAACAGTTCCTGAACAATCTGATATATCGACTTTTTGGAGTGATAGGATTCCAAAAAATGTTCAGGAAAACATTCATGACAGATACGCTTACTGGACAAACTCCTAAATTCGGCGGCAGCACCGGCGGGCTGCTCAGCAAAGCTGAAACAGAAGAAAAATATGCCATTACCTGGACCAGTCCCAAGGAACAGGTTTTTGAAATGCCTACAGGCGGCGCAGCCATCATGCATGAAGGCGAAAACCTTCTTTACGTAGCCCGTAAAGAGCATGCCATTATGTTGGGTGGTCAGTTCCGCACCAAGTTCAAGCCCCGGATCGAAGATTTCAAAATCTATCGCATCTTCCCCAGTGGTGAAACCCAATACCTGCACCCCGCAGATGGTGTCTTCCCCGAGAAGGTGAACCAGGGCCGCGGATCGGTGAATGCCGTGCCCCGCAATATTGGCAGCAACCCCAACCCCGCCAACATCAAGTTCAGCGGCAAAAACACGTTTGATCCGGATGTTTAATCCTTAAATTAAGGTTGACTCGCCATTTGGCTGGTGAAAAGGGTAGGCTAGTTCCTACCCTTTTTTAATGGGATGGTTTCTGTCTTGGGATGAATACAGTTGTGCGTTATTCTCAAATATTTGGATGAATGGTTGGATGGGTTCGCGGTGTGTCTGCGTTCCATTCCCCGTTTGTCTGCCAGGGATGATGCACTTTGCACAGAATGCTCAGCGTTTTGAATGATGTTTCGTGGACTAAGTCTGCACAACATCATTCAACTGCGGAAGCCCTACTTGCGTAAACCTTCATGTTTGTGACCCATCTCCTCAACCTCTGCAAGCAATTATGATTTTTCCTGACTTTGAACAGTTCTGCGATTTGGCGACTCAGGGAAATTTTGTCCCGGTGTACCAGGAGTGGGTGGCAGATATGGATACGCCGGTGTCGGCCTGGTACAAGGTGTGTGCCGGACAGCCTTACAGTTTTTTGCTGGAGTCGGTTGAAGGAGGCGATCGCATTGGTCGGTATAGCTTTGTGGGGTGTGACCCGCTGTGGGTGCTAGAGACACGGGGCGATCGCACTACACAAACGCATCGCGATGGCTCGGTGCAGGTATTTGATGGCGATCCGTTTGTGACGTTGAGCAATTGCCTCAAGCCGTTTACCCCGGTTAAGCTGCCGCAGTTGCCACCAGGCATTGGTGGGCTGTTTGGCTTTTGGGGCTACGAGCTTATTCATTGGATCGAGCCACGAGTTCCGGTGTATGCGGCGGGTGAGCAAGATACCCCCGATGGATTATGGATGCAGATCGATCATTTGTTGATTTTTGACCAGGTGCAGCGCAAGATTTGGGCGATCGCCTTTGCCGATTTGCGCGATCCGGCGGTGGATCAGCGGGTGGCCTACGACAAGGCGTGCGATCGCGTACGGCAAATGGTGGATAAGCTGCAACTGCCGCTCTCAGGCCGCGACACCATTTTGGAATGGACACCGCCACAAAAACCGCAGCAGGGCAAAGCCGCCGCCGCATCGTCGTTTAGCTACACCAGCAATATTTCTAAAGAGCAGTTTTGCGCCAATGTCGTCAAAGCTAAGGACTACATTCGGGCTGGCGATATCTTTCAAGTGGTGCTGTCTCAACGGCTTTCGACCCAGTACAGCGGCAACCCATTTTCGCTCTATCGCTCGCTGCGGCTCATCAACCCATCCCCCTATATGGCCTACTTCCAATTTGGTGACTGGCAAATCATTGGTTCCAGTCCCGAGGTAATGGTCAAAGCCGACAACGACCCCGATAGCCCCAACAAAATCGCCACCGTACGGCCCATTGCGGGAACCCGTCCCCGTGGCAAAACCCCCGCAGAAGATACCGCCTATGCGGAAGATTTGCTGCAAGATCCCAAGGAAATTGCCGAGCATGTGATGCTGGTGGACTTGGGCCGCAATGACCTGGGACGGGTGTGCCAAAGCGGCACCGTTTCGGTGGATGAGCTGATGGTGATTGAGCGCTATTCTCACGTCATGCACATTGTGAGTAATGTAGTGGGCAAGCTCCAGCACAGCAAAACCGCGTGGGAGCTGCTAAAGGCCACGTTCCCGGCTGGCACGGTCAGCGGTGCTCCCAAAATTCGAGCGATGGAAATTATCCACGAGCTGGAAGGCGGCCGACGAGGTGTCTATTCTGGAGCCTACGGGCTGTATGACTTTGAGGGGCAGTTGAATACGGCGATCGCCATTCGAACGATGGTGGTGCGGGCCAATCCCAACGGTGGCTCTACGGTGAGTGTACAGGCCGGAGCTGGCCTGGTAGCCGACTCGGAACCTGAGAAGGAATACCAGGAAACGTTAAACAAAGCGAAGGGAATGCTCGAAGCGATTCGATGCTTGTCTTAGGTTCAGTTAGCTTCCACGTTCAGGTCTGTTTGGCGATCGCTGCGTCATTGAAGGACATTACTCAAGGACATCACTGAATCTAGCGATCGCCATGTCTTACCAGCCCCGTGAGCAAATCCAATAGCGAATGGACTTACGCAAGTTCACTAAATCTGGTGTGTTTATGTTGTGGGTGGGGTGCTTCGCAACTCACCCACAATCACCCACAATATAAATGCGTAAGTCCTGAGCGAATCTGATGCGGTCAGCATTGCTCAGCGCTTGGGCGAACCAAATCAGCCTTGGCTCTTTAGGCTCTTACGCGAGGGGTGCAAAGGCGCTAGGGTGTTGTGAGATGTCTATCGTAGTGTTGCGGTAGCATAGCCAAAATGGATGCTTGTTCGCCACCGTTGCGGACAAGGCTGCATAGACCTACTCGCGTTGAGCACGCTATTCGGCAAGACTGGCGATGAAAGGAATCTCCGACAAAGTTGTGAGAATTGGGTTTGGGCTATCGCTGTTGTTGTTAGGCAGCATTGCCCTCCTGGCAGTTGTAAGTGTCAAGCGATCGCTCTCCCAACTTCGATGGGCAGAGCACACCCTACAAGTAATAGACCTGATTGATGCCACCATGCTGGGCATGACCGAAGCCGAAGCCGGACGACGAGGCTACATTCTCTCGCGGGAAATTGCCTTTTTTGGAGACTACAACCGAGGCTTAACGGCTGCACAACAAAATTTGGCTGAGCTGCGGCAGCTTACCCAAGACAACCCCACGCAACAGGAGCGGCTCGATCGGCTAGAGCCCCTAATGGCTGAACGGTTGAACTTGCTTCAGCAGTCCATGTCTGTGGCGCAGCAGCGATCGGGCGATACGGCAACCCAGCAGTTGATTACGCAACAATCGATTGCTGTGCAGCAGAATGTACGCCAATTACTTTGGCAAATGGAGAAAGCAGAGTACAGGTTGCTTGAGAGGCGCTCGTCTGCGGTGGAGCGATACATGAGTCGCTCACTGCTGCTGGCTGGGTTGGGCTTGGGCTTAAGCTTCACACTCCTGGGGATGGTGTACTGGCTACTCCATCGCCAAATTTGGGTGCGGCAACAGGCTGAGCTAGCGCTCTCGCAGGCCAACCAGCAGTTGGCAACCCTCAACAAAACGCTAGTTGACTCAAATCAAGATTTGGAGCAGTTTGCGTATGTTGCATCGCATGATTTGCAGGAACCCCTACGGGCTGTGGCAGGGTATACGCAGCTGTTGACAAAAGAATATGGCGATCGCTTTGATTCTACTGCTCAGCTCTACACCACCTACATTGTGGATGGTGCCAAGCGCATGCAGCAGCTCATTCAAGACTTGCTCACCTATTCGCGCATTGGTTCCAAAGATTTGAACCTATCATTGGTGAATATGAATGAGCTAGTGGCACTGGTTCAGCAAAACTTGGAGGTTGCGATTGCCGAAAGCGATGCCACAATTACCAGCGACACCCTGCCAACGATCGTGGGCGATCGCAGCCAGCTACTACAACTGCTGCAAAATTTAATTAGCAACGCCATCAAGTTTCGAGCAGAGCACCCGCCTCACATTCATATCTTGGTGAGTGGCAATGCCTACCAATGGCAATTTGGTGTGCAGGACAATGGAATTGGTATCAAATCGCAATATCTAGAACGCATTTTCGAAATTTTTAAGCGGCTGCATACCCGCACTGAATACAGCGGAACCGGCATTGGACTAGCCATCTGCAAAAAGATTGTGAACCGTCATGGCGGTTCTATCTGGGCAGAATCAACTCCCGACGTTGGCACAACCATTCACTTCACAATTCCAGCTCAGCTCGACCTGTCATGCCCCCTCGACATTCCAGACAATGTATGAGCAATGCCCCCCGTTCGGGCTGCCTCATTTGCACCCTTTACAAAACCTACTGCTTTTATGGCTGCTGCAATGAATACCCAAATTCTCCGCCCGGTTGAAATTTTACTGGTAGAAGATTCACCAAGTGATGCTCATCTCACCATGCAGCACCTTCGGCACGCTGAAATTGCCAACAACCTCAATTGGGTGCAGGATGGCGAGTCTGCCATCGATTATGTGCGTCAGCGTGGAGCCTATGCCAACAGCCTGCGTCCCGATCTCATTGTGTTAGATCTCAATCTGCCAGGGATGGATGGGCACGAGGTACTGGCTGAAATTAAAGCAGACCCACAGCTAAAAATGATTCCTGTGGTCATTCTGACAACATCGATCAATGAACAAGATGTTGCCCAATCCTATAACTTAAATGCCAACTGCTATGTTTCCAAGCCGTTTGATATCCAGCAGTTCATTTACGCCATTCACATGCTGCGAGATCACTGGCTAACCGTGGCCAAGTTACCGCTCAGTTAACGGTTCAAGTCCTAGACTTTGCACACAAAGCACATTTTGACGCATGAATTGCAGCGCAAATCTGCCGGATGATTCGTGCCCAAGGTTGCAGATTGGGGCGATCGCACAACCACTCCTGCTGACGAAACACCCAATCGACCCTGCATGAATGTTACGCGGCTCTAGCACGCATACTTCAAAAAGCCATTCGCGCGCGGGGTCTTAGAGGATGCTTTAAAAGTGACAATTGCGACCCGAACCGCCTCCTACATCCCCCAACATTGGGGGACTGTGAAGAAAAACAGGGGCGGAAGTTCGCGAGAGTTGGGGGGTTGGGGGCGAACGCAGAACATTTGATCCTTCTCAGACACCCTCTGATGCAGCGATCGCTTTGGCTGGTGTCCATGCTCAGCCGCAAAAATCGTTAAGGTATTGATGAATCAGATTGAAAACTCTTAAGGGACTGACCGCACGAGTTTAAGCCCTAGTGCTCAGGTCAACCTTCACAATCTTTAGTTGAATAAACAAAGAAGGGAAAGTTATGAACTGCGTGCAGGACATGAGCAATCTCTTCTTCGCTTTCTGTAGATGCAGCCCCAAGCAACGATTGGCAAGTCAATTGCAATCTATAAAATAGGGTCAAGCTGTACCAAGCTTGTACACCCAGAATGCTCTCGACAAAGAGAAAAAATCTCTTTGCTTTGCAAAAAGAGTCTGGAACAATTGCAACAGAAACTTGCTAGGAATGTAGTTGTTTGCATGGTGTTGCCCGACATGGCACCCAACTCAAAAGCTGTTGATGCCATGTATCTAGTTGTGTCCTGTGGTTGATGAACCTAGAGATGTTGAAGTCGTTTTCTTAGGTGATGGGATCGGTGCTAGGCACGGGTCTTGTTAGGCGACTGGCCGCTTGTGTGCTAGTTGCTCTATTGAATGCTAGACAACAATTCCCATAAAGCAAATTACAAGACTCATCGTTTGGGTGCAGTAACAAGGTGATGGATATCTTGCTGATTGAGGACAGCCCTACTGATGCAGATTTAATTCGGCGTGCATTTCTCAAGCTGGACAGAGCGGGGTGGACGCTACACTGGGTGGAACGTTTGGGTGATGCGGTTCTTCGCTGCCAAACATCGTCATTTGATGTGGTGATATTGGATTTGCAATTGCCGGATTCGGATGGAGATGAAACGGTTGTGGAATTTTGCACAACGTTTCCCGATATTCCGGTGGTGGTACTAACCGTGACCGATGACGAGGAAACGGCGGTAAGAGCGGTTTCGTTGGGCGCGCAAGACTATTTAGTGAAGGAACAGTTCACTCCGCAGTTGCTGGCGCGATCGCTCCGTTATGCCGTAGAGCGGGGACGAATTTTGAAGCGGTTGCGCAACAGTGAGCAGCAAGTAGTTGATGCATTGGAGCAAGAGCACCAAATAAACCAGCTCAAGTCGAGCTTTATTTCGATGGCATCTCATGAATTGCGCACTCCGTTGGCAGTGATTCAAACAGCAGTGGCTCTGCTGCGGCACCCCAACAGTTCTTTTTCGGATATGGTCCGCAGTAACTATTGGGATCGCATTACTGCTGCGATCGCCCAAATGACTGATTTGCTCGATGAGGTGTTGCTCCTTGGCAGTTTAGATAAAGGTGGCTTTCAATACAAGCCACATTTGCTAGACCTCAACACTCTGTGTCACGAGTTGGTAGAGAGCTACCGCTTCAACAACACATACAAGCAAACGTTCATTTATACCCATCACGGCTGCTGCAGTGAGGTTTATACCGACCCATCCCTGATTGCCTACATCCTCAACAATTTGCTGTCAAATGCAACTAAGTATTCACCACCCCAAACCGAAATTCGGGTTCACTTGGAGTGCAGTCAACAGGCGATCGCGTTGACCGTTAGCGATCAGGGCATTGGCATCCCCTTAAAGGAGCACTCCTATTTATTTGAAAGTTTTTATCGCTGTACCAATGTTGGCAAGATAGAAGGTACCGGATTGGGATTAGCCATCGTTAAGCGCTGTGTCGATCTGCATCATGGGCGAATCGAAGTGCAGAGTACAGCCAACAAGGGAAGCACGTTTCGCATTTCGCTCCCGGTTGAATCTTTGAAACCGCAGTCCAGGTTCAGAGTTTAGGTCTACCTGGCGCAAACTCTAGAGTCCACACAGGCTAACCCACAACTTTCATGCCTCCGAGTGGATTGCGCACTGTGCAACCCGCAGAAACACCCTGAACTGAAACTGATACAAAGCGTTGGCTAGAGCTTTAATACAACCAGGCTGATGCGTGAGATGCTCAACCGTCAACGATGACGCAGAGCATCCACGGCTCTGATGCGTTGGGCGATCGCATCGCAAATGCTCAGAAAATCGCTCTTCTCAGAATGTCATGAACAATAGACATTTGGCGATCCCCATTTCGATCCCCGCACGAGAACTGTGTCATGAATTCATGACATTTCGATCCCAGAATGAGTTGATTTGTCGTAGAACCCTCAAAAATAAAGAACTCCACCCCTTGACCAATTCTGCGATTTTTCCCACTATAGGTACCAGAACATTGATCCCCATCGATCCCGCTTTATTAGAATCGGCTTTTTACACATGCTGATGACGGTTCAAGTTGGGTAACGACGGTTTTGTCACGATATGGGAAGGTAAACGACATGGCTCAAGAACGCCCACCCCTCGAGGAAATGACACTCCGGCAGCTTCGTCGGGTGGCTAGCGAATATAGTGTTTCGAAATATAGCCGGATGCGGAAGGATCAGCTCATTGCTTCCATTCAGGAAGCCCAGCGTGCTAGTGGCGCGCCTGTAGTTGTTCGCACAGTGGAGACACAAGAGGTCGTGGAAGCAGCAAAATTTGATGTTGGTCAGACGGATTTGACGGGTGGTGTGTTAGCAACAGTGGATGAGCCGCTGGCCGATTTGCCGGATGGATATGGCGAGAGCCGCATTGTGCTGTTGCCTCGCGATCCCCAATGGGCCTATGCCTACTGGGATATCCCGAACGACCACAAAGAAGAGCTGCGCCGGCAGGGTGGTTCTCGGTTGGCCCTACGCTTTTACGACGTGACAGATATTGATGTCAGCTATCAGCGGCCTCATAGCTTGCAGCAGTACGAATGCGATGAGTTGGCGCGTGAGTGGTATTTGCCCATTCCAGTGAGCGATCGCGACTACATGGTTGAAATCGGCTATATCTGTGCCGATGGCCGTTGGCTCATGTTGGCTCGTTCGACTCCTGCTCACATTCCTCCCGTTTATCCATCCGATTGGATTGAAGATCACTTCATCACCGTCGATTGGAATGAAGATTTGCGCGGTCAGCAAAAGTTTGATCTGGTGCCACCCAGTAAGCGCACATCGCCCAGTGCAGTTAGCGAAGCCATTTACTCCGAAATCTTCGGCATGGCACAAGTTGCTGAAGGTCAACGGGTGGATGGTTCCCTATTTGGCTCGATGCAGCATGTGGCCGGTTCCATCTCTGGTTCCGAGCAGTTTATGGCAGCTCAGGCAGTTAGCTCCTACATCTTCCCTTCGGGCGTGGGCCTGTGGGCCGTGCCCACCATGTCGGGCTTAACCATGTCTGGTGCTGGCTTCTCGGGATCGGCTCCTCCGGTGCGTCCCCGCAAGTTTTGGCTCATTGCCGATGCAGAGCTGATTGTGTACGGTGCAACCGAGCCCGATGCCACAGTTACGATTGGTGGCCAGCCCATCAAGCTCAGCCCCGATGGAACGTTCCGCTTCCAAATGTCCTTCCAGGATGGACTGATTGACTATCCCATCATGGCGGTTGCGGCTGATGGCGAGCAAACACGCTCCATCCACATGAAGTTCAATCGCGAAACGCCTGAGCGCAACACCAACACCAAAGATGAGGCAAAGTTGGAGTGGCTCTCGTAGGCTCAACGTTCATGCATTAATTTTCGTTTCCCTTACCTCCTCGCTCTCTGCCATGGCAGAGGGCGTTTTTTTAGGAGGCCGGATTTGTCAACGAATCAGGCCCTCGGCACTATTCAAAATCAGACCCTAAAACTCTAGAACTCTGTACTGCTCGCACAGCAAGCGGCACAGAGTTCTAGAGTTTTAGGGTTAATGATGGCTGCTTGCTGCTTGGATGAGTTAAAGCTGCCACACCCGCACCGTATTGTCTGAACTGCCGCTGACCAACGTTTTCCCGTCTGCACCCACCGAGAGAGCGTTTACACTATCTGTGTGGCCCACAAGGGTATCAACGAGTTCGCCCGTTTCTGCCGACCACAGCTTAATCGTAGAATCGCTGCTAGCGCTAAAAAAATGCTTGCCATTAGGCAAAAAGGCCACCGCATTCACATCGCGCATATGGTCTGAAAAATTGCGAATGATGCTCCCAGTTTGAATGTCCCAAAGCTTTATGGTTTTGTCGCGGCTGCCACTGACAAGTCGGCGGCTATCGGGACTGTAGGCCAAAGCATTCACTGCACTAACGTGGCCCGAGAAGAGCTTGATTTGCTCAGCGGTTTGCAAGTTCCACAACCGAATTTTGTTATCTAATCCACCGCTTGCAAATGTTCTTCCGTCGGGGCTGGCCACGATAGTTTTGATCATGCTGAGCACCCCTGGCAGAATGCGCAGTGTGGCACCGTTCGACACTTGCCAGAGCCGAATGGTGCGATCTTCGCCACCGCTCACTAACACCCGACCATCGGCTGTAATGGCGATCGCATTCACATCGCGAGCATGGCCCGTCATATTGCGAATCAGCGCTCCCGTTGGCAAGTACCAAATTTTAATCGTGCAGTCATCGCCAGCACTGGCCAGCAATTTGCCATCGGGGCTAATCGCCACTGTATTCACATCGCGAGTATGCCCAACCAAATTAAAGATCAGTGAGCCTCTTTCTGGATTCCACACTTTTACCGTGTCATCCAGGCTGCTGCTGGCAACGAGATTGGCGGTGGAATTATAGGCAACACTCGTTACCCAGGATGTGTGCTCGGTCAACGTATGCACACAGCGCCAGCCCGACGACTGCACAACGGTGCGGGCAACAACCTGGCGCGGCGGAGATGATGGCGGTTGAGATACTCTTGGCGGTGAACTAGGGAGCGATACGCCAGCCCGGTTGGGGGTTGCTTGGGGAGCCGCTGCCGCAGGACGAGCCTTGTTTGCATTTGGCGTGGCAGGTCGTGCCGTCCGCTGCTGCATGGGCGATCGAAACTGGGGAAATTGATTTTTGTTTGGCTTGTTGGAAGGAATGAAATAGTCTGCATTCAGGTCGCGCATCACATCATCGGCCGACTGGTAACGCTCTGCCAGCAAGTCCTTCAGCATCATGTCAAAAATGTGGGCGAGCTGATCGCTGACCACAACCTCACGCTCCGTCAAAAACTCACGCCAAATCCACCGTCCCTCCAGCGGATCGTATAGATTATCGGGGCGCGTCTGCGTCATGAGGTGAATGCAGGTTGCTCCGAGGCTGTAGAGATCGCTCGCGGGATAGGCCTTGCCACCCCGGAACTGTTCGATAGGGGCATACCCCTCAGTGCCAATGCGCGTGCCCGTTTGGGGATCTGCATCTCCAATTTGTTTGGCCACTCCAAAGTCAATCAGCACTAAGCGGCCATCGGCTTTGCGCCGCAAGATGTTGGAGGGCGTGATATCTCGGTGAATGACATTTTTGTTGTGAACAAAGCGCAGCACGGGCAGCAAGTCGGCTAATATTTCTCGGATTTGCCGTTCGTTGAAGGAGCCATTCTGGCGCATTTCTTGCAGCAAGCTCTGGCCTTCTACAAATTGCTGCACAAGATACAGGTAATTATCTTGCTCGAAGTAGGCTAGCAGTCGAGGAATTTGGGGATGCTCTCCCAGCTCATCGAGCCGGACGGCCTCTTGAGTAAACAGGCGAACCGCTTTTTCGAGCGACTTGGTGCCTTGCACTTGGGGCGAAAACTGTTTGATAACGCATTGGGTGCCCAAACGATCATCATCCAATGCGAGATAGGTGCGGCCAAACCCACCCTGACCAATGGGCTGAACTGGTCGGTAGCGCCCCCGTAGCTGCACTGCCAAAGTAGCCCCGCAGTTTTCACAAACCGTTGAGCCGTCCGGATTGAGAGGCTTGTTGCACTTTGGGTTGAGACAGCAGATCATGGCGGGTAGCGCACGTGGCGGGTATAGTCTAATTTTCCCTTGCTACAGGGCGATCGCGATCGCTTGGTTCCACATCCTGAGGTCTTAGGCTACCCGTTTACGTTCATAAGGAAGCGAAAGCAGGTGGATTATAGCGGCTGGGCAGCTGCGGTGAGTCAGCAAACCAAATCACTCGATGGGATGACTTGCGAGCGCTAAGAAGTTCATATTACAAGTGATCTTCTCGAGATGCCACTTTTCCGCCATGAGTCCTGAATGTGAGGCTAAATTCGCTGGGGCTTGTGATGTTGCGACGCCCGAAATTGGGGATTTTTGGCTGCATGTCTGAATCTTAGCTGCGCTCTAAATTTTGGTGGCGCGTTGAATCATGTGCCGGGTTGCCGAGGTGCCAGCTCGCGAATGGGCGGGTCTAGTCATGGATACGGCTGATGATGGGCGATCGCTCTACGGTGATATGACGGTTGCATGGAAATTTTACGGAGATCGTCAATCTGGCATTATGATAATCGTTCGATTAGGTTGGCAGCGCTGGAATGCATTTGCTTTATCGAGGGTGACTGGAGAACAACTTTGAGCCAAGATCATCAGCTTTCTCTGTTTTCGCCGATACAGGATGTCCAAATGCAGCGGTTTGTTGCCCCAACCGATTTGCCCGACCTAACCCAAGATGCACTGTTGAGCTGGAAGCAACGCATTTTTGAATTTCAGGAGCAGGTGCGGCATTGTGGTGTGCCAGAACAAGGCTCTCTTTTTCGAGCGGCAGAGCCAACGGGCACCTACCGTACCCAGCCGAAAGGGGTAGCTGTCGATGGAGAGACCGAGCCAGCCTCATCCCCAACGGTTTACTACGGCAATTTTGGGGGCGATCGCCCATTTCCCAAAGCCGAGGAGATTGATCCCTTTGCCTTGCCACCGCAAAATACCGAGTTTTGGCGCTGGAAAGCTGGAGATGAAGGCTGTGCTGCCCTGTACTTTGTGATCGATCATGAGCTGCCCATCATTTTGTACGTGGGCGAAACGGTGAAATCGAACCAACGGTGGAAAGGGATACACGACTGCAAGCGATATTTGCAGCTTTACATCAGTGCTCACCGAACCTATGATTTGCCCGTTACGGTGAATACTGGCTTTTGGCCCAACGCACCTCACGATACTCGCCAACGTCAGCGCATGGAATCGGCGCTCATTCGTCGCTGGCGATCGCCCTTTAACAAAGAAAACTGGACGTTTTGGGCAACTCCATTCGTGGGCGGAAAAGAAAAACGCCCTTAAGCCACGGCCACTTTAGGCTTTATGCACTTCATACTGAAAAACCAGGGGGTTGAATGATGTTTGGAGCGCTTAGCGTACCAAACGTCATTCAGCTGCGTAAGCCCTGAGGGTTTTGAGTTCTGGTTTTGAATGGGATCGAGGTACTTATAAACGAGGTACTTACAAACAAAAAGGCTGCCTGTAATGGGCAGCCTCTTTGCTGAGCGACAAAAGTTGCGAGTGGAAATCTAGAACCAGCGCAGTTCGGTGTACCCTTTTTGCGGACGGCTTAGCTCCATCTCATCGATCCAGTCCGTTGCCTTGTATGTGCCAAACACATGGTCCCACCAGTCGACCGCAAGGCCAAAATTGTGGTTCCACTGACCGTACTTATGATGCACGTAATGAACGGGCATCTTCATCCAAAAGCACTTCAGCGGATTTTCGTGCTGGAGTTGGTGGGCGTAGGCCGAAAACGCAGCAAACGCCAGCGCACCCAAAAACCAACCTAAACCTACCGGAAGCGATACCAAAAACATGGGCACCATGACCAAAATGGTGCCTTTAATGTAGTCCAAAAACTCCCAAACAACGCCCTGGCCCTCGTTGCGGCGATGGTGGTCGAGATGCCGCGCACCTGCCCCTTGAGGATACCAGTGCATAATTCGATGAACCCAATACTCCACCAGGCTCGCCAAAATAAAAGCGATCATAAACGAGGCGATCGCAATCACCATAGCTTGTTCAACCACTACTAATCTCACACTCACTACCCTTGTAGCTTAACGAATTGCACCGTTTATCGAGTGATTGAGGCATCCGGCGGATGAACTTCCGCCACACGCCACTTCACGATACATGACGACGCTAAAGTTTGTATTGTTGCGGATTTGTTAGAGAGTTGGATGGTGGAGTGTGCCAGTGTTGGGCCAGGAGCCTTATAAAATGACTGTAACCCCGTCTACGGCAATTTCTAACTGGGCAACATAGGAATTGTTGGATTTGAATAGCGAATCCCCAGAGAGGGCGTCAATGGCTTTGGGCGATCGCGATCGACTTGCCTCAGAAGGAGACAGTTGCAGAATCAGCTTGCCTGCATGAGCTGCCAACTTGGTGCCATCCAGCATGACGTAGCCGCCATAGTCCCAATCAAAGCCATAAAACTCAAACTCGCCCAAGATTGTCTTGAGCTCGGCCAAGGTCGTGCCAACCCGAATTCCTTCAACGGTGCCCCAGTCGCGCCCTATATCCATAATCGAAGCAATTTGCGATCGCTCTGGATTTTCCCAAATGATGGTGAACGATGCATCGACTCCTAAATCGATCGTTGTGCCCAGTTCAGCTTCGCCTTCACCAACCATCATCACATCATCTTCTAATACGGCTTCGCCAAATAGCGTTGCCAGGTCAGCGCGGGTCGTGGTGCGGGTAACAGGCCCAAGCCGTTCCCCCGGAAGAATCGTGCGATCGAGTGTGGCAATCGTGCTCGGTACGGTCTGCCCATGGGAGGGTGAAATTGAAATCGTCATGGTTGTTACTCTGAATAGTCTTGGTATAGGGATACAGCAATAAATCAACTGCTTCCGAGTTTTTACGGAACATTGCTCAAACCCTTGTACCCACTCTATTCAGAAGTTTTTCAAACTCATCCGGAGATTATTTTGTTGGGGCGATTTGGTAGTGCCACCGTCCAAATTTGTCCACGTTCAGTAATATTACTTGTCGAACTTTCAGCCAACCGAAGTCCGGCATATGCGATACCTCAACACCTCAAAATTCAACATGCGTTTTTTCCAAGTTGGGCGATCGCGACACCTTTCATCAACCATTCGCAGCGATCATCCTCGCTGTTCTCGCAAATTTGCCTGGATTCCATATTTTAAACTTGACCAATCTCAACGGCGCGATCGCACGATAAACCGAAGAGTATGGTTACAAAAGTTGATTTTTCTTCTCATGTAATATACCGCTGAGTAGATGTGTGGGGCATTCAGCGTTCGATAAGCTGGGTTTTACTCTGGTTGCATACATTTCTCATCGTGTTTTTGTTGCACCGTGCATCAGCGGCTAAGCTGGCTTGAGTTCCGTTGAAGACAGGGAACAGTGGCGCAAAGTGGCAGAAACATTTTGTTTCGTTTCATTGCAAAGCTCTAGTTTTGATTGAAGGGTGGAATGGTTTTGTGTATCTCTGGTGTCATTCATTGAGTTCACAGCACCATGGAGTCATTCAATCTTTCGTTGCAAAAACATGTTGTGAAATTTTGTGCGATCGCATTACTCAGTTGCTGACTGCTAGTGCTTCAGCTCCATCCTTTCTACTTCCATGAAACCTGTTAAAACGATTCCCAAAACGATTACGACATACTGGCAAGAATCGACTCTGTTTCGATATACCAGCTATGTCATTGCATTCTGCCTGAGTGCACTGTTGGTGGTGATTCCTGCGGCATTTTCCCAACAGCCCGTTGAGCTTAGCTTTATCATGCTGGCTCCCGAAACACCCTTCTTTGAGCCGTTAATTCGTGAGTTTGAGGAACAAAATCCCGACATTCGCCTCACGATGGTTGAAGGCCCCAACGCCGCAAATCTTGTTGAGGACTTGAATACCTCTGCCTACCTGCTGGGAAGTTCTCCCTATGACCTGATCAATCTGGACGTAGTGTGGACTTCCAAATTTGCGGCGGCGGGTTGGCTTATGGACTTGAGCGATCGCTTCCCTCCCGAGGCGCGTGAGCCATTTCTCGAAGGTGACATCGAAGGCAGCATTTACAACGGCAAACTCTATCGAGTTCCCTGGCGAACCGACGCAGGACTGCTCTACTATCGGCAAGATTTGCTCGATCAAGTGGGTGCCCAACCCCCCGAAACCTTTACCGAATTGGTTGATACTGCCAAGCAGGTGCAGCAAGCAGGCGCAGCCGATTGGGGATATCTCTGGCAAGGCCGACAGTACGAAGGTGCTGCGGCCATGTTTGTAGAGGTCTTGCAAGGATTTGGCGGCTACTGGATTAATCCCGACACGTTGGAGGTGGGGTTGGATCAGCCCGAGGCCATTGAAGCAGCCAGCTTTTTGGTGAGCACCATTCAAGAGCGAGTTTCACCACCGGGAACCACCACCTATATCGAAGAAGATGTGCGTCGTCTCTTTCAAAGCGGCAATGCGGTGTTTATGCGCAACTGGCCCTATGCGCTGCCGTTGCTGAATGAGGATGGATCGCCCGTACAAGGTAATGTGGGAACGCGCCCCATGGTATCGCAACCCGGTGTGGATGGCGGTGGTTGTCTCGGCGGCTGGGGTTGGGGCATTTCTACAACAACACAGCACCCCGAAGAGGCGTGGCGCGTAGTGGAATTTTTCACCAGTCCCGAGGTGCAAAAGCGATTTGCTTTGGAAGCAGGCTTTTTGCCCTCGATTCGCTCGCTCTATCAAGATGCGGAGCTGTTGGCCCAGTATCCCTACTACACCGACCTGTTTGAGGTGGTGCAAAATGTGGTGCCGCGCCCACTGACAGCGCAATATGCCCAAGCTTCAGATATTTTGCAGCGATACCTAAGTGCTGCATTTTCGGGACGCACTGGTGCAGAAGATGCGCTGCAGGCAGCGGCTCGCGAAACCCGTGCCCTGCTAGAGTCGGGGCGTCCTGCCGATGCACAAGAGACCAATGAACCGGAGGCCGTGGGATGACAAAAGACGTGATTGTACAGCGCGATCGCCGGGTAGGCTGGTTGCTTACATTGCCAGCCCTGTTATTGCTGCTGGGGGTGTTTGCCTATCCTATTGGTCAAGCCTTTTGGCAAAGTGCCTTTACCCAAAACCTGGGAACCCAACTCCAGCCAGAGTTTACAGGTATTGCCAACTATGTACGTATGTCGCAGGACGGGCGCTTTTGGCAAACGTTGTGGAATACCAGTATCTTTACCGTCTTTTCCGTATTGTTTGAGTTTTTGTTGGGGTTGGGGGTGGCACTGGTGCTCAACCAGGCATTTCGAGGCCGAGGGGCTGTGCGCACCATTGCCATTTTGCCCTGGGCCTTGCCCACAGCGCTGATTGCCCTGGCCTGGGCCTGGATTTTTAACGACCAGTATGGAGTCGTGAACGATATTTTGCTGCGGTTAGGAATCATTGACTCGGGCATTAACTGGTTGGGCAATCCAACGTTGGCGATGGCCGCAGTGATTTTTGCCGATGTTTGGAAGACGACGCCGTTCATTAGCATTTTGCTATTGGCTGGGTTGCAGTCCATTTCCGAAGACTTATATGAAGCGCACCGCATTGATGGGGCGACACCCTGGCAAAGCTTCCAGCAAATTACTTTGCCTTTGCTCATGCCCCAAATTGTAATTGCGCTGCTGTTCCGGTTTGCCCAAGCCTTTGGCATCTTTGACCTGATTCAGGTCATGACGGGGGGTGGCCCTGGCGGCGCAACCGAAACGGTGTCGCTCTACATCTATTCCACGGTGATGCGCTACCTGGACTTTGGCTATGGTGCCGCGCTGGTGGTGGTCACATTTTTACTGCTGGTGTTGGCGGTGGCGATCGCCGCCTTCTTCCTCAATCGTTCTCGATCTAACGCAAGTGGGGTGAGCTAAGCCATGACGACAACCTTTCCCGAATCCGTTCCACCATCCAGACATGGCCCAGAGCCATCGGCTAAGCAGCGTTCTGGCATCAACTGGCGATCGATTATTCTACCGATCGCCGTGGCCCTAGTCGTTATCTTTTGTTTGGCTCCGGTGTTATGGCAACTGCTCACCTCCGTCAAGGTGAATCAAGACATCTCGGCAGTACCCAATGTGTACTTGCCTCGCCGCTTTACCCTCGACCATTACCAACAGCTGTTTGCGCGCCGCCCGTTTTGGAACTATTTGCTCAATAGCTTTTTTGTGGCAACGGCCTCAACCCTGCTGGCATTAGGCTTTGGCGCGCCAGCAGCCTACGCCTTGGCGCGGCTGCGGCTCCAAGGGGAGCGCTTCTTGCTCGCCGGAATTTTGATTGTGACACTGTTTCCGCCCATTCTGCTGTTTTTGGGCTTGCTGCGAGTGGTGCAAGTGCTCAACCTGGGGGACAACTACTTGGCATTGATTTTGCCCTACGCAGCAATCAACCTGCCCCTCACGATTTTAGTGATGCGCAGCTTTTTTCAGCAGCTCCCCAAGGACTTGGAAGATTCTGCCAAGGTCGATGGCTATAGCGTGACCGGAACCCTGCTCAAAATTGTGCTGCCCCTCACCTTGCCTGCCCTGGCAACGACGGGCATCTTAACGTTCATTTCGGCTTGGAACGAGTTCATTTTTGCGCTCACCTTCATTACTCGCGAGGGAATGAAAACGGTTCCAGTAGCAGCATCGCAGTTGGGCGGAGCGTCTATTTTCGAGATTCCCTATGGGCCGATTGCAGCGGCAACAGTGCTGGGAACGCTGCCGCTGGTGCTGCTGGTGCTGTTCTTCCAACGACAAATTATCCAGGGGTTGACCTCGGGTGCGGTCAAGGGCTAGCCAGGAAAACTGCGTTCACTGGCATGGGCAGTGCTAACGGGTTCGATGGTTCAACTCCTTGTTTCTAACCTCTTTTCTCAATTCTTTTGATCGTTCTTGTTTGCATTCTTTAGCGTTTACTTGTTGCCTTTCTCATGACACAAACTGATGTTCGTCCAACCGAATCTTCCATTTCCAATGCCCCTGCGTTGGAAGTTCGTAATTTGAATAAAACCTTTGCGCCATCGGTGGTTCCGGTCAAAAGCCTGAACCTGGCGGTTGAATCGGGAGAATTCCTGACGCTGCTGGGGCCGTCAGGCTGTGGGAAGTCCACGGTGCTGCGGATGATTGCTGGATTGGAGCAACCCACCAAGGGCCAAATTTTTATTGATGGTCGGGATGTGACGCGCCTATCGCCGAGCGATCGCAACATTGCCATGGTGTTTCAAAGCTATGCGCTTTATCCCCACATGACGGTGTACGACAACATTGCGTCGGGTTTGCGGCTGAAAAAGGTTCCCCAAGAAGAGATCAAGCCCCGCATTCAAGAAGTGGCCGACTTTTTGGGATTGCATGAGCTGATGAACCGCAAGCCGGGGCAACTCTCCGGTGGTCAGCGGCAGCGAGTTGCCGTCGCCAGAACGTTGGTGCGGCGGCCCTCGGTCTTTTTGCTGGATGAGCCGCTCAGTAACCTGGATGCCCTGCTGCGGGAGAATGTACGGGCGGAGCTGAAGCACCTGTTTGAAGAGCAACAGGCTCCGGTGGTGTATGTGACCCACGATCAGGTGGAAGCGATGACGCTTTCGACCAAGGTTGCGGTGCTGAGCGAGGGCTATTTGCAGCAGCTCGATACACCCGATCGCATTTACACTCATCCAGCGAATCGGTTTGTAGCCGGGTTTGTGGGCAGTCCCCAAATGAACTTTTTGACGCTACCAACGGATGGTCAATCGGTGATGATTGGCGATCGCCGTGCTCCGTTACCCAATGGCATTACCACCCATGCCCGCGAGGTCGTGCTGGGGCTACGACCTGAGCATGTGCGTATGGCTCGCGAAGGCGAAAATCCGACGGTGCAAGGTCGCGTTTCGTTGGTGGAAAACTTGGGAATGCACAAGCTGTATACGGTTTATGTCGAGGGCAAATCTCCCACATCGGTGCGCGCGCTGTTGCCCAACAATGTATCAGTGCCGCAAGGGGAAACGATGGGTCTGGTGTTTGTGGGCAGTGCGGCCCACTGGTTTGATGCAAAAACGGGCGATCGCCTCAACTAAAGCCAACCAATCATCGATTGGACTTCCTGCATCAATGCATTTTTGAAGGCGTGAATTGTGGTGTGACAGTGCCACACCACAATTCACGCAAGAGGTCTATTGATGGATTAATTGAGAAACGCTCCCCATGCTTTACATGGGGAGCGTTTCTTATCATGGATTTTTGAAAGATAACCAAAATACAATAAGCCGTAGCAACGGCTGAAGAAGCTCGCCTAGGCTGCTACTAGCTCAGGGGAAAGCGTGAGGATTTCCACCCCATCGGGAGTGACAACGATGGTGTGCTCAAACTGAGCAGAGAGCTTGCGGTCTTTAGTTACCGCGGTCCATTTGTCAGCCAGCACTTCCACTTCCCACGTGCCCTCGTTGATCATCGGCTCAATGGTGAACACCATGCCGGGGCGAAGTTTGCGGCCCTTGCCACGGGTGCCGTAGTGGGGCACTTGCGGTGCCGTGTGGAAAATGCGGCCCACCCCATGTCCTACAAAATCGCGCACCACCGAAAAGCCTTGTCCTTCTGCATATTCCTGAATGGCTGCGCCAATGTCCCCAATGCGGGCACCCGGCTTCACCTCGGCAATGCCGCGCATCATGCACTCTTCGGTTACTTCCACTAGCTTGCGAGCCAGGGGCGACGGCTCACCCACAAAGAAAGTCTTGGAGGTATCGCCGTGATATCCATCCACCATCGGCGTGACATCAATGTTGATGATGTCGCCCTCTTTCAACACTTGCTTGGCATTGGGAATGCCATGGCACACCACCTCGTTGACACTGGTGCAAATAGACTTGGGGAAACCGTGATAGCCCAGGGGAGCACTTTTTGCACCGTGCTTACGAGTCCACTCTTCGGCTGCGTCGTTAATGTCGAGGGTGCTCACGCCAGGTTTGACCATGGGTTCTAGATGGGCCAAAAGCTGTGCGGCCAGCTGCCCGGCTTGGCGCATTTTGTCGATTTCGCGGCTCGATAGAATGATAATCGGTTCGTTATCCATGAAGCGTCCTTTCGTTATCCCCAGTTAATACTTTAGCTTTTTCGTCTGCCTCGTGCGTAGTTGAGTTGCGGGAGCTGTCATGTTTGTTCGGAAAGATTTGCCGCCTCAGCGGGTGCATTGGCCGTTTGCCCAAGGTCAATGGCGAATGAGTTTGGGGCTGAAGGCGCTGGACTTGCGGGAGTGGATCGAAATTGATGCAGAGTTTGGGCAATATTTGCAGCAAAAGCGAGTTTTGTTGCGCGATCGCCCCCAGTCTGTTTTGGCAGCGCTGCCGCATACGGTGGCGGCTCAGCAGGAGCTGTTGGATATGCTGACACATCATTTAACGACCCGGTTTCCTCAGTGGTTTCAGCTAGAGGGCGATCGCATCTGTAACCAGCTCACAGGCGAAACCTGGTGCTCCTCCGATTTTGCCGAGGCTCCGATTGACCTGGCCGGACGGCTCGTACAAGAAGACCTGTGCTTAATGATGCCCAGCAAGGCTGGATATTGGCTAGGGGCGGCTTCGCTGTGTTTTCCGCTGTATTGGCAGTTGCAAGAGAAGCTGGGACGGGTGATGGGAGCCATCCACGAACCGGTGCCGGGGTACGAATCCAGCCTGCACAATCCGGTGACGCAATACTTTGATCGGCTCACACCAGAACATTCAGGCTATCGGTTGAATTGGAGCATTGTGGATACGCCAGAGCTGTTTTTGGGCCTACACCGCACTCATGCTGTGGCAGATGACATTACCAGCGAAAACGCAGGCGATCGCCTCTGGGTGCGAGTGGAGCGGCAAACCTTGCGACGGTTGCCCATCACAGAAGCCATCGTGTTCACAGTGCGATCGTTTGTGTATCCCCTCTGGCAAGTACACGCGCAACCCCAGGCAGCACAGGGGCTAGATCGCACGATCGCCCAGCTCACTCCCGAAATGCGCCAATACAAAAGTATCGAACCAATTCGGTCAGCGATCGCCGCCTACCTGCGCACCCCATAACCACTCCGAACAGTTTAGATCCATTCTCCTAACCCCTATACCTCTGGAGCGGCTAGACAATTGCAGAAAATAATGGCTTTCTTGTGACCGACGATGCTGGATGTGAGCGCGAACCAGATTTTTTGGGTTCACTAGACATTGAGTTTTCACGAACTTTTCGCTCCCAGCTTCATTCCATCCTTACTTGGTTGGTTACTTCCAGCTATGATGTCAAACTCTGCTACCGATGTGACGCTACGTGAGCGCAATGCGCTCCTCAATTCGATCTTGGAAAGCACAACTGACATTGTGTTTGTGAAGGATCGAGAGGGACGCTACATTTTGGTCAATTCTAAGTTGGAGCGTTGGCTAAATCGCCCCCGGTCAGAGATTTTGGGTAAGACGGATAAAGACCTACTGCCTGAATATGCAAGCAATATTCAGCAGCGCGATCGCTTAATTTGGACATCAGGAATTGCCGAAACCTACGAAGAACAGATGAAGCAGGGAGATCAAGAATTTTTCTTGTCAACAACCAAGGCGCCCTGGCTCGATGCGCACGGCAATGTACTGGGCGTGGTGGGCATTACCCGCGACATTAGCGATCGCAAACGCGACGAGATGGAACGCAAGCAAGCCCAGCAAGCCCTCGAAGCCAGCGAGGAGCGCTTTCGCCTCGTGGCAGAGCAAACAGGACAGCTGATTTACGATTACGACATTAGCGCTGGAACGATTACCTGGGCAGGGGCGATTGAAACCATTACGGGCTATTCCAAAGAGGAATTTCAGCGGATTGGGATTCATCAGTGGGAAACGTCAATTCACCCGCGCGATCGCCCCACGGCATTGGCCGCGCTCGATCGCGCGATGCAGCGGATTGAGCGGTACCGAGTCGAGTATCGCTTTCAAAAGGCGGATGGCAGCTATCTTTATGTGGAAGATCGGGGGGTGTTTTTGCCCGATGAAACTGGCAAACCCAGGCGCATGGTCGGCACCATGACCGATGTGAGCGATCGCATTGCCACCGAGCAAACGCTTCGGCAGCAGGAGTCGCTCTATCGAGTTGTGTTTGAAAGTGTGAATGACGGATTGTGCATTACCGACATTCAAACCGGACAGTTGATAGCGTTTAACCCTTCGTTTGCCAAGATGCACGGCTACAGCGTCGAAGAAATGCAGCAGCTCACGCCACCCGATTTTTTGCATCCCGATAGCCTGTCGCTGTTTCAGCAATTTGTGGAGGTCACGGGCCAGAAGAAAGAGTTTTCTTGCCAATCGAAGCAATACCACAAAAGCGGTGCCCTGATTGATGTGGAAGTGTCGGGTGTGCCCTGCATGTTGAATAACAAACCTCACGGTTTGGCTGTTGTGCGCGATGTAAGCGATCGCAAACGGGTCGAAGAAGAACGCAACCAGGCCGAAGCCGCCCTGCGAAAAAGCGAAGAACGGTTTCAGGTGTTTATGGACAACAGCCCCACCGCCACGTGGATTATTGATGGCGATGGCAATCTGCTCTATGTCAACAAAACTTACTACACCATGTTTCAGCTGCCATCCATTGATCTGGTTGGCAAAAACCTGATAGAGCTATACCCCGAAGAAGCCGTCGCCGAGTTTGTTCAAGTCAACCGCACCGTGCTGCAACAGCAAAAAACCATGACCACCATTGAGCCATTACCCTTGAGCGATGGCACCATGGGCGACACTCTGGTGTACAAGTTTCCGATGCAGGATGTGTCGGGTCAGTCTGTCGTGGGCGGCATAGCCATCGACATTACCGATCGCCGCCGAGCTGAACTAGCGCTGCAAGAATCTGAAGCAACTTTAAGACAACAAACTGAAGCCCTAGAGCAAACCCTACAAGAACTTCAGCATACCCAGGCTCAACTGGTACAAACCGAGAAAATGTCGAGCTTGGGGCAGTTGGTGGCTGGCGTGGCACATGAAATCAATAACCCAGTGAACTTTATTTACGGCAACCTCACCCATGCCGATAGCTACATTCAAGATTTGATGAATTTGCTGGATCTGTACCAACAGCACTACCCCAGACCGCATCCCGAGCTGAGTCAAGCTGCTGAGGAAATTGACCTGGAGTTTTTGGTGGAGGATCTGCCAAAGCTGCTAGCCTCTATGAAGTTGGGAGCCGAGCGCATTCAAAAGATTGTACTGGCGTTGCGCAATTTTTCGCGGATGGATGAGGCCGAAGTGAAGGCGGTTAATTTGCATGAGGGCATTGATAGCACCCTCATGATCTTGCACAACCGCTTGAAGGATCGGCCCAATCGACCTGCCATTAATGTGGTGAAAGATTATGCGGTTCTGCCAAATGTCTTGTGTTACGCAGGGCAGCTCAATCAGGTATTTATGAACCTGATTGCCAATGCGATCGATGCGCTCGATGAACGCGATGAGGAGCGATCGCTCGACGAGATCCAGCACCATCCCAGCGAAATCACCATTACAACCCAGTTGGTCAAGCCCAACCACGTTCAAATCCGCATTGCTGATAATGGGCCGGGAATTCCAGAGGCAGCCAAACGACGACTATTTGAGCCGTTCTTCACCACCAAGCCAGTCGGCAAGGGGACAGGGTTAGGTCTATCGATTAGCTATCAGGTTGTGGTCGAAAAACACGGCGGTAGCTTAAAGTGCAATTCTGCCTTAGGACAAGGAGCAGAGTTTTTGATTGAAATTCCGCTGCGAAGTCAAGACGAGGCTTGAACTTGAGTCAAGCCTCATGCCTTTGGTGTAGAGTTGAGCATCGCCGCGTCAGCCTTGGAGCGCGTTTCCATGCTGCTCAGGATATTGCTCAAATATTGCTCAAGCAGTTTTTCCCAACCGGATAGCGACCCAAAACCGCCGCGATCGCGCCAGTAACAAGCCGACTGTTTGACCGAGAACTGTGCCAACCCAATCGGCTTTTTCTGTTGATGAACTTCCGTTAACGTTAGTTTCGGTTAAGAGCTTTTCTGAGGTTTGCGCGACGCGCACGCAAAGATGGGCACTTCAGCTTATCCAAAGCTCAGGTTCCGTTAATGGACTTCTGTTAATGGGCTATAGACTGAAGCCTGCTTCAGCCCTTGTTTCACCAAAGCGGCAACTGGATAAGTCCCCCGACCCTATTCAAACCATACTCTAAAGCTCTGTGCCGTCCGCACAGCGGGTGACACAGAGCTTTAGAGTTTTATATTGAATGATGGTTACTTGCTGAGTTTGGCAAGTGATTAGCCTTTGCTTTTCAGCTCCAGTTGCTCAGAGACATCAAGCCATAGATCTTCGCTGCCGTGGTGTGCTGTTTTCACCCACTTGAGCCGCTTAGGCCGTACAGAAATACGAGCAGTGGTGCTGGCCATGACTGGCAGCCAGTGCAGCATATACGCCGTGCCCCATGCCGACTGACGCAGCGCCCGCCATGCCAATGCAACCGATCGCGTACCATCGCTACGCCGCGCCTGCTGTTTTTGGATGCGGCGCAATCCAGCGTACATGCCGACCATAGACATGATGACCGAGAGGCTGGTCATGGGGGCCAACATGGGTGCCCGACTGCGGGCGATCGCCATCACTAAATCGGGCACGGTGGCCGTTGGCAAAATGTATTGCAGCAAAAAGAATGCCAGCAAATCCATCGTTTTTCGCAGTCCCAATCGGTTGCGAATGATGAGCCGCCAATAGTCTAAATAGCGCTGGTAACCGCCTTCAGCCCAGCGGTTGCGCTGGTGCCATAGGCTGGTGGCCTTAGTAACACCTTCTTCAACAACAGCAGGATGCATCAAAAAGTCAATATCCCATCCAGCTAGGTGCAAGCGAAAGGTGAGATCCAGGTCATCAGTAATGGTTTCCTCGTTCCAGCTCCCGCACTGATCCAGTGCTTCGCGCCGTACAAACATGCCGTTGCCCCGCAGTTCGCCCACACCGCCAATGGCAATGCGCTGCTGCTGATAAAAGCTGTCGATCGCCATTTCGGCAACTTGTCCCTGAAGCCACAGATTACTCACGTTGGGATCGCGCTCAGCCTGGGCGATCGCCTTGCGAACCTGCACAGCCCCAATCTTGGGTTGTTGAAACAGCGTCAGCACGCGGCGCAGCATATCACTTGGCACCTGAGCATCGGCATCAAACACGCCAATAATGTCGCCACTTGCCAAGGAGCAAGCCTGGTTGAGTGCGCCCGACTTACCGCCACCGGCTTCGGCCGCCCGACGCAGCACCTTGAGTTGGGGATACTCAGCCTTAAGCTGGTCGAGCACTTGAGGCGTGCGATCGGTGCTGTGATCATCAATCACCCACAGCTCGTATCGATTGGCAGGATAATCGACCTGGCAGAGCGCTCGCACAAGGGGTGCAATCACCGATTCTTCATTTTTTGCAGCCACCATTAGCGAGACAAATGGCAGTTTGGCGGGATCTGCTTCAGCCAACGGATCGGGCATGGACTTGGCACGGGCAACCAGCAGCCGCAGCAAATGCACACTCATGAGGGTGGTTAAGCCTAAAACCACCCAGTACCCCCACGAAAACAGATGCAGGGCAAAGGTGCTGCTCCACACAATGGTGAGCGCAACAGCCGCCTTGCGGCGGCGACCAGCGAGCCCCCGATAAAAATGGGCCCCTACATCTTCTGATTCTGCCAAATCAGAAACGAGGGTGCTCATGGGTTCTAGCTCGTTGTAGGCATCGGTATCGTGCCAGGAGGGATGGGACATAGTTGTTTAGAAAATAAACCTTAGAACTTGACGACAATGATTGAGAGATTGAGAGCGATCGCAGATGGGAGCACTCGAGCGCTTAGGATCTACACAACCGAACTAGTTAGGCAAACCCCGTAAACTAACCCCATCCTGACTACCATTCAACGATAACAGCCTTTGTTAGGTTACCCTGTGGCGAGGCGATTAAACCTTTCGTTCGCCAGCTGATGGGCCGAGGATGAAATGACCCGGCAGGGAAACCAATAGACCCAACGTGTCGCAGCGATCGCAGTCCTAACTCGAAATTCGCTCTTCGTAAAATTTATCGCTTCCCCAGACCTTTCGGGCATTGTGTCCTCGGCAAACCAGCTCGAAAATTTAGAGAACTCCGGTATTCTAAATGAGGTTCCATTCAGCGATCGCACGTGCGATTGTTCATCGCCCACCATTGACCACCCCCAGTTCACGGCAATTCGCACAGGCTGATTTGTTGAGGTCGCGAATTTAGAATGGCACCTCATGGGGTGGGGATGGGTGGAATGCACTTGGGATTACGTTTTTGGTGGTGGGAGAAGAGTTATGGTTTGGATACGTCCCGATGGGCGATCGCCCGATCAGCTGCGTCCAATTCGGTTTGAGCGGCGGTTTACTCAGTTTGCGGCGGGTTCGGTATTGGCCCATAGCGGCAATACACAAGTGCTGTGTACAGTAACGGTGCAGCCAGGGGTTCCCAAATTTTTGGAAGGCAGCGGTCAGGGTTGGCTCACCGCCGAATATCGCATGCTGCCCTCGGCTACGCCCCAGCGGCACGCCCGCGAGTTTATGAAACTGTCGGGCCGCACGCAAGAAATTCAGCGGCTTATTGGCCGCAGTCTACGCTCGGCACTAAATATGAAAGCACTGGGTGAACGCACGCTGCTGGTTGATTGCGACGTCTTGCAAGCCGATGCGGGAACGCGCACCACCGCGATTACTGGCGGCTATGTAGCCCTGTGCGATGCAATTGATGGATTGCTCAAATCGGGGCAACTGCAAGAGTCGCCGCTATGCCACCAAATTGCGGCAGTTTCGGTTGGGCTGTTGCAGGGTGAGCCATTCCTCGACCTGTCTTATGAAGAGGATGTCGCCGCCGAGATTGACTTTAACGTCGTGCTGAATGACCAGCAGGAAATTATTGAACTGCAAGGTACAGCGGAAGAGGGCAGCTTTAGCCGATCGCAGCTGAATAGCATTTTGGATCTGGCAGAACGGGGCATTGGCGAGTTATTGCAATTGCAGCAAGCAGCCTTACAAGATGGGTAATCCAAAACTACTTCATCGAGCCTAGTAGAGCAGGTGCGATCGCTCCCTTTGCCGGACCTTTTTGGAACAGAATCATGAGGCGCGATCGCATTTTATCGCATTCCCATTTCCCTACTCAGCATCGAGTAGCTTTTTATCTTCCAGCAATTCTCGTCTGCGTTCTTCATCCACAACGGGATAGTGCAAGTTCAGGCTTTCTAACGTTTGGCTAATTACACGGCTAACCGCCAATCGAGTGTACCATTTGTGATCAGCAGGAATGATATACCATGGAGCCCACGTTGTGCTGGTGTGATTAAACACATCCTCATAAGCATTCATGTAGTTATCCCAAAACGATCGCTCTTTCACATCATGGGTTGAAAACTTCCAGTTTTTTTCAGGTTCATTAATGCGATCTAAAAACCGCTGTCGTTGCTCATCTTTCGATACATACAAAAAGAACTTGAGAACGATGATGCCGTTATTCACCAAATAGTGTTCAAAGTTGTTGATTTCCTCAAATCGACGTTGCCAAATGTAGGGATCTTGTTTGATGGGCTCGGGCAGTTGCTGACTGGCCAACATTTCGGGGTGAACCCGAACCACCAGCACTTCCTCGTAATATGAGCGATTGTGAATTCCAATCATGCCTCGCTCTGGTAGTGCCTTCATCGATCGCCATAGATAGTCATGGTCACGCTCTTCTGCCGAAGGTGACTTAAAGCTATAAACTTGGCATCCTTGAGGATTCACTCCCGACATCACATGTTTGATGGTGCTGTCTTTCCCTGCAGCATCCATCGCCTGAAACAAAATCAGCAGTGCATAAGTATTTTGAGCGTATAGCTTATCTTGATCCAGGGTTAATTGTTTAAGACTGGTTTTGAGCAACTCTTTGGCATGTTGCTTCTCATAACTTCCAACATATCCCGGATCGAAGTTTGAGAGAGAGATGCGAGAACCCGGTTTTACAATCAGGTGATCGATATCCATAATATACCAACCAGATGAAGGGCTTTCTGGGGAATTTGGTTGGCTTTAACCATAGCGCAATCTCATCAAATTTCCATCTTTCTCGTGTCAGTCATCAGTTAGGACTTACGCACGTCATCCGAAGAACCAGGGGGTTGAATGATGTTTGGGGCGCTAAGCGCTCCAAACATCATTCAACTGCGTAAGTCCTGACCAGTAATGTTCTAAGTCCCTCGACACTATTAAAAACCAGACCCTAAAACCCTGTGCCGCCCGCTGCGCGGGCGACGATGTGGCCGAAGCTCACAAAGGGGAGGAATTGAGAGTTACTGTAATTGGCAAAACTTGCGATCGCGATCGGATTGAGGTTCTTGCCAGGAGTAGGCAAAGTGGCTCATGGTCTGAATTTGGGGAGCCACCTGATGAATTGCCAACATTTGCGACTCCAGCGCCGGACGGTTGCGCACCGACTGGCCCCACGTGCCCGCTAGCACAGGCATCACTTTGGAGGGATTGGGCGATCGCTCCAGCACACGCTGCACCTGCGAGACAATACAGCCCGTATTGCCACAAATCCCATAGGCCATGGGGTGCCACTCTAGCGACGTGGGAAATTGATCCCACGGCTGCAAGCGCGAATCATAGCCTCCCGCATTCACCGTTTGGTTACCTTCGGGAAAGAAGACGGCCCCAGCCGGAATATTGCGTTGTTGTACAGGAGTCGCGGCCATATTCAAAAAGTCCACTACGCCCTGCATGGCATGGGCAACCGATAGCTGCCAGAGCTGCTGCTGCAAAAAGGGTCGTCGCTGCTCAATGCTGGCTGTCGGATAGGCCGGATCAAGACTAATGCCCTGCCACAGCGGTTGTGGATCCTGAGGATAGCGCTCGGCCAGTTCGGCCACATCCTGCCCCAACACGCTGCCCCGCGCCACAAACCGCCGAATCAACTCTTGGCCGCTAAGGTTGAGCGCCCGTCGCAACAGCGCATCCTGAGCAGCAGGCCCGTAGATCCAGAGATCTTGCACGCGGCTGGCCACAGAATCGCCACCATTTCCACGGGGATAGCGAATGTAATCGAACAGCACGCCATCGGGTCGCCGCCGCAGTACAGCCTGTACAAGGGTGTAGTAGTCCAGCTTGGCTTGGTTGCTGTACGGGTCGATAAAAAGCTCTTCTTCACCCCCGGCGTTAATTTCCTGACTTGCGATCGCCCGATTGCCAGCCTGCCCACGACCGTTGCGGGCAAGGGCTTGTTCCGTACCAGGTCGCCGCGTGTAGCTATAGCCAAAATTCATGGTAAACAGCCACGCATAAACCTTAAGCCCACGCTCCCGGCCTTTGGTAATCGCTTCTTCCAGCAGGTCGTAATCACCATAGCCATTGTCTCGAATTAGGGATGGCCACGCGGTGGGATTATCGTTTTGCGGCAGCATCACCTGGCCGCTGCCAAATACTTCGATGTAGACCTGGTTGTAACCTTTGGCAACCATTTTGTCGAACAGAGCTTCTAGAGCACCTGGCTGGGCATCGCAGGGATACAGGCGAATCCACAAGGCCTGGTTGCGCAGCCAACTGCTGCGACGACACCGCTCAAGTTTGTCTTTGTGATCATCCACTAGACGACGATAGCGTTGTTGACTGTCGCGATCGCCCTGGAGCGCCAACTGCCGTAGCGACTCTTTGCGTTCCACCTCGACAGGAGAGAATTGGCAAAACGGAGCAGACGGATCAACTTGAGCGAGAGCGACTAGATTGCCAATGGGAAAGCTACTGGCAGCCATGAAAGCCGCTGCGAAAAAGCGCTGAGCGCTAGACAAAAAGCGAGCCACTCGGATAAACCTATGAATGAAAACTTATGAATGAAAATTCCCTGAATAACAAATCACTTGTTTGTCAGTTCAGTGATTCCAATATGCCAATGAAGCATATTCGTTGATTCATGTTTAATGGGTCGTGTTCACCAAACCTCATCCCCAAAAAACGTCAGACCTCTGCACGCAATGTGTAACACGCAATGTGCAAAGCGTAGCCAAACACCCAATGAAGAATCTTTGAATGCAATCCCTGAAGCTGTATACGAAACGAAAATTTTAGCTCAACTTTCTTCAATTCGATCAAGCGAACTGTCAGAACAAATGACGTGTATCAATCGAGACGTTGATAGATTGTTGAATACCGAGTTGGCGAATTCAGGAATGAACCGCTGATACCTTTTTTGACGACAGCCATTCCCGCCCATTGGTTTAAACGACACCTTATCCATCACTGATGAATGGCTCATACATCGTCCGTGACGCGATACCGAAGCGTGATGAGATCATTTCTAAGTCCGTGCTGGATAAGCCGAAGCGCCTCTTTATTATGGGCGCAAAACGAAGCTGTTTTGAAAGCTGTGCAGCGCAAAACCCTCAGAGCAACTCTGCACCAAAACGGACGGTTTCTAGCATCGGAAACTGGGTTGAGATCTTGAGTTAAAGTCGCGCAGGTTCGTGGATAAATTGACTTGCTTAAATGGTGATGATTGATAAACGGCAATGATATTCCACCCAGTTGCCGGCAGTATCGTTAAGCTTTTTTACTCAATCGTTGATTTCGTCATATGTTCAGGTGCAGTTTACTTTGCCTAAAGTAAACTGCACCTAGTTTGCTGGCTGCACTTTTAACCCACTTCTTTTACTGTGAACAGGTTAAAAAATTGAACACCACTCTTGCCCCCTTGCATCAGGCTGCGCGTTGGCTAGCGGTTTTGAGTTGGGCGATCGCCCTCACCCCACTTCACTCATCCTCGGTTGTGGCACAGGTTCCTCCTTCAGCAGTTCCTCCCCCGGCACCTGTGCCACCAGGGGGACCGCTGCCACGCCCTATCGTGCCGATTGTTCCACCACCCGACCGACCAGAACCGATCCTTCCTCAAGAGCCGCTGCCTCTGTTACCAGATCCGGCTGAGCTGTTGGCACCGCCGCCGACAGCGCCTCCCTCCAGTCAGGAACCTGGTCCCATTCCCGATACGATCTTTGTGCAGCAATTTCAGGTGAATGGGAGTACCGTTTACAGCGATCGCCAACTAGAGCAAGTACTTTGCGCAACTCCCGGCTTTGCATGCGATGGCACCGAGGGCGATCGCACCTTTCGAGGGCAGAATTTGACCTTTGCTCAGTTATTACAAGCGCGTTCTGCCATTACCCAACGCTACATTGACGATGGCTACATTAGTTCTGGAGCATTCATTCCGCCTCAAACCTTGGAAGCTGGAGTCGTGACCATTCAAGTGATTGAGGGTCGGCTTGCCGCGATCAACGTGCGGGGAAATCGACATTTGCAGTCTAGCTATGTGCGCAGTCGGCTGGCGCTGGCTGGCGCTACACCGTTAAATGTGGCGCAGCTATTGGAAGGATTGCAGCTGCTTCAGCTTGATCCGTTGATTGCCTCCATTTCAGCCGATTTGCAGGCAGGGCCACAGCCAGGAACCAATGTTTTGGAAGTGAGTTTGCAAGAGGCCGATCCTTTTGCAACGCGAGTGGTGCTAAACAATGGGCGATCGCCCAGCGTAGGCAGCTTTCGGCGGCAAGTTGAGGTCAACCACGGCAATGTATTGGGCTTTGGCGATGGACTGTCACTCAGCTACAGCAACACCGATGGTAGCCATGCCGTGGATGGTAGCTATACCGTACCCATCAATCCTCGCAACGGCACCATTCGATTGGCAGCAGGCTTTTCATCAAGCGATGTGATCAAGCCACCATTTAACGTGTTGGATATTGAATCGAATGCCCAATACTACGAGGTGAGCCTGCGCCAACCGCTGTATCAATCGCCGACTGAGGAATTGGCCATTGGCCTCACGGGTTCGCATCAGCGCAGCCAAACCGAATTTGTGGTGGGGGGGTTTCCAAGTCCGGGTGCCGATGCCAATGGGGTCAGTCGGGTTACAGCACTGCGTTTTTTTCAAGACTGGACCGAGCGCAGTAGCCTGCATGTATTAGCGGCGCGATCGCAGTTTAGCGTGGGCCTCGATCTGCTCGACTCTACCGTCAATACCAACGAACCCGACAGCCGCTTCTTTGCATGGCGGGGGCAGGGCCAGTGGGTGCGACTGCTTGCCCCCGAAACTTTGCTCCTTGTGCGAGCCGAAGCTCAACTGGCCGACAGCGCATTGCTATCGCAAGAACAGCTAGGGCTGGGGGGTCAGCGAACTGTGCGCGGCTATCGGCAAGATGCCCTGTTAGCCGACAACGGGCTTCAGTTTTCTACGGAGGTACGCCTGCCGATTGTGCGCGTTCCCCAAATTGATGGGCTGCTGCAAGTGGCACCTTTTTTCGACATCGGCACGGTTTGGAGCGCGGGTAACCATGACGGCTCGGCTGCGGAGACGTTGGCGGGGGTTGGGATTGGCCTGTTGTGGCAGCAATCCGATCGGGTGACGGCTCGGCTCGATTGGGGCATTCCGTTAACCGATGTGTCGTCTGTAGGCAATACGCTGCAAGAGGATGGTATCTATTTCTCCATTGAGGTATCGCCGTTTTAGTCAGCGTGCGATCGCTCCATACGACAGCATCTCCTGTGCGTGTTTTTGGGAGAGCAGCGTTGCGATTCGACAGGATATTGCGATTCGCAGGGTAAACATTGTTGGGTTGGGTTCTATCTCAACACTTTTAGGCATGCACTCAGGGTTGAAGGGGCTTTCGGTAATTCACAAACAGCTAACCCAGCTGCCAACACAAACCTTGACACAGATATTTCTTTCACTGCGGTAAATACAGAGACCGCGACCCGAAGCTATTCGACTGGCGTGAATCGTAGTCTCCGTAAGAGTACGGGGAACTGAACTCGTCAATGTCTAAGACTTTACAGACTCTTTATGAAAAGATTGCCAAACTTCATTGAAAGTCTCTGAATCGAGATAGGTTTTTTACGTATGATCACTTACAAAGGCCGTTAGGGGTTTGGCATCTCACGTGCATCTACCCTGTGAATCTGTGGGCATCTATGTGCATCTAATCCGGACGAAACGATTGAGACAAAGTTTATCGGTTTAAGAGCGATCAAGCAGATCAGGGTGCGATCGCCATCTTTGTTTTTCAACACTCATGGTTGAATTGATCAATTTCAAAATTTTAGAAAGATACGCATCTACACAAGCTTAGTAACATCGTTGGTGGCATCGTACAAACCTCGATACCTGCGCTCAAGCATATCTTCAAAGGTATCTGTTGAGGCTTCGTCAGGCTGGGCTGATTTCTCGCCTTTACCTGTTGTTGAGAACGCGCCAAACCTTTGTGATTGGAAATGTTTCATCATTGGCTTTGCACGATCGCCAGGCAGAATCCCTGGGGTTAATTGCTGCATAGCTAGGCCAGTTTGTTTTCCCTGTTTTGTGTAATCAACGATAGGTTGTTGAGTGAATGTGTGGCGATCGCTTTGCCTATAGGCAAGCGTTTATTAATTATCTAGAGTGAATCATTGATGAATTTCTAGATTGTCCGTCGCAGTCATGAGCGCAATGAATGAAGTCCCAAAAAACAATGCTTGCACCGAATTCAATCTATGGCATCAAGAAATCTCAATTGAGACTATTTTAATCTCCACAAAGGTCATCTATCTCAGGTATGAAACCCTGCCAAAATTGATAATTGACTGAGTTTTTGAGTCGATTGAGTAAAGCTTTGGATTGGCGCTAAGCTGGGCTCTTCTGAATGACTGATAAACCTTCACCAGAGTTCATTTGACCTTCACTCCGATACTGTTCTTCTTCATTCAACCTTTAACAATCTCCGGGTAATTACCGTTTATTGTTGACCTATCAGGATCCCCGACCGTAAAAACTCGCAGTTGTGTGAGCCGAATTTTAGATAGCTGAGGCAATGCTATGGAGCTTAATCAATATCCTGACGATTTCAATCTTCAGAAGTACTGGATGGTATTAAAACGGCGCTGGTTGCCCGCAGCAGCGGTATTTAGCATTGTCGTCTCCCTGTCTGCATTGGCTGCGGTACGGCAAAAGCCCGTTTATGAAGCCGAGGGAAAGCTACTGCTGAAGGTAGATCGTCAGACCGATCTCATCGGTTTGGTGGAAAATCAAAACCAGCGGCTCACGGTCGATGGTCAAAGTAGTGCACTTACCACACAAGCAGAGGTCATCCGCTCAATTCCAGTTGCGCAAAAGGTCATTGATGCATTGAATCTGCGCGACACCGAAGGACAACCGCTTCAGCCACAGGCCTTTGTTGAGAATCTGGCAGTGCGCCCTGTTGGTGGTACCGATGTCTTGCGAATTACCTACACAGCAGATGATCCCGAAGTTGCTGCTGCCGTGGTGAACCGCGTTGCCAGAGCTTACGTTGAGCAGTCGGTGTTTGCCAATCGTCAGGAAGCCGCCGAAGCCAGCCAGTTTATCCGCGAACAATTGCCCAAAACCGAGTCCGCTGTGCGAGAAGCCGAATCTGCTCTGCGGGAATTTAAAGAGCAGAACGGTGTCATTGCCCTACAGGAAGAAGCAAGAGTTGCCGTTGGAGCCATTACCAACTTGCAGCAGCAGCTAACTCAGGCTCGTGCCACCCTGGCCGATGCCGATGCCCGAACAGCCATGCTGCAAAGCCAGTTGGGAATGACACCGCAGCAGGCCCTGGTGGTCAGCTCACTCAGCCAATCTACAGGGGTTACTGAAGTGCTGACACAGCTTCAGGAAACCGAAAGCTTGCTGTCGGTGGAGCGGACTCGCTATCGGGATGCGCACCCCACGATCGCCGCATTGGAGCGTCGGGTTGCAGCACTAAATGAAACGTTGGACAGCCGCATTGGCCAAATTGTTGGCAGCGCCCAAGGAGTTTCTATGGGTGACTTGCAAATTGGGGAAGTAGAGCGCACCCTAATTACCGACTTCATTCGGGCTGATGCCGAGCGTTCTGGTTTGTCCAATCAGGTGAGTTTGTTGGCCAGTACGGAAAGTGCCTATCGCGGTCGGGCGAGTGCACTGCCTCGGTTAGAGCAAGCCCAACGGGAACTGGAGCGTCGGTTAGCGGCAGCGCAAACAACCTACGAAGCGTTGCTCACCCGCCTACAGGAAATTCAGGTTACCGAAAACCAGAATGTGGGCAATGCTCGCCTCATTTCTCCGGCGTTAGTACCTGAGGGTTCGGCTGGGCCGAGCAAGTCGGTGTATTTGCTGCTGGGTGGTCTGGCGGGTCTAGCAGCGGGCGTGATCTCAGCCTTCTTGCTCGACATGATGGACAGCTCGGTGAGAACCATCAAGCAGGCTCGCGAACTATTTGGCTACACATTGTTGGGAGTCATTCCTACCTTTAACCGCAATGGTCGGGTGCGTCCGGGGCTAAGCATGGAGCGCACGGTGCCTCGGGTGATTCTGCGCGATTGTCCCCACTCGCCTGTGGCCGATTCATATCAAATGCTGCAAGCTAACTTGAAATTCTTAAACTCGGATAAGCAAGTGAAGACGGTGGTAGTCACCAGCTCTGCCCCGAAGGAAGGAAAGTCGGAAGTATCGGCCAATCTCGCAGATGCGATCGCTCAGGTGGGTCACAAAGTGTTGTTGGTTGATGCGGATATGCGCCATCCAACCCAGCACCACACATGGGATTTGACCAACTCGGCAGGCTTGAGCAATGTGCTGACCAACCACATTGAGTTTAAGGATGCCGTGCAGCGAGTCAGCCCCAGCCTGGATGTGCTCACAGCGGGCTCCGTGCCGCCGAATCCTATCGCTCTGCTGGATTCCAAGCACATGGCATTGTTGGTGGCCAAGTTTGCGGATGACTACGACTACGTTGTGTTTGACACACCGCCTGTCGCCGGGACTGCCGATGCTGCCGTGATTGGCAAAATGGTGGATGGCGTTGTGATGGTGGTTCGCCCCGGTGTGGTTGATCCCGGTAGCGCTAGCGCTGCGAAGGAATACTTGGCCCAGTCTGGTCAAAATGTGCTGGGTATTGTGGTGAATGGCGTTGACGTACGCAATGAGCCCGATAGCCTCTTCTATTACTCTCGCGAGTACAACACACGTCGCAACCTGACGGGGGGAATGAACGAACCTCTAGGTCGGGTGTTGGCAGGGTCTCGCGAGACAACTCGCTAAGGACGAGCGATGGACTGCTGGCGGTCAGTAGTCCCATGCTGCTCGTTTTGCATCACGGGTTTCTTGCCAATGGTGTGCAAGTCGGTTCTGCAATCCGGTCGTTCTGTCATTCGTAGTTTTGTCGTTCCATGAGTGCGATCGCCCAATGCCTTTCGTTCTTGCAAGCGATCGCTTACCCCAACATCGGTAGGCTGCAACGATAGCGAACCCAGGAGGGTGCGATCGCACCCATCCGCCTCAAGCTCACGCCCCAACCCTCCTCTCATTTCCTCAAAGACATGGCCAAGCATATGCGTAAAAACCATTCGGATATTTGCCGCTCAGTGGCTGCCGTTTTGCTGCTGGGGGCCACTCTACAAGCTCCAGCCTTTGCCCAAACCGAGAGCACAAATCTCAATTCGGTCGATCCCTCCATGGCACCCTTGGTGGTGGCTCCGGTTGATCAAGTTGCCGCCCCCACGCCGTTGTCCTATCCTCAGTACAGCCTAGGCCCTGGCGACCAAATTTCTATCTCTGTATTGGGATACGACGAGTTTACTGAGCAAAAAGTGGTGAACTCTGACGGCACTATCATTGTGCCGCTGTTGGGAACCGTCATGGCGGCTGGCAAAACGCCAGCCGAGCTGGATCAACACCTTGAGCAACAGCTGAACCAGTACTTGGTTGAGCCGGAAGTGGCAATTACGCTGCTAACCCAGCGCCCTGTCGTCGTGACTGTTGCAGGAGAAGTGCAGCGTCCCGGTCCCGTGCGCTTGCGCAGTCTCACCAACGACCCCGGCGGCGGCAACAACGACAATCCCGACAACCCAACTCTCACCACTGCACTTGTGCAGGCGGGTGGGGTAACCCGGTTTGCCGACATTCGTCAGGTGGTGCTCAGCCGCTACAACCCCAATGGGGAGTCAGAGCCACAGGTCATTAACTTGTGGGATAGCGTCGCCGCCGGAACCAATATTCCTGATATTGTGCTGCAAGATGGCGATTCTATCTTTATTCCTCGCTTAACCGAGGCGGCCACGCTAGACCGACGGCTGCTGTCGCAGTCGAGCTTGGCTCCTGCAACGGTTCGCGTTCGCGTTGTGGGTGAAGTGACCCGCCCTGGCGAAGTGCAAATTCCCCCAAATAGCTCGCTATCCAGTGCGGTGGCAACTGCTGGTGGTCCCACGGTCGATGCTCGCTTAAGCCGAGTTGCCTTTGTTCGGTTGAATGAACAAGGTCAAATTGAGCGGCGCGAGGTGGACTTGCGCAACCTGACCGATGAATTTCAGGTACAGGAGGGCGACGTGGTAATCGTACCGAAGCGTGGTTCTTCCTCCTTCCTGGATATTGCCGCTCGTATTCTCAATCCCTTTGGCACGCTGGTCAACATTATTGACAACATTGGCGGCGGCGATAATTAAACCTGCGCGCATGGAACAGATTTGGCGATCGCCCTTCCTTAACGAGGGAAGCCAGCTATCGCTCCTCACCACACCCTGAACTAACGGGTTTTGAATCATTGCTTTATGCAAGGCTTCAAAACCCTTTTTTGTGCCTGAGCTGAAGGTTTGCTGATGGCGATCGCCCACTAGGGGTTGATTGCTTTTGGGGCGCTAGGCGTTCCCAAAAGCAATCGTTGGCCTCCCTATTCAAGCACTTGAAGCCTTGGACAAACTGCGTCAACCCTAAAAATTTTGAGCGGATCGGGGTTGAGCAGAGATGAAAGAAACAGCATCACATTGTCATCAGTCTGTCACTGCCAGCGTCTAAAATTTTTGAAGGCTTTTAGAAACATTCCTTAAGGTCAACGCATGAACTTCGGTAATCGATGCGTTGCTGGCTTCAGGAGCGAAGCATTCGATTGAACAAACTGTGCGATCGCCATTCACTTCGCAACCATGCAGTAGGACGGTAGACATGACAGGTAGGGAAAATCTAATGGGAATTCGGGGCGTACAGTGTCTAGCGCTGACAACGATGTTGTGGGGGCTATGGCAGCAGATGGCGATCGCCCATCCGGGGCACGCCAACCCCGATTTGGTGCATTTGCTCCAGGCCGAGCAACCTTTAACTCCTGGATTGATGGTGGGTGGACTGGGTGTGGCGATTGCCTTTGGAGCTGGACATGCGTTGGCTCCTGGCCATGGCAAAACCCTGGCGGCGGCGTATCTGTTGGGAGAGCGGCAAACGCCCTGGCATGCGATCGCCCTGGGGCTAACCACAACCATCACTCATACGGTGGGGGTGTTTGGGCTGGGGGCAATCGCGCTGCTAGCTGCCCATTGGGGTTGGGGCGATCGCATCTATCCTGTGTTGAGTACAGCCAGCGGCATTTTGGTATTGGGTTTGGGGGTGTGGCTCCTGGCTCAGCGGCTCAATGGTTTGGATAGCAATCATGGCGATGCACACGCGCTCCATCCGCATGGCCATCATCACGAGCACCCGCAGAAACATCCGCATGACCACCCACAGAAAACCATGCAGGAACATTCACACGAACACCCGCACGAGCACCCGCATGACCATCATGGATACCATCCCCCTGCTCATGCCCACGGCCATACTCACACCCATCTGCTCTTTCATGCCCACACGCATGACCACCATCATGACCACCATCATGACCGTGGGCATGATCTGGCAGGCTCCGGCCCAATCCAACGGTCGGGGGTGCTGGCGCTGGGGATTGCCGGGGGATTGGTGCCCTGTCCGTCGGCGCTGGTACTGTTGCTAACGGCGATCGCGCTGCATCGCACGGCCTATGGTATGGCCTTGGTAACCGCCTTTAGCCTGGGGTTAACGTTGGTGCTCGTTGGGTTGGGGCTGAGTATTGTGTACTCTCGCCAATGGCTGGATAAGTTGCCTCAGGCTCATCCCGCCGTTCGGTATTTGCCGATTGCCAGTGCCGTTTTTATGATGGCGGTTGGTGCCATATTGACGGCCCGCGCGGTCGTGTAACAGGGGCGCTCCAAATTCAGTTGCGATTTGATGATAAATCAGAACGAAATGACAGGCTAAAATCAGGTCAGTTTAGCAAAAGACCCCGTATCGATTAGTCCACCTGTATCGATTAGTCCAATAGTCCAAATCGATCAAGACTGAATCAACATTTTTGGCTTAGGGAACCGGGCGATCGCTATATTTATCGACGTGTCTGCTGATTGAATGGATTGCGAACCGATAGTTCTATCCACAAGCTGTCCACGAGCTTTTCATCAACGGGTTTGATTGCATTCACCTCATCTCGGTTTCCAATCTCGATTTCTATTGGTTCTTTTCTGGAGAAGATGACATGAAAACGCTGCTGGTTGTTTTTTCTTTGGTGTTGAGTGTGGTGCTGTTTCCTGCAAGCGCTTTGGCTCATGGAATGTGGACAGAGTACCAAGTTGACAATGCCGTGCTGGAACTGACGGCGGTATTTAGCACAGGCGATCGCTTTGAAGGCGCCAAAGTTGAAATTTATGCACCCAACAATCCCGACCAGCCGTGGATGGAAGGCGTAACCGACGCCGAAGGAAACTTTGCCTTCACACCGGATACGGGCCTAGAGGGAGATTGGAAAATTCGGATTGGCGAAGGCGACCATGGCGATATTTTACAAGTGCCTGTCACTGAAGCTGGAGTTGACGAGCAGCTGATTAGCCAAGCTCCCTATGATGCGCCCCATCGCTGGATGAAGCAAATGACAGTTGCAAGTTTGGCGTTTGGCAGTGGGGTTGGCTCAGCGCTGTATGGTCGCCGTTGGTTTCGGTTTTAGGCCCAATTCCATCTAGCTCAACAAAAACTCGGTTCTAGGAGCCAAAAGGGGCGATAGTTGTGGGGAATCCCCATGGCGATCGCCCCTTTTGGCTCCCCAACCTGGGATTATGACAAGAACTCTTGTTGGCACCAGCCTGAAGGTTTGGGGTTCACATCTCTAGATCATCACCACAGGTTGCTGTGGATCGTCCATCCACACTCACTAGTTCATTTGTTTTTATCATGAATCGCTTACCCTAGTAAATAGCGACTCTGGCTGCTTCCTCTATGTCCTACGAACCGCTGCACCATAAATATCGCCCCCAAACATTTGCAGAACTGGTGGGCCAAGAAGCGATCGCCACCACGCTATCGAATGCGTTGCGGCAGCAGCGGATTGCGCCCGCCTACCTGTTTACCGGAGCACGGGGGACCGGCAAAACGTCGAGTGCGCGCATTTTTGCGAAGTCGCTGAACTGCCAGAGCCAGGATGTACCCACAGCAGAGCCATGTGGCCACTGCCAAATTTGCCGCGATATTACCCGTGGGGCCTCGCTGGATGTAATTGAAATTGACGCAGCCAGCAATACCGGGGTCGATAATATTCGTGAATTGATTGAACGAGCGCAGTTCGCTCCGGTGCAGTGCCGCTACAAGGTTTACGTCATTGACGAAGTTCACATGCTCTCGAATGCGGCGTTTAATGCGCTGCTAAAAACGCTGGAAGAGCCGCCCGATCGGGTGGTGTTTGTGCTGGCAACGACCGATCCGCAGCGGGTGCTCCCCACCATCATTTCACGCTGCCAACGGTTCGATTTTCGTCGCATTCCGCTGGAGGCAATGGTGCGTCACCTGGGAGCGATCGCCCAAAAAGAAGCGATTTCCATTGTGGATGAGGCGCTGCAGCTTATTGCCCAAATTTCGCAAGGGGGATTGCGGGATGCGGAAAGTTTGCTAGATCAGCTGAGCTTGCTGGAGGGCGACATTACCACCGAGCGCGTGTGGGATTTGGTGGGGGCCGTGCCCGAGCGCGATCTGCTGGGGCTAGTGCAGGCGATCGCCCAGTCTCAGCCCGATGCCATGCTCGACTGTGTGCGCCGACTCATGGATCGAGGTCGTGAACCGCTGATTGTCCTCCAAAATCTCACCAGCTTCTACCGCGACTTAATGATTGCTAAAACGGCTCCCAGCCGTAGCGACTTGGTGGCCATTACAACCCCAACCTGGGCGGCCATGTGTGAGCTAGCAGCAACGCTGCCCATGGATCTGCTCCAGCACAGCCAAAAGCATTTGCAAGATCACGAGATCCAGGTCCGCAATAGTTCGCAGCCCCGCCTCTGGCTAGAGGTGACGCTACTGGGATTGCTGCCTGCGGCTGGAGATGCGGCGACGTATGCTCCCGTGGCGATCGCCACACCAGCCATAACTGCTTCTCCATCGGTCGTCACTCCAGCAGCGACTCAATCAGCAGCGGCTCAACCTGTGGCACCGCCCGCTCCTGCCCCAACGAATGACGCCTCTGCTTACCGAGCCGAGCCAGCACCCACAAAAATCGAGGCGATCGCCCCACCCCCTTCCATTCCCGAATCTGTACCTGCACCAGCAGTCCCAACCCAACCTGCTCCTGCCCACCCTCCAACCCCTGCTCCCAGTACGGCAACTGCGGCTCCTGCCCAACCTGCCCCTGCTGCCAGCGTCAACCTAGACCAAACGTGGCAAGAGGTGCTGTCCCTGGTGCAGCCCTTTTCTACCCAAACGATGCTGCGTCAGCAGTGCCGCCTGCTGGCATTTAACGGGAAGGAAGCTCGCATTGGCACCATGTCTCAGCCGTTGTTCAAAATGGTGCGAGACCGCATGCCCAATATTGAAACGGCGTTCAAAACGTTGTGCCAGCAGCCTGTACAGGTAAGCCTGGAAGTGGTGTCGGTCGCCGAAGCCACCGAGGCCGCCGTTACCCCACGGCCCCAACCGCAGGCAACTCAAGCCCACAGCGCGATCGCCCCATCGCCAGAGCCCGTTGCCCATCCGGTTTCCCATGCTGCCAATGGTGCTGCAAGTGCCCCTGTGGCGACGCCTGCCTTACCCGAACCGATCCCAGAATCGGTGTCAACTACAGCAGCAACCGCACCTCCGCCGGCTCGGCCCATGCCTACCATGCAGCCACCAACTCCCAGTGCGATCGCAGATCCCATCGCCCCATCGCCCATAAGCTGGGTTGAAGAAGATGAAGTGCTGAAAGCGGCCAAGAGCTTTGCAGAAATGTTTAACGGGCAAATTGTGAATCTGGACGGCGGCGGGGATGACCTGAGCAGCGCTACCCTGGCCTCGGATGTGGATGACGTAGATGACGATGATGACGACATCCCGTTCTAGCGCACGATGCTGGGTTAAATAGCGCTAGAACGCTCGCTGTGCTTATCGATTTTTGGGGGTGCAGCGGGAAACCAAGGCACAATGCGAATGCGATCGCCACACTCTGCCCAAAAAATTAGCCGCACCTTCCGTATGTCATAGCACGGAGAGTGCGGCAATTTGGATAATGTCGGTTAGCTAGACGTTAGTCTGCGTCTGGGGTAGCGTCGGGCTCTGGGGTGGCCTCGGCCTCAGGTTCCGGTTTCGATGCTGCTGCTGCATTTTGTTCCGCTAGCTTTTGCATACGAGAGTCGGCCTCGGCCATCACCGCATCGCGGTTATCTAGCATTTCGCCGGGATAGGTTTCCAGCACCTTGGTGGATAGAGAAACCCGCCGCTTCACTTCGTCTAAATCAACCACCACGGCTTTGACAGGTTGCCCCACCTCAAACAGCTTGTCCAGCGAGGAAACATAATTCTTGCTGATTTGGTTGATGTGCAACAGCCCCGATGCGCCATCAAAATCAACAAATACGCCAAAGGGGCGAATGCTGGAGACCTTGCCCGAAATGAGTTGACCAACTTCAATTTGGCTCAGGCTGGCGGCCTGCGATGCCAACCGCTGCGACAACACCAGTTTTTTGGCGCTTTGGTTCACCTCTAGCAAAGTCACGGTGAGGGCTTTGCCCACCAGCGCCTCCAAATTGTCACGATCGACCAGGTGCGATCGCGGAATGAACCCCCGCAACCCATCCAAATCGACGGTCACGCCGCCCTTGTTCACTCCGCTCACGCGCACCCGCAGCGTTTTGGGGGTGTCTTGCATTTCGGCAAGTTCTTCCCAGCGTTGTTTTACTTCGAGCTGGCGCAGCGATAGAGCAACCTGTCCCTCCGCGTTTTGCTCCCGAATGATGAGAAACTCGCGCGGCTCACCCAAGGGCAGGGCCTGAGTTATGTCATCGATCCATCGCATTGACACTTCTTCGTTCGGCAAAAAGGCTGCCGATTTACCGCCAATATCAACCAGAATTCCATCGGATTCATAGCTAAATGGCGTGCCTCGAACAAGCTGGCCTTTGCTGAATTCGTAGTTGTGTTGCTCAAGCGCTTTTGCAAAATCGTCTAGAGAGAAGGACAAGGCAACCTCCCAAAACAGTGCCAAATATCGCCCATCTATGGGTTGGGCTTATCTAGTGTAAGCAATTCTTGCGGGTTCAACACCACCTTGGGGCAATTCTTTAACGCGATCGCCCCCTATCAGGTGTTTGATCCTGGAATCGAAGTTTACCCGACGAGGAACCTTAAAGCTTAGGCGGCGATTGACCCAAAACATCATGGAACAGCGTTTCCACCCGTTGCCATGCATCCTCAGCAGAAGCCGCATCGTAGCTGGCGCGGCGATCGCAGCAAAAGCCATGTTGGGCACCAGGATACTGAAAGATGCGGTGCGACACCTGGTTTTGCTGAAGCGCCAGCTCAATCTCGGCAATGTGCTCCGGCGGAATGCTGGGATCATCGGTGCCAAAGAAGGCGTAGAGCGTGCCAGCAATGCGCGGTGTGTAGGTAATCGTTGGGGCTCCATTGCCAGGACACCAGGTGGGAATGCCTGCCCCGTAAAACGAGGCGGTTGCCTTGATTTGCGGCAAGGTCGCGGCCAAATACGCCACATGCCCCCCAAAGCAAAATCCAATACAGCCAATCGCCTCTGAACGAACGTTGGGCATGTGCTGCAAATAGGCGATCGCGGCGGTTAGGTCGCTGAGCAGCTGGTCAACATGGGTTTGCTCCTTGTACTTGCGACCCAGCACCACATCCTCGGGACTGTAGCCAATTTCAAACCCAGGAGCCTGCCGCTGATAAATCGCGGGGGCGATCGCCACATAGCCCATGCTAGCCACCCGCTCGGTCACCTCGCGAATGTGAGCATTCACCCCAAAAATTTCTTGAATGACGATCACAGCAGGAAACGCCCCCTCGTCAGTCGGCTGTGCCAGGTAGGCATCGATTTGCAGATCGCCGTTTGGGATGGTGATGTGGCTGGTGTGCATAGACTAGGGACTAGGGGTTGGGATTTAGGGGCTAGAGTAGTGGGTGGGCGGTGCTCAGCAGGTAGACGGCTGCGCCTTAGAAACGGGGTTTGGGGGGTGTCGCGCCAATGGCAATTCTAAGGGGTGGAATCGAAATTGGCGCGATCGCACATCACAACACTTGCATGACTAAAGCATCATTAAAAGTGCTGAATGATGGCCTCTGCAAATTCCGAGCACTTGAGCGGTTCGACATGGGGCTCCATCAAGCGGGCCAAGTCGTAAGTAACCTGACCGTTGGAAATCGCAGCTCCGATTCCTTTCTTGATCAGGTCGGCAGCCTCTTGCCAGCCCATGTATTCCAGCATCATTAACCCCGACAGAATGACTGAACCGGGGTTAATGCGATCCAGTCCGGCGTGCTTGGGTGCGGTGCCGTGGGTCGCCTCAAATACGGCACACTCATCGCCAATGTTTGCTCCTGGCCCCATGCCCAAACCGCCAACAATTGCCGCTGCCGCATCCGACAGGTAGTCGCCATTCAGGTTCATCGTCGCCAAAATGGAGTACTCATCAGGACGAGTCTGAATTTGCTGGAAGATGCTATCGGCGATGCGATCGTTCACCATCACCTTATCCTTCCACTGCCCGTTGCCGTGGGTAACCCAAATGCTATCCAATACAGCCTTCACTTCATCGCAAATTTGCGCTTTCTTTTCAGGGGTCAGGTTATCGTAGCCGGGGTCGATTTGGCGCGCGTTGTCTTCAATGCTCAGGTCTGGATTTTTTTCCTTATTCCCCAAAATCCAGGATTCGCGCTCGGTCACGCACTCGTTGCGAAACTCGGTAACGGCTAGCTCGTAGCCCCAATCCCGAAATGCGCCTTCGGTGTACTTCATAATGTTGCCCTTGTGCACCAGGGTCACCATTTGCTTGGCTTTGGGCAGGCGCAGCGCATGGCGCATGGCCCGACGCACCAATCGTTGCGATCCGGTTTTGCTGATGGGCTTCACGCCAATGCCAGCATCCAACGGAATGCGCTTTTTGCCGTGCTCCGGTGTGGCAGGAATCAACTCTTCGTTGAGGTACTTAATCAGGCGATCGCCCCCTTCGCTGCCCTGCTTCCACTCAATTCCCAGGTAAATGTCTTCGGTATTCTCCCGATACACAATCACATCCAGTTTTTCGGGTGTTTTGTGAGGGGAGGGGGTGCCCGCATAGTACTTGCAAGGACGAACGCAGGCATACAGGTCAAAAATTTGCCGCAAAGCCACGTTTAGCGACCGAATGCCGCCCCCCACAGGAGTCGTCAACGGGCCTTTAATCGCTACCTTGAACTCGCGAATGGCGTTCAGCGTATCCTCTGGCAGGTATTGGTAGGTGCCGTACTGCTCGCAGGCTTCGTCTCCAGCGTAAACCTTGAACCACACAATCTTGCGCTCACCACCGTAGGCCTTGGCAACGGCAGCATCAAAGACCTTTTGAGCCGCTGGCCAAATGTCAACTCCGGTACCGTCTCCACGAATGAACGGCACAATGGGATCATTCGGTACAACAGGTTCGCCGTTTACAAACGTAATGCGGGATCCTGCTTCGGGAGGAATGATTTTTTCGTACATATGGCGCGAGCTCCTGGGCGAAAGATGTTAGCCGGAAAAAATCATAGCTTCAAACTTAAGGAATTGTGTAATTTTGAAGGTAGGCAGGGCTAGATGCGAATACTGGCAAGGCATCTCAACTTTTCACCTATCATCCTGGAGGCGGGGGCCAGAAATTTTAGAAATTTAGAACAAGGTTTTTAGCCTTACGCTATGGTTAATCATCTAGAATTAAGCTAATTAGCTGGAATTTGAGGAGAATCCTCTATTCACTTAGTGATGTTTGGCTCATGAAGCCCCTTGCTTATCGGCTTGTATGAATCAATGTTCTAAGTACGAAATCCTATAAAGTTCGTCTGTAGTAATTCATTTTTGATAGAGCGTTACGCCTTAAAGTTTGATTGCATGAACGATTGGGTGAGGTAGAGAGCGACAAAGACCTTTAGGGAACACTAAAAGTTCTTAAGATTGCCAATCTATGTTTAGTTTTGAAGCGCTAGCAGCTTGGATGATGTGTGAAGATGCCAACGCATGAAAAACTTGCAAGATACCTTAGAAGTTGAAGCAGAAATCTGGGTTCGCTTTTTCTTGGAGATGTCTCGGTATCCAGGACAGCTTTATCATTCATTTAGATAGTTTTCCAGCGATCGCCCGCTTTTATCTGTTATCTCTTTAACTTTATTCTGTTAAAAGAATCAACCCAGTTTGGTTTAGTTCAGTTCTTTGTTCTTAGAGTTTGGATTTTTTTAATGAAGAAGGTTTTGCTAGTTGATGACGATGTAACTCTACGTACAGCGCTTACACGTTATCTGCAAAATCGAGGTTATCTGGTGTACGAAGCCACCTCTGGAGAAGATGGATTGACCGCATTTGAGTCTGATCCGCCAGATGTGGTCGTTTCGGACGTGATGATGTCGGGCATGGATGGGTTGGAATTTTGCCGTCGCCTGCGTGAGTCGCGGGTGGGCCAGCTGGTGCCGTTCATCTTTTTGTCAAACCGGAATGACGTGCAGGATCGGGTGCAAGGCCACCAAACAGGTGCAGATGATTACTTAGGCAAGCCCTTTGAGCCAAAAGAGCTGCTGGCCAAAATTGAGGCTCAAATTGAGCGATCGCGCCGGATTCATACCGAGATTGTGCGGCTCATGCAGCAGGCCGTCCCGGCTGCAGATACCAAATCGGGCACGAAGGCCGTCACGCCCCAACCATTGCCACTCACCCCAGCAGAAGAAAAAGTATTTTGGGAAGTGATTCGCGGCAAAACCAATAAACAAATCGGCGATCGCCTATTTGTGAGCCCCCGCACCGTGCAAACCCACCTCAGCAATATCCTCGGCAAACTCGGACTAGAGAACCGATCCCAGCTCATTCGCTATGCCTTTGAGCGGGGCTATCGCCTACCCGATGACCCCCAAGAAGACGGAGAAGAGTCTTAGAAAATCCGTGAAACGGCAACATCTGCCGCTAAAGTGAGAATGAGACCTTTTGTAACTCGTATTCATGGATGACGTGCAAACCAACCTGAATCAGTCGCCTGCCAGTTCCAATGCTGCTTCAGTTTCTTCACCTGCCGAGTTTATGGCAGATTTTTTTGCACGCCTGCAATCCGAATCTGAAAAGAATCAACTCCAACTGGTGCAAGAGCTCGCCAACAAGGGAGATTCGGGGTTGGAGGTTTTGATGACCTGGCTGCAAGAGCGGCGTCACTCCGCAGCGGGCTTTAGCCCATCCATGGTGGATGGCAAAGTGCATCAGCTACTAATGGCGGCCAATAGTCCGGCCACTCAGTCTTTTTTAGAAACGCAATTGGCAGACGGGTTAGCTCCATGGCGATCGCAAAGCGGAGTTGACTTTGCTCTGCTGGCGCAGTTGCTAGCCAAGCAAGAATACCAAGCAGCCGACAAACTGACGCTAGAGCTGATGTGCCAACTTGTGGGCGACACAGCGTTACAGCGGCGGTGGATTTACTTCACCGAGGTCGATAAGCTATCGGTGGCGGATCTGCGCACAATTAATACCTTATGGCTGATCTACTCCGAGGGTCGGTTTGGGTTTTCAGTACAGCGCGATTTGTGGCTGAGCACGGGCCGAAACTGGGAGCGTCTGTGGGAAATGATCGGCTGGAAGCAGGGCATTAACTGGACTCGCTATCCCGGCGGGTTTACCTGGAGCTTAAACGCTCCGCGAGGTCACTTACCCCTGTCGAATCAATTGCGGGGAGTGCGTTTCATTGCGGCGTTGTTTTCCCATCCAGCTTGGCTAAAAGACACGCCCAGCGAGTAGGGTGTGCAACCGCGCGTGAATCAGCACGAACGCTATTTATTTGATGTGCAAGGCTATGTGGTGGTGCCCCATGCGATCGCCCCCCATCACGTACAAGTCTTGAATGAGCTGCTAAATCAGCACATTGCCCTGTGCAATGGTGGCGATCGCCCCTGGCTACGGTTCAACCACCTGTTGTCCTGGGGAGAGCCATTTCACGCATTGATAAACCATCCTTGGGCCATGCCTTATTTGGAAGCGCTGCTGGGTCCGGGCTTCCGATTGGATCATGAGTATGCGCACATCATCCAGCAGCCTGGGTCCGGGCCGATTGGCAGCCACTTGCATGGTGGTGGCACCCCCTACGATCCCTGCCAGTACTACCACGTGCAAAACGGGCGCATGTATAACGGCTTGGTGGCGATCGCCTACCATTTGACAGACGTAAAACCTGGAGAAGGCGGGTTTGGCTGCATTCCCGGTAGCCACAAAAGCCAGTTTCCCCTGCCGAGCGACTGGCGCACTCTGGAACATCCACCAGAGTGCGTCCGAGAGATTTCTGGCCCAGCGGGAACGGCTATCATTTTTACCGAAGCACTGACCCACGGTACACTGCCCTGGCGCGGAACTGGCGATCGCCGCACCTTGTTCTATAAATATTCGCCTCGGCCCAGCGCATGGTCGCGTCACTACTACACCGCAGAGCAGTTTCCATCGCTAACAGAAGAACAACGCCGTCTGCTCAAAACTCCCGGTATCTATCCCTAAAAAAAACAGTCCAGAGGAAAAACAGGTGTACCCCTTACAGCAGGCAGAGACCATTATTGTTCTACGGATCTACCACTAGAGCGATCGCCAAGCCCACGAGGATCAATCTTTTTTGAACGTCAGTTTCGGTTAAGGGCTTTTCTGAAGTTTGCGCGGCGCGCAAACTTCAGAAAAGCCCATTTTTGCGTGCGCAACGCGCACGCAAAAATGGGCACTTCAGCTTATCCAAAACTCAGGTTTTTTGAGCACTCTGGCTGAGCAATGGGTCTCCCAAAAGACCATCACCAACCAGCACACGATAGCACTCGGTTTTGAAGGGTTGAAGCGGGTTCTGAGCGCAGGGCGATCGCTCACGCCCGATCAGCTTGCTTCTTGGCGAGCGGTCAGCCGCTGAATTAACATCAGGTGCTTCAAACCCCACAGCTTTGTTTCAAAAAGTTGAATAAAAATGACAGGTGTTCCAAGATACCAGCCTCGACGCTTGGGCTGTATTTTTACAGACTTTTCTAGAACTCAAGTTTCAGGATTAATCACGCAGTTTTCTGGAAATCAAAGGCTTTTCAGCCGAACAATTCCTAGAAATAGCATCGTTGAGCAAACCATGAGATGTAGCAATTACATCCTATATTTGTGGGCGATCGCTGGAGAGGGTTTGACCCATCAGCGCGCCTGTCTCAAAAGGTAGATTCGTCTTGTATGATTCATGGGGCATGATGTAGCGGATTCTATCCCTCTATAAATCTGCCGGCCCATTCAGGGAGACAAGAGGTTTGCCTCTTCGTCAACCTTCGATGTTTCCCTCTTCTACCGAGCAGAGATGGCTGGAGTGAGTGTGTTCTTGTGTTGCGTACGCCAAAACTGTCGGTTTGATATGACAAAGGTTGGGGCGTGCATTCTGCTACTTCTGCATTTGCCACCAAAGAGTTTCGGGGAGCGCTAACCCATGGACACGAAAACTAGCTCAGATTTCACTCAGCCCACACTAAACTCATCAACACTGGGGCTAACCACAGCTCAAAAAGACCGCGCTCAGGGCCACTTTAAGCGTGCCCAAGATCAGTTCAAATTAAAGCACTACAACGAAGCAATTCAAGAACTGCGCGATGCAATTCAAATTGATGCATCGAACAGCGAGTATCATGCATGGTTGGCCAAAGTGCAGCTCAAGCGTGGATTGCTGGGCATGGCTACTATTAGCCTCCGTCAGGCATTGCGGCTAAACCCCAGCGATGCCGTGGCTTTGGAGTGCCAAAAGCAAATGGATGCCCAAACCAACCAGCAGCAAGCTCCCAAAACAAACCGCTCTAGCAACCTGCTGGGTGGTTTGTTTTCGAAAAAATAGCCTTTATTTAAGCTCGGAGCCTGCGTCCGAAGCATCCCTATCCCTTAGGGGGTAGGTGCATCCATGGTTGCTGGTACGGCTAGCACTGGGACTGGCGCAGGCTCGCTAGTCGTCGAATTGAGCCCTGATTGATTGGGCGACACGGGCTGCGATGGCGGGGCTGTGCCAGTGGCAGCGGTGGGTGCGATCGCAGGTATGGCGGGGGAAGCGGTAGAGCGGATGGGTGCGGTGCTGCTTTCAGACATACCCGCAGTCCCTAGAGAGCGATCGCTCTCTAGGGACTGATTTTGCTGAATTGCAGCTTGTAACGGATTGAGCCCTGCCTCCGTTGGTGAGCTGGCGTTCAAGCGGTTCGAGGCATCTATGGCAAACATTGGAACGGTGGGCGATCGCTCCTGAGACGCAAAATTTGCCCGACGACTCGATCGCTCCCCACTACCCGAACTGAATAAGCCTAAAATCTGCCCATTGGAAACAAATGGATTTCGAGAAGACGCAACGGTTTCATTTGGCAGCGTGGTTACTAAGGCAGCATTTCCCACACTAACCGCTGAGGGAGACGGAGCCGAGGATGGAATCGGCAACTTATCAGTCGAGGGTTGGGTAATGGGTGCAAACGGGAAGTTTAAAAGCGCTTCGATGTAGGGCTGCGAAGGGTTTGTCTCTGGGCCTTGTTCGCTAGAGGGAAGGGGAGAGTTGGCTGAAAAGGCTTGCGGCTCGGAAACCTGTGCGGCTCGGAAACCGCCTAATGAGGTGTAAGCCAGTAGGAACCCAACGATTGCCAGCGATGCGCTAGTAAATACCAGCGCCCCCTGTTGCTTTAAGGTGTGAAGCCTGGATTTGCGGGAACGAGTGCGAATTCGGTTGGCGTAGGGCATAGTCACCACCGTGGAGCTAGGTGAAGAGTTGGATTTAACGCTAACAGTGAACTCTTGTTTCAGTTGTATACAAAAAACCTTTTAGGAAATGAACTAGCTGCAGTTTGCAGGGTAATGAGACCAGTAGGAAGAGGGCGTTTGGCGAGCGATCGCAGATTCTTGTATCGCTGACAGAGCGATCGCCCACCCTTTGCCAACTATGCCAAATATTGGGATTTCCGGCTCGGGTGGGATAACCATGGCTTGTTCACAAGATCTCTCAGCTTGAGAGTGTTTGAAGCATCACCCAACTCTGCTCCATTGAAATCTCTCGCAGAGATCCTAAACGGATTTCACCAGCTTATCTGCTCTCACTGGGAACGCAAGCCCTTGTTGACTGACTTAATTTATTCTTTTTCTAATGTGTATCTAAGTTCGCATTGGCTTCGCGTTGGGAAAACCCCGCTGTTTTGCTTATGTTTCACAGCTGTGGATGGTTCTTGTCGAACATCACTGCTGTTTCCCAAAGCTCAAGAACCAACCATTGCGTCTAGATTGATGAGAGATAGACACGCATGAGTGGGATTGATAGCGGCCTGGATACCCAATGTTGAATTAAATGTTGATAGACCTCCTGCACGAATGCTTTTTTGAAGCATGAATTGGAAGCACGAAATGTTGTGCGGCGGAGTCGCGCAACATTTCGTGCAGCAGGCCCAATGGAAAACATCGAGCCTGCTCTAACCCAACGCAAAAAAAGGCTTTTGTGAGGTTTGCGCGGTGCGCAAACCTCACAAAAGCCCTTAACCAAAACTGACGTTTGCCCAGCAGGCTCGATGTTTCGAACCAGCGAATTTTAACTATCACTGAATGATTTGAAGATTCAGCGGCTCAGCACAGTAGCTAGGTAGTGTGAAAGGGCCAGTTGGGATTAGCTACTGGCCACGCCATCTTGCCGAGCGGCTCTCTGTACCGCAGCCGATACGGTCGGCACCACCCGCGAGTCAAAGACTGATGGAACAATGTGTTCGCGATCCAAATCGACGGGATTGATGAGGGAGGCGATCGCTCCAGCAGCTTCCAGGAACATGCTGGCGGTCATCGTAGCGGCACGGCAGTCGAGCGCCCCTCGAAAAATACCAGGAAATGCCAGCACGTTATTGATCTGGTTAGCATAGTCGCTACGGCCTGTGGCCATCACAGCAACCTCATCCATGACCAGCTCCGGCTGAATTTCGGGCACAGGGTTGGCCATAGCAAACACGATGGGGTTGGCCGCCATCGACTTCACCATGGCAGGAGTCACCACGCCAGGTGCACTCACTCCCAGAAAAACATCGGCAGACTCCATTGCATCTTTGAGGGTGCCACTTTTGGCGATCGCCAGGGATCGCTTTTGGGACGTGAGATCGGTGCGATCGGTACTCAGAATGCCTCGAGAGTCGCACATGCAAATTTTGGACGCTCCTGCCTTTTGCAGCAATTGGGCGATCGCCACTCCAGCTGCACCTGCTCCATTAATGACAATTTGCACGTCCTCCATCGACTTTTTCACCAGCTTCAGCGCATTGTAGAGAGCGGCCAGCGTCACGATCGCCGTGCCGTGCTGGTCATCGTGAAAAATCGGGATATCCAACTCTCGCTGAAGCCGTGCTTCGATTTCAAAACAGCGAGGCGCACTAATGTCTTCCAAATTGACACCCCCAAATACGGGTGCAATGTTTTTCACTGTTTCAACAATTTGGTCGGTGTCTTGCGTTGCCAAGCAAATGGGAAACGCATCAATTCCCGCAAATTCTTTAAACAGCATGGCTTTGCCTTCCATCACCGGCAGGGCACCGCCCGGGCCTAAGTTGCCCAGCCCAAGTACGGCGCTGCCATCCGTCACGATCGCCACAGTGTTGCTTTTAATGGTGAGGTTGTACACCTCTTCGGGCTTTTCGGCGATCGCCGTGCAAATGCGCCCAACGCCAGGGGTGTAGGCCATCGCCAAATCGCCCTGGTTATGCAGCGGTAGCTTGCTGGTGACGCTGATTTTGCCCCCCCGGTGCAGGTTAAACGTGCGATCGGACACGCTCATGACTCGAATATCGTCGAGCGCCTTGATAGCAGCCACAATGGTTTCAGCGTGTTCGGTGCTCGATGCATCAATCGTAATGTCTCGCACCAGCCATTTCATCGTCTGTTCAATCAGGTCAATTTGTCCAATATTGCCGCCAGCTTCACCAATGGATCGAGTGAGTGCGGCGAGCTGCCCCACTTGATTGGGCAACTCTACTCGCACCGTCAAACTAAAGCTGGGGTTCGGTGTCAAACTGACCATAAATCTACTCGCCTTGTGTAAAGAGACTGATGAAAGTGAAGAGAGAATCTCACCGTTGAGCCTATGATCTTACCGCTCAATGTGCTGTCCGTTGCGCTACGGCATGGGGTCGATCGTGAGCTTGTAACTCATGTGAGATTGGACTCCCATTCCAGTCTTAAGATGCCCTGTCATGGGTGCAGTTTCGCGAGAGCTAGGAGCCGCAACCAGGGCAATATGGCGATCGCCCACAGCTAGCGCCTGAGTAGGGTCATATCCACGCCACCCGGCTCCGGGTAAGTACACTTCAACCCACGCATGTAGGTGTCGATCTTCCCAGTCAGGATCTCCCTCCTGGTAGCCACTCACAAATCGCGCCGCCAAGCCAACTGCTCTGCACACCTCGGCAAACAAAATGGCAAAATCGCGACAAGAGCCACTTTGATTTTTCCAGGTAATGCTAGGGGGCAGTGGGTCGCCCGTTTCGCGAATGGTGTACTGGCAGGTGCGGTGAATGCGCTGGCTCAGTTCCCATAAAAAGGTGATAGGGTTACCCGCCGTTTTATACAGCAGCTCATGGCCTAGCTCAATGGCAACGGGGTCGAGCGTGGGCAAGTTGCCAGCGCCACCTCCTAAGTAGGGCTGTAGCCGAGCTTGTAGGGTCGATGAATAGTTGAACGGCAAATGGTTGGCGGTTGGGTCGAGCAAGAAGTTAAACGGATTGGTACGCCAGGTTTCCACTTCGGATTGAACGGTGACGCTAAAGTGGTCGAGCGGCTCATCATCAAAGTAGAGATGCAGTAAGTTGTTGCCGTCGAGGTCAACCCAGTCGGTAATGCGAGTTGGCTCCGGGGTGACCTTCAGGTCAAATCGGTGGAGGGTTTGCGTCACATCGCAGCGGGGTCGCAGCCGCACGATGTGGGGAGCCAGCGTAACAGGACGCGTGTATTGGTAGGTGGTGGTGTGAGTGATGGAATATTTCATGCAGGTTGGGGGGTGATGCGTGAATGCCAGCAGCAGTTTAATAGACGTGAGGGGTTGAGACACTCATACAAGATGAGGATTTTTGCGGTTCTGATATGGCGAATTCGGGCGATCGCGCCTCATCCTGAATCCATCGTTCAGGCCCGTTGAGCGTACAGGCATGGGATCGAGCTCGCTAACCTCATCCATAAGAATTCATTAGAATTCATTCACGCTCGCCAATCACCAAACCAATTCTTGTCGAGGCTAATTTAGGCTAAGTCTTGGATGCCCCTCATTTACGAGTCTTGAATAAAAGCATGGTTTGGGTGGACAGGCGAGGCTCGCGCCCTCCGAAATCATGCCCTCACTATCAGGAACTTTGGTGAAGCGGCTGTAACGCAAAAAAGGTTTCGTGAATCTTTTTGCCAATGGTGTTGAGCGAAATCTGGGTTTGATCCAGAAATTCATGCAAACCCTGGTTCATCATTTCCTCAATGGTGATGTAATCCAGCTCAGCTCGAAGGCGACCCAGCGATCGCTCAACAGGATTACTCCACATCCCTGCTGTACAGCCTGTAATGCAATGGAGCGATCGCTCTGCCTGCAATAGGCAAAACTGCACCGAGCGTGGAAACTCCCGATCCAACACCAAAAACGACGCCACTTCCTTCGGCGAAATGCGATGCTGCCGTTTGCGATACATCTCATAGCCACTGGCCGACTTCAGCAGCGCAATCCACTGCAAGTCATCTAGAGGTGTACCCACATCCCGCACCGACGGCAGCAGAATAAAGTACTTCACATCCAAAATGCGCGCAGTTTTGTCGGCCCGTTCCAGCATGCGCCCCATTTCACCAAAGTGCCAGCCCTCGTTATGCGACATCGTTGCGTGCATGATGCCAGCAAACAGGTGACTCGCCATTTTAATTTCGGTAAAAAATGGCGAGAACTGCGAAATTTGCCCCTGGCTGGCATTTTTCACCAGCATATAAAAGTCATTGACCTGCTCCCACATTTCCGATGAAATAATTTCGCGGACGCTGCGAGCATTCTCGCGGGCAAGCCGCAGGCACGACAGGATGGAGTTGGGATAGGTGGTATCGAAGGTGAGAAATTGAATCACTTTCTCAGCGGTCGCGTCGCCATAGTGCTCTTTGAAAAACGCTTGATCCCCGGTTGTGTACACCAAAGGCTCCCATTGCTGCCCGGTGCCCGATGGCGAATCGAGCGACAGAATGAGATTGACATCAATGAAGCGGGCAATGTTTTCGGCTCGTTCGACGTAGCGATTAAGCCAAAAGATGGATTCTGCAACGCGGCTAAGCATGGAGACAAGGTCACGTAAGGGACGGAAAGCGATGAGGGGGGGTGGGTTGAGGGGCTTAGGTTAGCCCGCAGGCTAGGCGATGACCCAGGTATCTTTGCCGCCGCCGCCTTGAGACGAGTTCACCACGAGCGAACCCTTGCGCAAGGCCACCCGGGTAAACCCACCCGGATTGACGTACACATCCTGTCCATACAGGATGTAGGGGCGCAAATCGACGTGGCACCCTTCAAATGAGTCGCCAATGAGGGTTGGGGCTCGTGACAGGGTGAGGGTGGGCTGGGCAATATAGTTGCGTGGATTTGCCCGAATGCGATCGCCAAAGTCGGCCCGTTCGGCATCTGTTGCATGGGGGCCAATGAGCATGCCATAGCCTCCCGACTCGTTAGCCGCCTTCACCACCAGCTGATCCAGATGGTTCAGCACATAGTCCTGATCATGGGGTTCCCAGCACAAATAGGTCGGCACATTGGGGATAATCTGCTCTTCGCCCAGGTAGTACTGCACCATTTTGGGCACGTAAGCGTAGATCACCTTGTCATCGGCAACGCCTGTGCCGGGGGCATTGGCCAGGGCAACGCGCCCCTTGCGGCACACCTCCATCAGCCCTGGCACTCCCAGCATGGAATCTGGGCGAAAAGCCAGCGGATCAAGAAAGTCATCATCCAATCGGCGATACACCACATCAACTCGCTTTAGCCCCTTGGTGGTGCGCATTTGCAAGTAGCCGTCGGCCACCACCAAATCGCGCCCTTCCACCAATTCCACCCCCATTTGCTGGGCCAAAAAGGAGTGCTCGAAGTAGGCGGAGTTGTAGACGCCAGGGGTCATCACCACAACGGTGGGATCGGGCAGACCTGAGGGAGCCAAATTCAGCAACGTTTCCAACAGTTGACTGGGGTAGTCATCGACTGGCTTGATGCTCATTTGGTTGAACACCAACGGAAAGGTGGTCTTCATCACGCGGCGATTTTCGAGCACGTAGGATACGCCAGAAGGGCAGCGAAGATTGTCTTCTAGGACGTACCACTGACCGTCGCGATCGCGCACCAGATCGGTTCCTGTAATGTGGCACCAAATTCCTTGGGGGGGCTTTAGGCCAATACAGGCTTCCAAAAAACCTTTGGAGGATTTGATGACTTCTTCGGGAATCACCCCATCCTTTAAGATTTTTTGATCATTGTAAATGTCATCTAAAAACAGATTGAGCGCCCGAATGCGCTGTTTAAGCCCACGTTCGAGCCATTGCCAGTCGGGTGCCGACACAATGCGAGGAATAATATCGAACGGGAGAATACGCTCGGTGCCTTGGCTATCGCTGTATACGTTGAACGTAGCACCGAGCTTAAATAAAGCGTTTTGGGCAGCGTCTTGCCGCTGCTTGAGATCGTCAATGCTCAGGGATTGGATGCGCTCGATGAGGGGGGCGGCTTCGGGCCGAGGTTGCCCTTTCGCCTCGAACAGCTCATCGTAAAAGTCTCCGGGATCGTAGTTAAAGATAGACACAATGAAACCAGCAAACTGGTAAACAACGGAATCGAACCAGGGAAAATCTGTTGATATAGAAGATATGGAAGAGGAAGGATGAGATGGCGATCGCCACTCTAACCTCAGCGCGAGTCTCAAAATAGGGTACTAAACCCTACACTATGAGCAAAGCCGGGACTGCAATCGGTTACAAGGACTACAATCTACCGCTTGAGGATGGAACAATGGCATATCATGCAGCGCTGGGACCGGGTGCCCAGCTGTGGGTGCAGGCTCTAGAAAACCAAACCCTGTTAACGTTGCTTCATCAAAGTGCAGGCCAACAGCAAGCACAGTCTACTCAGTTAGAAACGGGTGAGTGGATGTTGCCACCGAGTTTGTTTCAGGTTGCAAATGGCTATGTGCTGCGTCTAGAGGCGCAGCAAGGACAATGGTTTGTTCTCATTCAAGCCAGCAGTTTGCAGGTGTTGGCCACGCCACCCTCTCTCACCAATGCCGTGGCGATCGCCCTTACCCCCACAACCGACTCGGAGTCCGAAGTTGCAGAATCAACCACAGGCTCTTCTTCCACGGGAGCCACACCGCTAAAACCAATGGAACCCATGCAGCCCCTACCACCGCTCAAAATGGGAAACATGAGCATGAGCCAAAACCCCATGCGAATGCGAATGGGAGAGATGGAGCTCACGATGGGAGAGTCCAATGCTCAACCTTCGACTCAACGCTTTTGTCCGCAGTGTGGCACTTCGGTAAATCTGGGCGATCGCTTTTGTGCCCAGTGTGGACATCGATTAGCCGAAATTAGCCAGGGATAAGCAACCCCATGGATTCGCCAGATCTGGAAACACAAGAGAAACACCCCTTGCATTAAACCAATGGATGAGCCATTGAAGCTGTCACCTGAAGCCGTCATCCCAATCTGCCCTAGGCCAAGCTGAGTTTCAATTTCCGTTCCGAACGAATTAATATTTTTTATAGCCTCTCAGCCGACCCTGCCAACGTTAAAACTTGCGAGGGCGATCGCTCGTTCCCATGCTTACAACCCTTATGCGGATTGGCATAGCCCTTACGAGTAAACCAGCAACAGTCTTCAGTTTGAATAGCCAAGCACCGCTTTCAAGTGAGGATAATTTCTCTATCATAATTTTGAATTGATGAATCCCCCAGATAGAGAATTGTGGTCAAATAAGAAGGGAATTTTTCGATTTTTTTGGAACTTCATGCACCTAAAATAATTCAGAATACTCAGATACCTACAACAGTCAGTCTTTCAAAATTTCTAAGGCTTGTTCAAAATTGCCATGATTCACTTGACTTCCTCGGTGACCAAAACAGCAAAACGCTTGGCTCTTCGCTTACTCATGGCAGGGGCTCTATCGACAGCAGGCGTGGCCGTTGGTCTTGCTCCTAGTCTGCACGCTTCGTCGATCTCTGAAGCATTCAGCACTTCGGCTGTGGCGCAGGCTGTTTCCGATGCCCAAATTCAAAGCTATGCTCGCTCTGTACTGGCGATCGAAGATTTGCGTCGTACAGCCTACGAAACCATTGAAGGAATGTTGGGTTCTGGTCGGCCAATGCCCAATATTTCATGCAACCAGCGCGATAGCTTGAATAGCCTCTCTCGGCAGGCTCGGCGTATTGCCGTGGACTATTGCACCAATTCAATTCAGGTGGTGGAACGGTTCAATCTGTCGATTGAAGATTTCAACCGAATCACAGCAGAACAACAGCGCGATCGCGCCCTAGCCGATAAAATTCGAACTGAGTTAGTGCGTCTGCGGCAAAACCGATAGTCTTATGCCCCGATTCAACCCGTTTAATCTACAAGCCCAAATCTCTCGAATGTTCGTTGAGGGACAGTCCTTCTTCGCCACAACTCGAGTGCAAGACTGGCTGCGTGAGCATAACGAAGACCCCAATGATTACGACATCACGTTCCACCAAGAGCCTGCGCCTCCTGGCTCTGGGCTGGTGTTGATGGTGCGGGTTGAGCTACGTCGAAAAGATGGACAACCCGTTGCAGACTGGCTCCAACAGGAACTCGATCAGTTCTCATAAATTTCATCGTTTGTGCGCTTCACAGGCTGTGCGACCACATGCCCAGCTACGTTCTGAGAAGTCAAGAACCAGAATAGCCTACACACACTTCTCCATTCATCAAAAAACCCACAGCAGACACTTATTGGTATTGTCTGTTGTGGGTTTCTTGCAAAACGATAGAAATCAGCTACGGCTTGTTATACCTCTTCGACTTCAGCCGCATCGCCATCGGCCTCCTCGCCTTCTACTGCAGGGGGAACTAGGGCTACAGCTGCGATCGCATCATCTGGATCAAGTCGCTGCACCCGTACCCCTGTAGCAGCACGGGATTGGCAGGAAATTGCGTTAACCGCTTGGCGAATAATGACCCCACGATTGGTCACGATCATCATCTCGTCCTGCTCATTTACAATTCGCAAGGCGGCTAACTGATCATTGGCTTGGCGAAACTTAATGGCACGCAAGCCCATGCCCGCTCGGTTTTGCAATCGAAACTGGGCGATCGGCACACGCTTGCCCAGGCCACCCGTTGTCACCACCAATACCCACGGCCCCTGAGTATTCGTAGGCTCCAAATCGGCTTCTTCTGCGGTTTCCAGATCGGCCTCCACCGCCACGGCATCGGCACCGTTATCCCCAGCATCAGCATCACCCGCCACACTGGCCACCATATCAGCAATCTGGCTTGGCAAAATGTCCATACTAATGAGCTCATCCCCCTCGCGCAACGCCATCGACTTAACGCCACGCGTAGGCCGCCCGAGTGGACGCAGCTGCTCATGGCTCGCTCGAAAGTGAATCGTCATCCCGTTGCGCGAACCAATGATGATGCTGTCCGCGACCCGAGCTAACCGCACCCAGCGCAGCTGATCGGATTCCTCCAGCGAGATTGCGATCAAGCCATTGGCCCGGATGTTGCTAAATGCAGCGAGTGCCGTCTTTTTGATGAAGCCCTTTTGGGTCAGCATCACCAGATACTCATCATCCGAAAACTCTGAAACTGGCACGATAGAGGTAATTTTTTCTTCGTGAGATATCGGCAATAGCTGCACGATGGGTACGCCGCGCGAGGTGCGCGATCCCGTAGGAATTTGGTATGCCTTGAGGCAATAGGCCACTCCCCGCTCGCTAAAAAACAGCACGCTGTCGTGGTCGTTGCAGGATAAGAAATGATCGACCCCATCTTCCTCTTTCATACGGGTGCCCACTTTGCCGCGAGTGGCGCGGTTTTGCACCTCAAACACACTAACGGGCATGCGCTTGATATAGCCTTGCTCAGTCAGCAAAATGATGGCCTGTTCGTTGGCAATCAGGTCAATATCTTCGAGTTCGCCATCAGCAGGCTCAATCACCGTACGGCGCGGGTTGGCATGGGTTGCCTTGAGTTGCTCTGCCTCTTCTCGAATGATCTGGAGAATGCGCTCACGACGGGCCAAAATATCTTGTAAATCTGCAATCTTGAGCTGTAGCTCGTCGTGCTCTTGGTGAATCTTTTCTGCTTCGAGGGCGGTCAAGCGACGGAGCTGCATTTGCAAAATCGCATCGGCCTGGACTTCCGACAGGCTATAGGATGCAACCAGCTCTTGCTTGGCGGTCGGGGTATCTGCTGCCCCCCGAATGATGGCAATGATCCGGTCTAGATTTTCCAGGGCAATTAGCAAGCCTTGGAGCAGGTGATCCCGCTCTTCGGCCTTGCGCAACTCGTAGCGCGTACGGCGGGTAATGGTTTCAATCCGGAAGTCGAGGAATACTTCCAGCGATTGCCGCAAGCTCAACAGCTGAGGTTCACTGTTCACCAGGGCCAAGGCATTGACCCCAAAGTTGGCCTGGAGTGGGGTTTGCTTGTACAGGTTGTTGAGCACAACACGGGGATAGGCATCGCGCCGCAGCTCAATAACGATACGCATACCGTCGCGATCGCTCTCATCTCGAATATCCGAGATCCCTTCCAACCGCCGCTCATTCACCATTTCAGCAATCTTTTCAATGAGCGCGGCTTTATTGGTTTGGTAGGGTAGCTCAGTGACAATGATGGCTTCCCGATCAGGCTGGCCTCGCCGCTCCATCGTTTCAATACGGGCGACACCGCGCATCGTAATAGAGCCCCGACCCGTGGTGTAGGCTTCGCGAATACCACTGGTTCCCAGAATGATCGCCCCTGTGGGAAAGTCTGGCCCAGGAATGTACTGCATCAGCTCCAAATTGGTTAGGTCAGGGTTATTGATTAATGCAATCACCCCATCCATTAACTCGCCCAAGTTGTGGGGAGGCATGTTGGTAGCCATGCCCACAGCAATACCCGACGAGCCATTCAGCAACAGCTGGGGGACCCGGGCGGGAAGCACTAACGGTTCCTGTTGCGAACCGTCGTAGTTATTGCCAAAATCAACCGTCTCAGACTCGATATCGCGGAGCAGCGCATCGGTGGTAATAGGGCGCAGACGACACTCCGTATATCGCATGGCCGCAGGCGGATCGTTATCGACTGAACCGAAGTTCCCGTGACCATCCACCAAGGGCGATCGCATGGAAAAGTCCTGAGCCATCCGCACAAGGGCGTCATAAACTGCCGTATCACCATGGGGGTGATACTTACCAATCACGTCCCCGACGACACGCGCACACTTACGAAAGGGGCGATCGGGTGTGAGACCCAGTTCATGCATAGCGTAGAGAATGCGTCGATGAACGGGCTTGAGCCCATCTCGCGCATCGGGGAGCGCCCGCCCTACAATCACGCTCATGGCGTATTCCAGGTAAGACCGGGACATCTCTGTGCGTAGATCGGTGGGCACAATCCGGTCTTGGGGCGACTCCTGGGAAAAAGTCATAAGGATAAAAACTCCAGCGTGAGGGGTTCGAGACGGAACGCTGACCAGCTTCGCGATAGTGCGCTTGAACTGCTAGCCCCGGCTTGCATCATCGATGCAACTGCCTGAACTGATACGTTGCCAATCTGCCGAAATCCTTGTCAGGCAAGGATTTTGAGTTCTCAAATTTTAACACAAAGATGCACCCTTTGGGTGCTGCTCCTGTTGACAGGTTGTGCAGGCAAACCCAAAAGGTGCGAACCCTAAGGATACTGATTGGCGTTGACCAATCGATGGATTGGAACAGGAAAGTCTCGACGAATCTAACTGTACTGCTGGCTCGATTGTGCTTCAGCTTCCAGGTTGAACAGGGTTTTAAGGGTTTCCATAGCTCGACGACGAGCTTCAATATCCTGTTGAGCACGCAATTGAACCATCGGATCATGCAGGATCTTATTCACGATGCCCTTGGTCATGGCTTCAATCGTGGCTTGGTGCTTGTCGCCAAACTCAGCGCCTAAACGAGACATGGCCTTTTCTAGCTCTTGAGCCCGAATGGCTTCTACTTTGTCTTGTAGGCTACGGATTGTAGAAACCGTTTCGAGCGATCGCCACCAGGTATCAAACGTCTCAACTTCCTCATCGAGCAGCACCTCGGCTTCCATGGCCATTTGGCGACGGCTTTCCTGATTTTGAGCCACGACCGCTTTCAAATCATCCACGTTAAACGCATGCACATGGGGCAACTCGTTCACATCCGAGTCCACATTGCGAGGAACCGAAATATCAAACAACATGAGCGATTGTTCAGGCTTGGTCAGCGTTTCGAGCTTGGCTCGGTTTAGCAACGGCTCAGTCGAGGAGGTGCTGGTAAACACAATGTCTGACTCGGGCAGCACCTGCTCCAAATGCTCCATAGTGTACAGCTGTAGCGGAGTCTCTGCAAACTGCTTCGCCAGATCCTGGGCACCGCTCATAGACCGATTCACAATGGTGATGTGATTCGCCCCTTTGGCGAGCAAATGCTGAACCAGCAAACGCGCCATCTTACCCGCACCCAAAATACAGATACGGTGAGCCGACAGGCTGTCTACCTTCATATGGGCAAGTTCCACCGCAGCCGAACTGATGGACACCGCTCCGGTGCCAATGCTGGTTTCTGTACGAACGCGTTTACCCGCTGTAACCGCACTCTTAAATAAATGGTTCAAAATTCGGCCAATACCGTTGCACTGTTGGCCAACTTTGTGAGTGTGCTTTACCTGCGCCAAAATTTGACCTTCGCCTAGCACCAAGCTGTCCAAGCCCGCAGAGACGCGCATCAGGTGCATGACGGCATCTTGATGCAACAGCATGAAGAGATGCTGTCGGAGGTGATGAATAGGCAGTTTGCTGTGCTCCGACAAAAACTGAGTCACTTCGCGAATACCGCGATCGCTCTCCCCAGTCACAATGTAAATTTCAAGACGATTGCACGTGCTCAGAATGGCAGCTTCCTGAATATGAGGATAACTGCATAAATCGGCGATCGCAGCTTCCATCTGTGGAGTTGGAATGCTGAGTTTCTCCCTCACTTCAACCGGGGCTGTTTTATGGCTCAGACCCACGACAGCAATGTTCATAGTCCTCCCAACTTTCTCTCATAAAGCACGGTCGTCAGCGTGGAACCCGCCAGGCATGGACTTTTGGCCAAAACGACCATTCACCAACCGCAACGGAATTAGGACGAGCCGATGGATCGATTCATAAAGCGTTTCACGTCCTTCAGGTCTGTGACAAGACGGAAACAGAGTTTTAGAAAACAACAGATTCGAACTAAAGTCTATCAATTCAAGGTGACATGAATTTGCCGCGATCGCCCAAGCTCAAGCCCTTTAGCCCATAAATTTTTGTGAACGAGCCCTGCTCTCTCATGAACCGAAACGCTTTACAAACATCGCCTTAAGCCATTTGGCTCAAGAAATTGTTAAGAAACTGAGACAAGACCTGGATCTCCACCTTCTAATTGATGAAGACTCTACAGTGCAAAAGCTTTGTTGGCAGGAGATTTGGCAAGCGTTACAAAAAATCTGAGGAATTACTCCGCCGATCTTTACAAAAGTCAACACATCCCTTAACATTTAGTTCAGTAGGTCAAACGCCTACGCCTAAGTTACTTGTAGTTAACAAGCACTCATCGAACTATGACAACTACACTACAGCGCGCTGAGCGCAATACCGTGTGGGAACAGTTCTGCAACTGGGTAACCAGCACCGACAACCGCCTGTACGTGGGCTGGTTCGGCGTGTTGATG
>NZ_JBNXVR010000030.1:0-78057 GCF_050565595.1 Leptolyngbya sp. AN02str | reverse complement strand
ACGCTCATCCATCCCGAACTGAGTGGTGAAACGCATCCGCGGCAACGATAGTTGGTGGGTAGCTGCCTGCAAAAATAGCTCGATGCCAGGGCTCTTTTCTAAACAAACAGAGGGAGAGAGGAATGACGGTTCATTGTCATTCCTCTCTCCCTCTTTATTTTGGGATGTACAGTAACTAGGCGCCGTTAGCTCGTCAATAACTTGACATCAAACTTGAAACCAGTCCTACTCGTATTACAGGCGTCGCGCTGGTGGTTTTAGGAGTTTCCCTGGTAGTCTAAGTCAAGCGCTAAACCGTTTGCAGCATACTTTTTTGTATATCGGATCCCCAAAAAATTGCCAGATGGGTAAGCCCTATCTGTATTCATGCTTTAGCATGCTGTCGAAATGCCGTTCCTTCTGCTACTGTTTCAGGCATTGCAGGAGCATTTCACGTGATTAAGTCTACCCAACCTCAAGATCAGCGTCAGGAAATGTCGTCTCTGCTGCCTTTGCAGCGGGTGCTGGTTCGGTTCAAAACTTATCCCTGGCTAACGTTGGGGGCGCTGCTGAGTGCGCTGTTGCTGATTGCGGCCTATGCAGTGACTCCTCAACTGTTTCGCTGGGCGATCGATCAGGGTATTGCAGAGCAAAATTTTCAGGTCGTTTTGTACAGTGTGACTGGGTTGGTTGCAGCCGCGATCGCCCGTGGCGTGTTCAACTTTGGCCAAAGTTTTTGTGCCGAAGCATTATCACAGAGTATTGTGTACGACATTCGCAATACCATCTTTAGCAAAATCCAAAAGTTGAGTTTTAGCTATCACGATCAGTTTCCCACTTCGCAACTGCTTACGCGTGTTACAAGTGATGTGGAGCAAATTCGCACCTTCCTCAGCACCAGTTTGTTGCAAGTTATCAGTGGTGTCATCACACTCATCACCATTGCTGTCATTTTGCTGGTGATGAACTGGGAGCTAGCAATAATTACGCTAACGGTTGTTCCGTTATCTGGTTGGCTGATGGCACGGTTTTTGCAACGAAACAATTTACTGTTTCGTCAGGTTCAAGATCAGCTCGGTGACTTGAATGCAGTCTTGCAAGAAAATTTACTGGGCATGCGGGTTGTCAAAGCTTTTGTGCGGGAGGAAGCTGAAACGCAACGCTACACCGGACTGAATGACGACTTGATCGCAGCCAATATGAAAACGATCGCCGCCATTCGCAATACTTTTCCATTTATCTTTTTGCTGAGCAATTTGGTCACGGTGATGGTGGTGGGTTACGGTGGCGCAGCGGTAATTGGCGATCGCTTTTCAGTTGGGGAACTCGTGGCATTTAATTCATACTTGTTCTTGCTGCTACAGCCCATTTTGCTGATCGGGTTTGCGGCTCCAGCGATCGCCCAGGCCGCAGCTTCAGCAGAGCGAGTGTATGAAGTGGTGGATGCAGAAATTGAGATTCGCGATCGCCCTAATGCTATCCCGTTTGAGACCTGCGGCGGACGCATCACTTTTGAGGATGTGTCTTTTCGCTATCCTGGCTCTAGCATTCCCGCCCTGCGCAATGTTTCTTTCGAAACCAAACCCAACGAGCTGATTGCCATTTTGGGCATGACCGGATCGGGAAAAAGCAGCATTGTTAACCTGATTCCACGGTTTTATGATGTCACCTCTGGAGCCATTCGCATTGATGGGCGGGATGTACGCGACTTTACCTTGGAAAGTTTGCGATCGCGCATTGGGACGGTGTTTCAAGAGACAACGTTGTTCTCTGGCACGATTTTTTCCAACATCACCTATGCACAGCCCAACGCCTCGTTAGAAGAGGTGATGACAGTCGCCCAAGCCGCCCAAATTCACGACTTTGTCATGAGTTTGCCAGAAGGCTATGACACTATTGTGGGAGAGCGCGGCGTGGGGCTATCGGGTGGACAAAAACAGCGAATTGCGATCGCTCGTACCCTGCTTACTAACTACAATATTCTGATTTTGGATGATAGCACCTCGGCAGTCGATGCCCAAACGGCTTCCCAGATTCAGGCAGCTCTGGACGACCTGATGCGTCGCCGCACCTGTACCTCATTCGTGGTGGCTCAGCGGATTAGCACTGTCCGCAATGCCGATCGTATTTTATTAATGGATAAGGGAAGACTGGTGGCGCAGGGAACCCACGAGGAACTCATGCACCATAGTCACTTGTATGGAGTCATTTTGGAATCACAGGTGAAGCGATCGCAAGAGGCGTCAGTTTAAGCACCAACCAACGCTCAGTTTATAAATTTCATCATTAGGGCGAATGCTGTAGAGGATAGATCAATGAATGCGATCGCCAACGAAAGTAGACATGAATGCGCTCAGGGTGCGATCGCTCATCGGATCTCTCAGCAGCAGCAGTTAGCCAATGTTGAGTTACCTACCGTTTAGATAATAGGCGCGATCGCAAACCAACCCCATTGCTAACTGTTGATTCCAATTACTCGAAATTCCTCTAACTGTTTACTTTAACTGTCTACTCTAACTGTTTATGAGAAGCCCCAGCCCCGTTGTTGCCACCGAGCAACCTGCAAAACTCTCCACCTTACAACGATTCCTGCAATATTTCGCCCCTTACCGCCAAGAAATTCCTACAGCGCTTGCCCTGGTTGCCGTTGGGGCAGCGACACAGTCCATTGGCCCGCTGCTGATTGGCTGGACAATCGACAACCTGATCTTGGAGGGCAACTTGTCGGGGTTGGTTGTCATGCTGTTTCTCCTCACCGGCATTTATATTCTGGGAGTGTGGGCCATTCGCGGGCAAATTTGGCGCATGGGCTCTATCGTGCAGCGGCTATTGGGCCAGCTTCGGCAAGATATTTTTGACAAGGTGCAAAGCCTACCCATCAGCTTTTTTGATCGCAGTGAGGCAGGCGACCTGATGAGCCGTTTGCTCAACGATGTCAACACGGTGAATCAGGCATTTGGCCTCACCATTCCGCAAATGTTGGGGCAAAGCTTCAGCCTCGTTGGCATTATCATCGCCATGCTGTGGATGAATCTGCAACTGGGGCTGCTTAGTAATTTGGTGGTTCCTATTATGGTCGTCACCACTAGCCTATTTTCTCGCTGGGCCAGACGCCGCTTCCGGGTCACTCGCGAAACCATTGGCGACCTGTCCACCAAGCTAGAAGAAGATATTGGCAGCGTGCGCGAGGCCCAAGCCTTTAACCGAACGCAGTTGAATATTGAAGAGTTTGATAGCTTGAATGCGGCAAACCGCAAAGCCAATGTACAAGCCGTGGCCGTGACCGCTGCGTTTTTACCCTCGATTGACTTCTTAAACACTCTGGCAACCGCTGGAGTAATGGCCTATGGTGGCTACCTGGCAGTAACGGGTGCGGTCACAGTTGGCGTGGTAACGGCATTTTTGCTGTATGTGCAGCAGTTCTTTCGACCCATTCAAATCCTCAGCCAGTTCTACACACAGGCGCAATCGGCTCTGGCGGGTCTCGATCGCATCTTTCTGCTATTGGATGAACCAGCCACCCTACAGGATGCACCGAATGCGGCAGAGATGCCACTCATTCGCGGTGAAGTCAAGTTTGATGCCGTGACGTTTGGTTATTCCCCCCAGCAGCAGGTGCTCAATCAGGTGAACTTGACGGCACAACCAGGACAAATGGTGGCGCTGGTGGGGCCAACGGGTGCGGGCAAAAGCACTATCATCAATCTGATTTTGCGCTTTTATGATGTGACGGGTGGTGCCGTTACCATTGATGGCTGGGATGTGCGGCAGGTGACTCAGGCTAGTCTGCGCCGCCAAATTGGCATTGTGCTGCAAGACAACCTCCTCTTCAGTGGAACAGTAGCGGAAAATATCGCTTTTGGTGTTCCTAATGCCAGCCAAGCTCAGGTTGAGGCGGCGGCTCAGGCCGCCAATGCCCATGAGTTTATTACGGCGCTACCCCAAGGCTACAGCACCCGTTTGGGAGAAAGGGGCACGCCCCTTAGCCAGGGTCAGCGGCAGTTGGTGAGCATTGCTCGTGCCATCCTCATCGATCCCAAAATTCTGATTTTGGATGAGGCAACAAGCAGTATTGATACGCGCACGGAAGCGCTGGTACAAGATGCGATCGCCCGTCTCCTCAAAAACCGCACCAGCTTTGTCATTGCCCACCGCCTCAGCACCGTCACCCAGGCCGACCAAGTGTTGGTGATTCAACAGGGGCACATTGTGGAGCGGGGAACTCATGCGGAACTGATTGCCCAGCAGGGCCTTTACGCCAATTTGTATGCGCTGCAACTTGGCTCTGCGGAACCTGCTGCTTTGCCCAATTAAAGAGTTGGCCCTCATCCCCCAACTCCTTCTCCCAAACTTTGGGAGACAGGGAGTGGAAAGCCATTTCCTACCCCCTAGCCCCTTACTCCTAGCCCCGACTCCCAATTCCCGACTCCCCACTCCCTCACTTCATAAACTGACTCGCCATCCCAATCAACCCGGCCATTTGCCCCAGGTTCACCTCTCCAGACAGCACTCGTTGCAGCAGTCCACCGCCCTGGCTGTTGGAGCCTTTCACCAAAAATTGGGCAATGATAGGCGTAACCATGCGCACCATTTCGGGAGTAACGCCTGCTCGTTGGGCGATCGCCCCAATTTGCTCATTGGCCATTAGGCGTTCTACGGCACCTGTGGCGGCAACGGTTTGCAGCATACCCATGAGGGAACCCGCCCCACCAGGAGTTTGCTGATTTTTGGTTTGCAAAAATCCTTGCAGGTTGCTGGCAATATCGCCAATTTTGTTATTCTCCACAGGCGCGCTGTTCAAGCTACCCAAAATTGAACCCATCAATCCCCCATCGGCTTCGGTATCCGAACTAGAAATTGCTTGGTTGAGTACGTTCATTAAGTCCATGTTGTTCCCGTAGCATCTAAATCTTCTCGAATAAGTTAAACCCTTTACCCAGGAACGGCATGCATCTGAAGAAAGAATATGGATTTTGACCCTTTCACCCCAAAAGTGCCAATTTATAGATTGCAGCCAACCCCACACCATGCGGGCACTCTGAGTTGAGCTACCCCTCACCAACCCACTCCCTCTTCCTCCCCCTAATCCCTAAATTCTAAATCCTAGCCCCTCTCTCTTCCCGACTCCCCACTCCCTCATGACTGACAAAGACTTGCTAGCACTAATCGACCAAGCGGCAGAAGAAGGCTGGACAGAGCTAGACCTATCGGGAAAAGGCTTGACGGAACTGCCGCCCGAAATTGGCAAGCTCACCCAGCTTGAAATACTAACCTTGGGAAAGCTGGACGATAGTGGCGAAAAAATTGGAAACCAGCTCACAACTCTCCCTCAAGAGCTGGGGCGGTTGACACAACTCAAGGTGTTGCGGTTGATTGACAACCAGCTTACTGAAGTACCCGCAGTCGTTAGTACGCTTCAAAATCTTCAGCTTCTAAACCTGGGTGGCAACTCTATTACACACATTTCAGAAACGATTTGCCAACTCCATAACCTTAAAGAAATTTATCTTTGGGGAAATCAAATCACCCAGATTCCAGACGCCATCGCCCAGCTCTCCAACCTCTCTCAGCTCGACCTCAGCGGCAACCAAATTACCCAGATTCCAGACGCCATCGCCCAGCTCTCCAACCTCTCTCAGCTCGACCTCTGGAACAACCAAATTACCCAGATTCCAGACGCGATCGCCCAGCTCTCCAACCTCTCTCAGCTCGACCTCCGTTCCAACCAAATCACGGTCATCCCGGACGCGATCGCCCAGCTCACCAACCTCTCCCAGCTCTACCTCTTTAACAACCAAATCACGGTTATCCCGGACGCGATCGCCCAGCTCACCAACCTCTCCCAGCTCTACCTCGGTGGCAACCAAATCACGGTTATCCCGAACGCGATCGCCCAGCTCACCAACCTCTCCCTGCTCTCCCTCTTTAACAACCAAATCACGGTCATCCCGGACGCGATCGCCCAGCTCACCAACCTCTCCCAGCTCTCCCTCTTTAACAACCAAATCACGGTCATCCCGGACGCGATCGCCCAGCTCACCAACCTCTCCCAGCTCGACCTCCGTTCCAACCAAATCACGGTCATCCCGGACGCGATCGCCCAGCTCACCAACCTCTCCCAGCTCGACCTCCGTTCCAACCAAATCACGGTCATCCCGGACGCGATCGCCCAGCTCTCCAACCTCTCTCAGCTCGACCTCGGCGACAACCAAATCACCCAGATTCCAGACGCGATCGCCCAGCTCTCCAACCTCTCTCAGCTCGACCTCAGCAGCAACCAAATCACCCAGATTCCAGACGCGATCGCTCAGCTCTCCAACCTCTCTCAGCTCGGCCTCAGTTTCAACCGAATCACCCAGATTCCAGAGGCGATCGCTCAGCTTACAAAACTAGAGAATCTTGATCTTGAAAACAATCAAATCAATCTATTGCCAGATTGGTTAGAAGATTTACCGAATCTGAAACAGCTAGATGTACGAAAAAATCCACTTCCCATTTCGCCCGAAATCCTAGGTCCACCCAACAGCCATGAAGATCCAGGTGCGATTCAAGACATTTTCAACTATCTTCGTCAACTGCGCAGTGGTAACGTCCAACCGCTCAACGAAGCCAAGCTGCTGCTCATTGGTCAGGGCAGCGTCGGCAAAACCTCCCTCGTCAAGCGCCTCATTGATGACCGCTACGATCGCAACGAACCCCAAACCGATGGCCTCAGCGTCCGCAATTGGCACATTCATGTCAACAGCAAAGATGTGCGCCTCAACGTGTGGGACTTTGGCGGACAAGAGGTGTATCACGCCACCCACCAGTTTTTTCTCACCAAGCGCAGCCTCTATCTCCTGGTGTGCAACTGCCGCACCAGCGAAGAACAAAACCGCCTGGAATATTGGCTCAAGCTCATTCAAACCTTTGGCGGTGCATCACCCGTCATCATCGTTGGCAACAAAAAGGACGAACAGCCACTCGACATCAACCGCAAAGCCCTGCGCGATAAATATCCCAACATCAAAGCCATCCTCGAAACCTCCTGCCAAGATAACGAGGGCATTGATGATCTACGCGCCGCGATTCTAGCGGAAGTCGCCCAGCTCAAAGAAGTCTATGATCTGCTGCCCCTCACCTGGTTTGAGGTGAAAGAAAAGCTAGAAGCCATGGATCGCGACTTCATTTCCTACAACGAATACCTGGGCATATGCTACCAGCACCACATCCCCGAAGAACAAAACCAGGAACAGCTCATCGACCTGTTGCATCATTTGGGGTTGGTGCTCAGCTTTCGCGATCATCCCATTCTGCAATCCACCAATGTCCTCAATCCCGACTGGGTGACTCAGGGCATTTACGCCCTCCTCAGCGACGACCACCTCAAAACCGAATCCAAAGGTCTTCTCACCGACAACGATCTCAGCCGCGTTCTCGATCCGCAGCGCTACCCCGCCCAGCGGCACCGCTACCTCACCGAGCTGATGAAAGAGTTTCAGCTCTGCTTCCAAATTCCCGACTGCACTCCGGCCAAGTTCCTCATTCCCGGCCTCCTTCCCAAAGAAGAACCCGAAAACACAGGATTAGAAGGTGAAACGCTAGAGTTTCAATACCACTACCGCATCCTGCCCGAAAGCGTTCTCTCTCGCTTCATCGTGCTCATGCACGACCACATTCATCAGCAAACCTGCTGGCGCAGCGGCGTGATGCTGACCTTTACCGAAGGCAGTGAAATCTACAACATCACCCGCATCAAAGCCGACCCCGAAGACAAAAAGATCTTCATTTCCATTAGCGGTCGCGAGTCTACCCGCCGTACCGCTCTCGGCATCATTCGTAGCATTTTCACCAAAATCCACAACACTTTCGCCAATCTAGAAGTGACCGAGTGGGTTCCCGTTCCCGGCTATCCCGATCATCCACCCCTCGACTATCAGGAGCTATTGGGCCTAGAGGCAATGGGCGAGCAAGAATACCCCATCGGCAAACTCCGCATCAAAGTCAACCTCCGGCAGCTTCTGGATGGCTACGAACCGGGCGAAACCCGGCAGCGGCGATATAGCAGCGGTTCCGGTCTGGATATGGAATTTGTTGAAGATGGCCCCTACAACATTTCCTTAAATGTCCATGACAATCGCTCCAGAACCTTGCATCAGCATGGCAAGGGCGACAATATTGGACGTGATTTGGTCGCAGGCGACAAGGTAATCTATCCTTCCGATGAAACTTCCGAACGTTGATGCTGCTGTAATTGATCTCGATAAGCTGCGCAATTACAGCCTCAACCCCCAGCACCCGCGCGGCAAACACAAAGCCCGATTGTTTGCCGCTATTCTAGGGTTAAGCGCCGAGGATGCTGAATTGCTGCAATCCTATATTCGACAGGCCATTCAAACTCACAGAGCCATCCCAACCCTGCACGATGAGTATGGACAGCGGTTTATCGTCGATTTTCCGCTCACCCACAACACCGCCACTGCTACTGTTCGCACCGCCTGGAACATTCGCCCAACCGAACCCTTTCCCCGTCTTGTCAGTTGCTACATTGTGAGGTCGCCTAATGGTTAACACTCTCAGCACCCTTCAGCTTTTAGATGTTGTTGCCCTCATGGATGAGCTACCGCAGTATCGGCTCCAGATAGGGCAAGTGGGCACCATTGTCGAACACTTAGCAACCGATGTGTATGAAGTAGACTTTAGCGATGACGATGGGCAAACCTACGCCATGCTGCCGCTTCATGCTAGCCAGCTCATGAAGCTCCACTATGCCCCTCGATTCAACCCTTCAACCGAACGACAAGAGAGCAACTCGATGTCCGACAGCATCCATCAATATCAATACGGTTCCGGCGACAACGTTGCAGGCGACAAAGTAATGGGCGATAAGGTGACTGGCCATAAAGCCCAAGTTACAAATAACCTGCAAAACGCCAACATCGCCAATTTTGCCAACGAAGTGAAAGATAACGCCACCCAAAACGCCGAACAGTTTAGCCAGATGAGCGGCACCAGCACCGCCGAGTTGCTGCAACTCATCGCCACCCTGCGCCAATCCACCGCCCAGTTTCCTGCCGAGGTGCAAGAAGACCTCGCCATTGAGCTGGCCGATGTGGAAGAAGAGGTGAAAAAGCCCGCCGACCAGCGCAACACTCCCCGACTCAAAAAGCGGCTAATGGCACTAATCACAGCCGCTAGTTTGGTTGCCAGTGGAGTCGCTGGAGCCAATGAATTTGTGGATAACGTGATTGAGCTGGGCAGCAAGGTGGGAATTGAGTTGCCCTTGCCGACTCCGTAGGGTGGATTTTGGATTTTGGATTGGAGTGTGATGTCAATTCCTGGAGTTCAGGCATTTGATCTCAGGCGTTTGATCTAAGGTTTTGGAATACGATCGGGGCGGATGGTATCAACCTGCGTTGGCCCCGCGAATGAATTGCGGGCTACCGGGAGGGAAATCCACTGAAGTGGATTCACCTTCACAGCAAGAACCACGCGAGAAGAAAACATTGGAGGCATAGAGCAGTCCACTTCAGTGGATTTTTTCACCTAGCCCGCAATTCATTCGCGGGCGCAGAGTGGACTTTCTCACCTAGCCCGCAGTTCATTCGTAGCAAAGAATGTGTTGGTCAAATCTTGTGAGTTAGGATGACCTGATTTCGGTAAATACGCAACGTGTTTGAACCAACCAAATTTAATGTCCCGTAGGAATACTCGACTTTTTTGAACTGTCCAGTTTTAGAACAGGCGAGGAGTAACTGTATGTAAGTTGCGCATTCCAACGGGCTATGAATGATACTTCCTTTGCGGGCGATTTGGGCGGGTTTTCGGTACAGTCTCATCCCCTGGTAACCAACGAGTTTTTGCATGGGCAACCAGCCGTTGGGGATACGATTTGGCAGAAGGCCGATCTAGTAATCCATCACAGCTACGCCAGCGAGGGAGAAGGATTGTGGAATCGGAGCGAGAATGGGCTTTTTGGTGGCGCTTTGGGTGGGGCGATCGCACCTACTCTCCCCACGCTTCCCACCAGCGATCGCCTCATCGGCCAAGTGACTCCCAGCTTTCCCAACGATGGTCTGCTCTCCAGCATTCAGCCTGCCAACCTAGTAACGGCCCAGCCCTGGCTCAGTGCTCCCATGCGCCCGACTGGCACAAGCCACACCCTCCCCGTTGAGCTAGCTCCCGCATGGCAACAGGTGCAAACGCAACTCCAGCAATTTTTGGCCAATCCAGGCTTTGAGAGAGCGATCGCCACCGCCTTTGGTTCCACCCTACAACCCCAACAGGCTCGCCAAGTCATCGCCCAGTGGATTGCTGGAGATGCCTTGCCCAACCTGGAAATCGTTCCCGCCCAAGCATTAAAGGCCAAGGGCGCATTCTCGGCCAGCAACTATACCATTTACCTGAGCCAGGAATGGATGGCGCAAAGCACCACCGGGGCGATCGCCGCTGTAGTGCTCGAAGAACTGGGTCACGCGCTCGATAGCCAGCTCAACACCATCGATGCCTCTGGAGACGAAGGCGCAATCTTTGCCGCATTGGTACAAGGAGAAGCGATCGCCGCTGTCACTCTTCACACCCTCAAAACCGAGCATGACCACGCCACCTTCACCTGGCAAAACCAAACCTTTGCCGTAGAGCAGGCCGCACTGGGCGAGTTTACTGTAGGTGCCACCGGACAGGTCAGCATTGACTATGTGTTCGATGGCGGTTCATATCAGGGACAGATCGCCATCTTTAGCCTTGGCGGGATGCAAAACCTGGTGCCCGGTTCACCCGAATTCATCAAAGAGGCAGCGCGGCGTGCCCTCACCAACTCCACTCAGGGCTACGTCGTCATTTCGGATGGCAGCGAAGGCGCAAAACTCTCAGGCGATTTGGGCGAGCGCAACTTCAATCGCGGCAGCTACGCTGGCCCTAAAACCGTAGCCATGACCGCCGGAGATACCTTTGGCATTATGCTGGTTCCCGATGGCACGGTGCAGTCCGTATTCGACCAGCCCAGTGCTGATGGTAAGCAACGCCCCCTCTTCTCGCTGGATGCCGCCAATCCCAACAGTGCCACCCAGTTTGCCCAGGTCGCCAACAACCTATTTGCGATGGAAGATCTGCGGCGCGATCGCACCTCCGACAATGATTTCAACGATGTGATGTTCAAGATTGAGGGCGCAACCGCTCAAGCCGCCGCCGTCGCAACACTCGTTCCAGCGGATCAAACCTGGTCGAACAAACCCTTGATGCAATCAATTTTGGCCGTGGCAAACGACACTCCGCTGCCCACCGATCCCGATTCTGGCACTCCGCCTGTGAATCCTCCGGTAGATCCTCCCGTGAATCCTCCGGTGAATCCTGGGACACCCACCAACGTGCTCACATCCTTTACAGATACCGTGGTCAAGTTTGGAACAGGGGAGAATGAAGGGGCGATCGCAGCGTTGAACGGTAGCCGCATCACCATTGGCACCAAAACTCTCTACATTGGCACCCAGCAAGTTAGCTCCATCAACCAAAACCCCATCATTCGCCTGTTCGATAGCGCCAATCCCCAGGCCAACTGGACTCGCACCGACTACGAAATTACCGGGGCCGATGGTCGCGGCTATGGGTTGGTGTGGACGGGCACCGATCTCTACGCCGTGTTTAGCGTGGATGGCACCCAGGGTTCTTCCAGCGAAGATTTCCGTCGCGCCAGTCAGAGTGCTCAGCAAGCGTGGCTGCGTAGCTACGGCCAGGGGGGAGGCCCCAAGGTTTCCGTTATTGGCCGCATCGACCTGAACACGGGTGAACTGCTAGATGCTGCGTATCTGTCTGCCCTGCTCAGCAACGGCAATAGCAACTCGCTCGTGGTCAAAAACCTGTCGGTCAACACGGCTGGCAATCTGGTGATCAGCGCGGATTCCTTCTTTGCACCCCGCAATCCCGATGGTAGCCGCATGCAGCAGGTCAACACCTCGCTTAGCTCTCCCTTTGCCTACACCATCGAGCTTCAGCCCGACCTCAAGCGAGTGATCAGCACGCAAGCTGTGGGATGGGCGTAGGAAATTTTGGATTTGCGGTTTGCGATTTTGGATTTGCGATTGTGATACCTATCCTGCATAGAGCGGGATGGCGTCATGCATCACCTCCGGCTTTAACGATCGCACAGGGGTTTTCATTCCGGTCCCTTGTGCTAAAAGCTAGTGCTTTATCAAGGCTGAATAAAACAATTTCCTGGCTTAAGGAAAAGACTACCGATGGAATGTAGGTTACAGATACAAGCATTCCTATTCTGTGAAAGGTCATCCGATGAAAATGCCTCTCGTTGCGCTACTGGTGGCTCCTGGGCTGCTCAGTTGTGTTCCATTTCCCTCGTCCGTAGAAACTCCCTCGATCTACGCCCAAGCCACACCATCGGCCCAGTCGTTTGTGGGCACTCGATACTTGTCGGGTGATCTGCCTGAAGGGGTGGAAGAACTCGGTGGGTGGCTCGTGGGTGAACTCTTAGACAGGAATGACTATTGGATCAATCAGGTTCGGCAGGGAGAGCAGGAATTTCTCTGGTTCAACATTCGGCCTGGAGACCAGGGGCAGCAGGCCATTTTTGAAGTAGTGGATGTGCTAGAGATGCCTGCGATCGCAGAGAACGAAAACCTGGTATCTAGCTGCGAGCTGAATGAACAGCCAGATCCAGAACTTTTGGCGATCGCGCAATACACAGAAACCGAATATTTGACCCAAATTCGACAGGCATGGCGAGCCAATCGCACATCAGGCCAAATTGAGCCCATCAGTCCCGCAGAAATCCGCTGTTACAACCCTGCTTGGGGCGTATAGGGCATCGGTCGTTTTGCGAGCGGAAACCGCAAGAAACATCACCTGCTCGCCCAGCCAAGATTGAACCATCACCTGAACCACGAACCAAACCACGACCTAACAATCCAGCGTGGTGTCTAGCTCCCAGGAGGAGATGTGGGCGCTGTACTCATTCCACGCTTGGCGCTTGAGTTTGGGATAGGCCGTGGAAAAGGCAGCCCCCAGCGCTTCCGACAGGATCGTATCAGATTCAAACTTGCGCAGGGCATCTAGCAAGTAGGCCGGAAGCTGCTTCACCGTACCCACGGGTAACGGCTCGGTATAGTTGTTGTTGTCGCAGCGGGGGCCAGGGTCGCGCTTGTTGGCGATGCCATCCAGACCAGCAGCAATCACCGCTGCTGCCAGCAAATAGGGATTGGCAGACCCATCAGCCAAGCGCAGCTCAAACCGCCCCGCGTCGGGAATGCGGATCATGTGGGTGCGGTTGTTGCCACTGTAGCTAATGGTGTTGGGCGACCAGGTGGCTCCCGATGTCGTGACCGGCGCGTTGATACGCTTGTAGGAGTTGACCGATGGATTGGTGATGGCGCACAGGGCTTCAGCAGAATGCAGCACTCCACCAATGAACTGATATCCCACATCAGATAATCCCAGCATTCCGTTGGGGTCGTAGAACAAGTTTTCTTTGCCTTCGGGGTCCCAGGCGGAAAGGTGCATGTGGCACCCGTTTCCGGTGAGGTGGGCAAAGGGCTTGGGCATAAAGGTGGCGCGCAGTCCATGCTTTTCGGCAATGGACTTGACCATGTATTTGAAGAAAGCGTGGCGATCGCTCGTTACCAGGGCATCGCTGTAGGTCCAGTTCATTTCAAACTGACCGTTCGCGTCCTCGTGGTCATTTTGATACGGCCCCCAGCCCAGGGTGAGCATGGCATCGCAAATTTCCCGAATTACATCGTAGCGACGCATCAGGGCTTGCTGATCGTAGCAGGGCTTACTCTGGCGATCGCGCCCATCCGAAATGGTTTCCCCACTGGCCGACAGCAAAAAGTATTCGCACTCCACACCAGTTTTAATTCGCAGGCCTATCTCTTCTGCTTTGGCCAAAACCCGCTTCAGCACTAGGCGCGGCGTTTGGTCCACGGCGTTTCCGTCCGGTGTGTACAAGTCGGCGGGGAGCCATGCCACATCCGGTTGCCACGGCAGTTGAAACAGTTGATCCACATCGGGAAACGCCAAAATATCGGGATCGGCAGGCGTTTGATCCAACCAAGCGGCAAATCCAGCAAAGCCCGCTCCACTGCTGGCGATCGCATCAATACTCTCGGCTGGCACCAGCTTGGCCCGCTGCACCCCAAACAGATCGGTAAACGAGATCATGAAATAGCGAATGTTTCGATCACGCGCGATCGCAGACAGAGATTGTGACATAGCAGCGCACAAGACTCACGAAATGGACACGAGCAACACAGCGTTAGAATCTCCGCCGAATCATTTAGTTAACCTATTCGCCACATCACTATGAATTCATCCGTGAATCAATCTGAGATGTAGCCAGAGTTAATTGAGCGATCGCGTCAAGATATCCGCCACTGCATTTTGAATAAACGCCTCATCCTCAGGATTTTGGTACGGGTTTCCCGCACGATGCCCCCAAATAGAGGGAATGGGCCGAAACTCCGCCCGAGGGATCAAACGAGATTCTGCCTCACAATCTTCTGGGGTGAAGTACAGGTCTGTTGTAGCAGGCATTACAAAAACAGGAGCTTGAATCGAGGACATTGCTCGTTCGTAGTCGCCCTCAAACCTGGGATTGTTGCTCACATCGCACCGCAGCCAGGTGTCAATCATGGCCAGCAAATTGTGCGGATCGCGCTTGCGATATCCCGCCTCCCAGCCCTGCAGCAAATAGTCCTCTAGCGACTCGTATCCCAACGGGTAATACAGTCCCTCTCGGTAAAAGGCTTGCGATGCCGCCCAGCTGGCGTAGATGCGCGCAAACGCCCGAAAGCCGCGATCGGGTACATCGGTAAACCGAGTTCCCGTCCAGGCCGGATCGGCTGTCAGCGCCGCTCGCAGGCTCTGCAAAAAAATGGTGTTGTGATCTGTGGTGCGAGCCGTGCCGCATAGTGCCACAATGCGCTGCACGCGATCGCCATGCAGTGCTCCCCAGTGATACGCCTGCTGTGCCCCCATCGACCAGCCATACACCAGCGCCAGCGACTCGATGCCAAACACCGTTTGCAGCAATTGCTCCTGCGCCCGCACATTATCCCAATGGGTGAACCAAAAGCCCTCTTCGCTGAGACAGCAAGCGGCATCATTGCTGGGCGAACTGGACAGGCCATTGCCAAACATATTGGCAATGATGATGAACCAGCGGCTGGGGTCAAGAATGCGATCGCGCCCAATCAACCAGTCAATATCCATATGCTGCGCCCCGTAGGACGTGGGATACAGGATGACATTGGAGCGAGCGCCATTTAGTTCTCCATAGGTCTGGTACACAATTCGCGCTTCCGGCAGCACTGCGCCACACTGCAACTCAAAGTCGGGAATTGTGAATACTTGTCCGGTGGCGCTCATGCGGCTTTCCCCAACGCGTTAACCAGTTTGCGGTTCACCGTCACATATCCGTGCTCCACCTGTTGCCAATGCTGCGACAGCTTGCCGTAAGCCGCAGGCAGCGCATGAAATGGCATCGACGGATACAGGTGATGCTCGGCATGGTAGGGCATATTCCACATCAACAACCGCACGGGAAGCATGGTCAGCGTGGTGCGCGTGTTGGTGAACGGGTTCTCGTCCTCGGTACAGCCTGTGTGCTCCGCCAGCAGAATTGCCCGCAGCAACGGCTGCCCTACCGCCATGGGCAGCACCCAATACAGCAGCACCGCCCAAGGATGTCCAGCGAGAATGGAAAGGGCGATCGCCCCGCTATACACCGCCAGTTGCCAACGAGTCGAGCGAATCACCTCCCCATAGGCACTCTCTGGCAGGAAGGGATAGTTCTGCACATGCCCCATGGCAATGCGAGTGTGGGTCTTGACCTTGCCCATCCACCAGGGAATGGCACTCACCTCCACCACGTAATCCTTGAAAGACGCAGGTTTGGGATCATCCAGCTCTGGATCTTTGCCTGGGATTTGGGTGAAGCGGTGATGCCACTTGTGGTAGCGGCGATAGAACGTGCTGTTGTAGAACGACAACACTCCCGCCCACCAAGCCACTACATCGTTGACGCGATTGTTGGCAAAAGCCGTGCGGTGCCCACACTCATGCACCGTGGCAAACATCGCCGCTAGGCTGAAGCCATACACCACCAGCGCAGGTAGCGCCAGCCACCAATGCTCCATCTGCGTAGCCCAGATTATGCCACTAGCAGCCATCACAGCCAGGTGTTTCGCGAGCTGCATCCCACCCTTCAGATTCGATCGCTCGTTGAGCATCGCCAACTCATCCGCCGCCAAAAGCTGACGCGGACTGGAAGCCCTGCCCTGGACAGGAGATATCACCATTGATTGCTCGTTTGCCATCATGTCTTGCACCGTCTTTTCTGAAATGATTTCTGAACGAATTGCATCCAAACCCGTTCGACTTGTTATAACAAGTTCAAGTATCAGCATAGCAACTTGTTATAACAAGTTTGTGTTTTGAGGTACAAATGGCTTCTCTGCATATCTCCATTTCCGAACATTTGCGTCACCAAATTGCCGACGGGGTGTACCAACCGGGCGACCAGTTGCCCAGCGAACACCAGCTCATGGAGGAGTTTGGGGTAAGTCGTACGACGATTCGGCAGGCGATCGCCAATCTCATTGGTCAGGGTCTCGTCTCCTCGCACCAGGGCAAAGGTGTATTTGTCACCAAACGGCAGAAGGTTGCCTACTCACTCTCCAGCCCGCTCGTTTTTTTGGAAGATGACATGGCTCGACAGGGGGCTTCATTCACCGTAACGTCGCTCATGGCCGAGCTGATCACACCCTCAGCAGCAGTTCAATCCATCTTGTTCACATCCGAAACAAAAGGTCAAAAGAACACCAAGGTATACATTCAAAAGAAACTTTTAAACATCAACGGCATACCCGGTGCGCTCGATATTACCTATCTGCCCCAAGCGATCGCGCGATCGCTTGGGAGTGCAAAACACACGCTTCAGCACCACATGACGTTTCCCATTTTGGAACGGCATGGAATCGCCATCGATCATATTTCTGCGATTCTCGAATGTACGCATGCTGATCCGGAAATTAGTCAATATTTGGACGTTCCATTGGGTCATCCATTACTGGTTTATCGACACACAGCGTACAACCCAAACCAACAACCCATCGCCTATGGAGAAACCATTTCACGGGGCGATCGCTTCTGCTATTCCCTCACCATGTCTCGTGCCTAAATCAGTTCCACAGCACTGCCATGACTTAAGTCATATAACCTGAGATAGTGAGCGTCTCCAACGGAAAACATTACATTATAGGTATTGACGTTCCATAACAGATGAATCGCAGCAATCATGGCCCATATGAATTCCAATTCTCATCACGCTGGAGTCCAGATCAAACATTCGGCCCAGCGTTCTATTCGTTTGGTGGGGCAGTTTGTTGCACTGCTCGCCATGACAAGTTGTGCCACAGCAACTTCTGTGCAACCCAGCGCAACTCCTGATCAAGCTGCCGATTCATCCACTGCTGCAGAACCCTCCCCCACAACTGTAGCTCCTGAGAATGCCGTTTCCAGCGCGATCGCCGCTGCAGATGTTGAAGTGAATCAGGTCACGCTAGCCGAAGGATTGGAGCATCCCTGGGGGATTGTGTGGTTACCAGACGGCAACATGCTGGTTACAGAGCGGCCCGGTCGGCTGCGTATCATTCGCAATGGAGTCCTTGATCCAAACCCAATTCCTGGCGTACCAGAAGTTTTGGCAGTAGGGCAGGGCGGACTGCTCGATATTTCGCTTCATCCACAATTTGAGCAAAATGGCTGGGTTTACTTTACCTATGCGGCCGGTTCTCGCAGTGCAAATCACACTCGCGTCGCCCGCGCCCGGTTTGACGGCAGTGCCCTGTCCGATTGGACAATGCTGTTTGAAGTGAATCGCCTCAAACAAGATGGGCAGCACTTTGGATCGCGCATGACCTGGCTCCCCGATAACACCTTGCTCATTTCCATTGGCGATGGCGGCAATCCACCGGTTCAGCTAGAAGGCGAGCTCATTCGCAACCAAGCTCAAGATTTGACCAGTCGCCTAGGCAAAATTGTACGAATTAATGATGACGGTTCCATTCCAGCCGACAATCCATTTGCCGATTCAACCGAGGCAGATCCAGCAATTTGGAGCTATGGCCATCGCAATATTCAGGGATTGACCATTGATCCAGAAACCAATCAGGTTTGGTCAACCGAGCATGGTTCTCGGGGAGGAGACGAGCTCAACCTCATTCAGGGAGGTGAAAACTATGGCTGGCCTGTCGTCACTTTTAGCCGGGAGTACTCGGGTGGCCAAATTTCGGCTGAGCAGTCGCGTCCGGGGATGGTTGATCCGCTGGTGGTGTGGACACCCTCGAAAGCACCGTCAGGGTTGACAGTTTACCGGGGCGATCGCATTCCCCAATGGCAGGGACACCTATTTTCGGGTGGGCTTGTCACGCGAGATGTGCGCCGTATTGAGCTAGATGCCTCAGGCAACGAAATTGCTCAGGATTCGATCGATATTGGCCGCCGAGTGCGCGATGTACGCGAGGGGCCAGATGGGTACTTGTATGTGCTCACAGATGAACCCAACGGACGGTTGATTCGCCTTGAGCCTGTCGATAGCACCCAAAGTTAATCCCATGCTGCACCATTCCTCATTGGTGTAGATCTGGTACTCACCCCTGAGTTGTTGGTTAGATGGTTACTCACACCGTGGGAAATACAAACATTCTGTGGAATGGATCTGTTTGCCTGGATTCGTTCGACTATAGATGAATGTCAGCACGGGACATAGGGGCGATCGCTCTCCTTAGTTCCTGCTGCATTCCGATTCCGTATGCAAAACCTGCTGCAGCGCAATCAACAACTCCTCGGTAGTAAATGGTTTGAGTAACGAACCGCTAATTTCTGTCAATGGTTCAAGCGATAAATGAGGTGCTTCTAATCCGCTCGTGCTAATAATTTTGATATGGGGATTGATGTCCTTTAACCGTTGAATTGTTGTGGTGCCACCCATCAGCGGCATCATCATATCTACAATCACCAATTGAATCTTATCTTGATGTCGAGTAAAAATCTGAATTGCTTCTATCCCATTGGATGCAGTTAGGACTTGGCAGCCATATTTTTCTAATGAGGCTTGCGTCACCTCTCGCATCAATGGCTCATCATCCACAATCAGCACTACGGCATCACAGTTCGATACCAAAATCGATCGTGCAGGACTGGCAATTGCCGGGTCCTGAATTGCTGGTAAGTAAACCTGAAAGGTCGTTCCACAATCAACCTGGCTAGAAACCGTAACAAACCCGCCGTGACTTTTCACAATCGTCATAACGGTTGAAAGCCCCAGGCCCGTCCCCTTCCCTGTGGTTTTGGTGGTGAAGAAGGGATCAAAAATGCGATCGAGAATATCTTTGGGAATACCCATCCCCGTATCCGACACGGTAATTCGCACATAGGGACCAACCTTGGCATCTAACTGGAATTGGGTAAAGTCTTCAGTAAGCTCAAGATTGCACGCATCAAGACACAGCGTGCCCCCACAGGGCATGGCATCACGAGCATTCAAACATAGGTTCATTAATATTTGGTGCAGTTGAGTGGCATCGCCACACACCGCCCACAAATCGTAGGGAACATTCGTAGACAGCGTGAGCGTTTTAGGAAATGTTTCTTCTACGATTTGCTGGATTTCCCAGACCAAATGCTTCAGCTCTAAGGGCGATCGCTCTCCTTCTACCCCACGCGCAAAAGACAACACCTGCCTTACCAAGCCTGCTCCTCGGCGAGCGCTTTGTTCTACAACATTTAGCCATTGGCAGTTTTTAGAGCCATCTTGCTCACACAGCTGTTGCTCCAACAGCGGTACCGCCATCAAAATAGGAGCTAATAAATTATTGAGATCATGGGCAATTCCCCCTGCTAAAGTGCCAATGCTCTCCATCCGCTGAGTCCGCAAAACTTGGTGCTCTAGCGATTTCTTTTGGGTAATGTCGGTGTTCACCATTAGGATTGCTTTGGGCTGCTCCGCAAGGTCATAAACTAAGGCCCAGCGACTTTCAACCACAATTTCCTGCCCATCTTTCGTCCACTGGCGCAGTTCTCCTTGCCACTGCCCATGGCGCAGCGTGGTCTCGCGAATTTGGGTGATTGTGCTAGCAGGCTCTCGATACAAAAATTCTTCCACCGGACGGTGACACACCTCTTCGGCCAGCCAGCCATACAAACGCTCGGCCCCCCTATTCCAATAGCGAATATAGTGATCAAGGTCTTGAACCCAGATGGCATCTGTCGCAACATCCAGCAGAGCAGCCTGATCCCGAATTTTATATTCGGCTTGAATGCGTTCGGCCAACTCACACTGCACCTGCTGGTACAGCTCTGATTGGTGGATGGCGATCGCCACCTGAGTTGCCAACTGCATCAGCAATTCAGCCTCCCAGGGTTGCCATTGTCGTACATCGCTGCACTGATGCACCACCAACAATCCCCATAGCTCTTCCTTATACAAAATGGGAACCACCAGCTTGGCCTTCACTTGCATCCCCCGCAGCATTTCGACCAAGCAGGGAGACATATCATCCTGTTCCACATTCATCACGGCTCGTACTCGACCGCGTCGATACAATTCGTGGCACTCCGTCGGAAAAATTTCCTTCGGCAGAACCTGATCTTGAATTCTTGGATATCCAGCCGCTACCGCCTCATGGGTCACCATTCCCTCCCCTTGGGAATCGATCCGATAGGTGAGAACCCGATCGGCCTTCAATAGCCGCTGCACTTCAGCAACCGTTGTATTGAGAATTTCAGTTAAATCCAGAGATTGTCGAATTCGATTGGCAATATCCGCCACTAAATGTTCTCGTTCGGTTTGCTGCCGCAGCGCACACTCCGCCTGCTTTTGCTCAGTCACATCAATTCCAACTCCCCAGAATCTCCACCCTGGAATAGGAAATTGATCGGCAACATTCGACCAAGCAATCGTACGAACACTGCCATCTTTACACGTTAAACTCCATTCCCAGTTGCGGTAGGAATTGCCCCGACGCTCCCAGCTAGAGAGTTGTTGTTGCAAATAGACAGGGTTGGGATACAGGCGCTGCAAAGCATCCGGCTTTCCTATCATTTCTTCAGCCGAGTAACCCGTAATGCGTTCGCACTCATCGTTCCAAACTGTGATGTTGCCATCAATATCAAAGGCATTCAGCATCACAGGCATATGTTTCACCAGCCTGTAGAGTTGCTCTTCGCTTTGGCGCAAGGCTGCAAAACTTTGGCGTAGTTCCATTTGGCTAATTACTTGGCGGCTCAGCCGTTGTAGAGCCGCAACCTGCTCGGAACACGGCGAATGAGGGAGTTGATCAATGACGCAAATCGAGCCAATTCGGTATCCTTCGGGAGTAATGAGGGGTGCTCCGGCATAAAATCGAATCTTCAACGGACCTGTCACTAGCGGGTTTTCGGCAAAGCGAGGATCGATTTGGGGATCGGTGACAACAAGCGGTTCATTGCTTTGAATGGTGTAGTTGCAAAAAGCAATATCGCGAGGGGTCTCGGTCAATTCGGTTCCAATGCGCGCTTTGAACCATTGGCGATCGCCATCAATAAGGCTAATCAACGCAATGGGAACGTGGCAAATTTGGGCCGCCAGTTGAACCAAATCGTCGTATGCGGGTTCTGCATCTGTATCCAAAATATCGTAGCGATGTAGGGCCTGTAGTCGCGCTGCTTCATTCCCAAACATCGAAGAGTCCATACGCATACTCACATTCATAAGCTTTACGAAACCCACGCCCATTTGTTGCGCTTAGCAGAGCCCCTATTTCAAATTTTCCCCTACCTATGGGATTTCTTTGCATTGCTTATTAAATATAGAATCTGCACGACCGCCGTAAATTCACCCCATCCCCGCGCTGATCAATCATGAATGAGGACCACTTGTGCAACCAAACTTGTCGATTTCGTCACATGGTCACGATTAGCAGCACTACCGTGCAATTTATTTGCTTCAAAACGAAAATAAATCGCCGGATGAGTCCGAGAAACTACTGAACAAACGGATCGATTCAATGAAGAAAGGTAAGCAGAACTACCCAAGCATCTCAAGATTTTGTGATATGCTCCATCTCTAAATTACAGGCAACCTGATGGAGAAATTTACGACACCCACAGAACCCCTCTTAGATCGGATTGCTAAATTCGCTTGATGCAGAATTGCGGCTAACGCTACTCCCAAGTAGAGGATGTGAGCTGAATATTCAGCCAAGTTGCGAGTGAGGCAAGAACAAGTATCGAACATTGAATTCGGTTAAATTTCGCAGTTAAGTTTTGTAGCCTCAGCGATTCCAAAACACCCTGACCCCTGATGCTTTTGGCTACACACTGCTCATTTACAATGCTTTAAACTCCAACTGTTTCTAACACAAGATCCTGCGGTCCTGCTTCCGTAAAAAGACCGCCATCTCGATACATATTGCTCTCATTGACTCAATTCTCTTTTAAGTTTTGAATCAATTGCCGAGTTAACTCAATGGAACCTAGACGAACCATTGTTTAACCCATTGCACAACCATTGAAATAAATCGAGGAACTCTCGTATACGCACATGTTATTCGCATTGATTTTGATGGTGTGAATCCAATCATCGTTTTTCCCTTCTAAAGGCATTTTCTTGCTATGGCAAAACCCGCAATTCTTGCAATTGATGATGATCCAGAAGTTCTACAGGCAGTGTCGCGAGATCTCCGACAGCAATATGGCGATCGCTTTCGGGTCGTTCGAGCGAACTCGGGCCTTGCAGCACTCGACACGATCCGACAACTCCAGCTTAAACATGAGGCGATCGCCCTCTTTTTGGTCGATCAACGCATGCCCAACATGGGCGGAGTCGAGTTTTTGGAGCAGGCTCGAACCATGGTTCCAGATGCAAAGCGTGTGCTGCTCACGGCCTATGCCGATACCGATGCCGCCATCCAATCCATCAACAGCGCTCGCCTCGATTACTACTTGCTCAAGCCATGGGACCCGCCCGAAGAGCGGCTATATCCCGTTTTGGATGACTTGCTGGATGACTGGTTTGCTAAATTTCGGCCTCCCTTTCAGGGCATCCGGGTAGTTGGCGATCGCTGGTCTCCAATGTCCCACCAGGTTAAGGATTTTTTGGCGCGCAACCAGGTTCCGTATCAATGGCTAGATATGGAGCAAGCGCCGGAAGCCGCAACGCTCGTCGGCTATGCAGAAAGTTCGACTAAGCCTCAGTTACCGCTGGTTTTGCTACCCGATGGCACCCAGTTGGTTCAACCATCCAACTTGGCGATCGCCGAAAAAATTGGCCTGAAAACGCAAGCCGAGCGCCCGTTCTACGATTTGGCCATTGTAGGTGGTGGCCCAGCCGGATTAGCGGCCGCTGTGTATGGAGCCTCCGAAGGGCTAAGCACCGTACTGATAGAACGCGAAGCCCCAGGTGGGCAAGCGGGGTCCAGTTCTCGCATTGAGAACTATTTGGGATTTCCTGTGGGGCTTAGCGGTAGCGACTTGGCTCGTCGTGCTGTCACTCAGGCTCGCCGATTTGGGGTGGAAATTTTGACCCCGCAGGAAGTCACCCATGTGCACCTGCAAGATCCCTATCGAGTGTTGCACATGGCCGACGGCAGCGACATTAGCTGCCATGCGCTACTGGTGGCCACGGGAGTTTCCTACCGCTGGTTAAATGTGCCCGGTGCCCAAGCGCTAACGGGTGCAGGCGTATATTATGGAGCAGCCATGACCGAGGCGATCGCGTGCAGTGGCGAAGATGTGTATCTGGTTGGCGGGGCCAACTCGGCAGGGCAGGCGGCCATGCACTTTGCTAAATATGCACGCAAAGTCATCATGCTGGTACGTGGAGAATCGCTCTCGGCTAGTATGTCGCAATATTTGATTGACCAAATTGCGGCGACCGATAATATTCAAGTGTGCACGGGATGCAGCGTCGTAGAAGTGAAAGGAGACGAGCATCTTGAAGCGATCGCCATTGCTCATAAATCCACCAACCACATTGAGGTTGTGCCAGCCCGCTCTCTGTTCATTTTCATTGGGGCTAGTCCCAAAACTGATTGGCTAGATGGCATCGTGGAACGCGATGATCCGGGCTTCATTCTCACCGGCACAGATTTAATGCGCGATGGCAAACCGCCCAGGGGGTGGAGCCTAGACCGTCCTCCGTTTTTGCTGGAATCTAGCGTACCCGGCATTTTTGCAGCCGGAGATGTGCGTCATGGCTCTGTCAAGCGGGTAGCCTCGGGGGTGGGCGAAGGCGCGATCGCCGTTCAGTTCATCCATCGCTACCTGAGCAATGTGTAGCCGTGCCTCTAGGGGATCTCAAGTAAACTTGTCTTCCTAAACCAAGGAATTACTCACAGGAATTACTCATGCTGTGCATTGAGGATTTGAATCATCTTGAACCATTTCAACAATTGCCCAAAATGCGGCTGGAATGGATCTGCGATCGCGCCGAGGTTATTGAAAAACCTGCAGGTCACATCCTCGTCCACGAGGGAGACATGGCCTGTGGGCTGTTTTTGCTCATTCAAGGACAGGTCAGTATCACCCGGCGCAGCGACGGCATTGATATTCCGATCGGCCAGCACGAGGCTCCATCTTTTTTTGGTGAAATTCCTATCCTCACCGACGAGCCCATGCCCGTCACCATGAAGGCCACGACCAACTGCAAACTTTATAAACTGCAAGGCGACGACTTTCTGAAACTCCTGCACGAATGTCGCGACTTTGAGCGCATGATGTTTCGGGTTGTGCAGCAGCGTACTCGCGGGCTGGAATCATTCATTCGCGGACGGGAAAAAATGGCGGCTTTGGGAACGCTGGCTGCTGGCCTTGCTCACGAGTTAAATAACCCCGCTGCAGCTTTGGTGCGTGCCCTGCGGGAAATGCCCGAAGCCGTTGCAGAACTCCAACGCATGAATCTCGTTTATGGGCAACAACAGGTAGATGAAGCCCATACACAGCAATGGTTACAAACTCGCGATCGCGGTTATGACGCAATTCTCAATGAACGGTTAGATCCGATCCAGGTGAGCGATCGCGAAGATGAATTGCTGAATTGGTTAGAGGATTATGGCGTTGAACAACCCTGGAAACTGGCAACCCCTCTAGCAGAAGCCAATATCGCAACCGATACATTAGACGAACTGATGGATCGATGGCGCAACGATGTAAGCGAACTCCGCAACATGGGCTTACACTGGCTAGCGTTATCGTTTGAAGTCATGTCAATGATTAAACATGGAATGCGCGGAGCAGAACGCATTTCAGAACTCGTGAAAGCCATGAAATCCTACTCCTATTTAGACCAAGGAGTACAACAAGAAGTTGATATTCACCAAGGTTTAGAAGATACGCTACGGCTCTTTTCTCATAAGCTAAAGTATGGTGTTGAGGTACAAAAACAGTACGACACACATCTGCCTAAAGTGATGGCCTACGGCAGCGAATTAAACCAAGTATGGACAAACTTAATTGATAATGCGGTCGATGCTATGGAGGGCAAAGGAACCCTCAAAATTACCACACAACATTGCACCGATCACATTCTGGTTTGCATTACCGACTCTGGCAGCGGCATTCCGCCAAACATTCAAAGCCGAGTGTTTGAGCCCTTTTTCACCACTAAATCTGTTGGCAACGGCTCAGGGCTTGGATTGGAAACCACCCGGCGCATTGTCGAAAACCGCCACCATGGCACCATTACCTTCGATTCCAAACCTGGCAGAACGCAGTTCACCGTATGCCTACCAGTCGAGCCCAGATAGCATTTGGGTTCAGGAAACTTATATTGGCGAACAATTGGCAAAGCAGAGGAAGCACTCAACCTATCCACCCAAGGTAGGCTCAGGTCAATGGGTCAAAAACAAAACGGCGTTGTAGAACCCATGCAAGACAAAGGTTATGCAGCACCGTTTTGCTTTAATACCGTGCAATCGCACGTCAGCCTTATTTCATCACTTGATCTAGCAAATCTCTGGCGGGTTGAGCCTTACTCAGAGCCGTTTGGTGGTCGCTGTGGGCCCGCACCAACCGCATCAAGCCTGCAATTCCGGTTTTCAACTGTTCCAGATCATCCCCAGCAACCAATTCTCCATCCAGCATGCGCACCAGCAACGGCTTGATATCACCCACATCCTGACGAGCCTTTTGCAGCTTTTCGACCGTGCTGAGCAAAGACTTGAGTGACCCCAAAATATCGTCTAAATCGTCGGTGCTTACCGCAGTCGAACCTGCAGCTTTAGCCGTTTCTACCGTGTCGTCATCGGCCACATCGACCGATGTTGACTGGCTAGAAGATTCTGTTTTCGCTCCATTCGTTTTCGTCACCATCTTTCTTCTCCAAAGATCAATCTAGCCGTAGTAGAGGCCGGAAACATTTTTTTTGATTGATCGAACACACTTACCTGCACCTACGGTGTGCCCAACATTCTGCAAGCCCTACTAGTGTATCGCGTCGCTTTGGTTGTGCCCGAAAGTTTTCATACCCCAGTGCGCTCCTTCTCCATCCAACCTTCGTCCGTTAACTCTACGCCAGCCATGCTAGAACAGAATGGGCGACCCAACCGATAGAATTCAGTCATAAAGTTCAAGAGTTTACCTCCTTGGACATGAATGCAAACCCCATCAGTTCATTCATTAAATAATTGACAAATTTTGGGTAGTGGTATCTAGGCAATGGTTCAAACGCCTCTTCAGTCTCTCATCTCTCGCATTCATCAGCAGTTGCTTCCCCATGTGCAGCTAGAAAGCTTTGACGTACACAATCCAGTGGTCGTGTCTGTGGTTCCTGCACCCTGGGAGTTGCTAGGCACGGGCAATTACGCAGCCGTATTTTGCCATCCCGATTTTCCCGAAGAGGTGGTCAAAATTTATGCACCCGGTCGGCCTGGATGGCATGAAGAAGTTGAGGTCTATCGTCGATTGGGCGAGCATCCTGCTTTTTCGTCGTGTTTGTATGCAGAGCCAAGTTTTTTAGTCCTCAAACGATTGTATGGTGTGACTCTGTACGATTGTGTTCAGCAGGGGCTTTATATTCCTAAGCATGTGATTCAGGATATTGATGCAGCGCTGGCGATCGCCAAACAACGGGGGCTCCATCCCCACGATGTGCACGGACGCAATGTGATGATGTGGCAGGGACGCGGTTTTGTTGTCGATATTTCTGACTTTCTCAACCCAGAACCGTGCCAAGCTTGGGATGATTTAAAGCGTGCTTATTACTGGCTGTATCGGCCAGTTTTTTCCTGGCTGCGGCTGCGGGTACCTCGGCAAAGTTTAGACGCTGTGCGATGGATATATCGCCGTTATCGCAACTATATCCGCCGCACCCGTTAATACTCAATAGGCTTCCTGCACGCATGTTTCTTGAAAGTATGAATCGTTGTGTTGTTCCGCCTCACAGCAATTCATGCAGCAGATCCAATCATTTGAGAACCTATCTGAAGAGGTTTCGGGTAAGCGGGTGGTTGAAATGTATCCAATGTCCTGCATCGCCCCCAACCCCTAACTCTGGGAGACTTCCAACCCAGTTTTTATTCACAGTCTCCTAATTTTGGGAGGAGGGAGGGGCAGTTTGGGTCACACTTGGCACTTTTAATGGGATCAGAGTTGATGATTGCTGGTTGGAGCTAGGTTTGAGCGATCGCGCACCCCATGCGAAACTGGACTGAAAGAAAACTGGTGAGTTAGAAAGTCAAAGCCTATGCAGCAGCCATCATAAAGTGCTAACCAGGCTGGGCTTTCTTGCTCGATGTCGTTTCATGGGCAGTAGGCAAACAAGCAATGATCTATTCGCATCAATTTAATGGATTGACCGTCACAACGGGCGACATTATTTGCACAGTTGATGGCACACCCAATGGCCTATACGGCAAGTTTTGGCAGCATGTAGGGGGTCTCATTCCAGGAGCAATTGATCATTGTGCATTGTATGTGGGGCCAGCAGGAAGATGTGTTGAAGCAAACCCAATGGGCGTGGTGGTGTATGATATGCCGGGCGATCGCTGGGATGCCAGCTTAGTCACCGAACATCGTTTGTTTGTCGATACGCTCTACGGCATTGCCTACCCACTTGCCAACCGAGGGCTATCGCTCACCCAAGAGCGACGCATTCGAGTAGGGGTTGCCCAATACTGCCTTCTGCAAGCCTCTATTGGCAAACCCTATAATTTCAACTTTCCAAATTCCAGCACAGAAAATGCATTCTATTGCAGCCAACTGATCTACAGTGCCTATCTCAAGTACGGCATCAACTTAAATACCAACAGGATTGATTTGCCCAGCTTAGACATTTTAGAAGCAATCGTTTTTCCAGAAGAAATTTGGAATGAATGTCCCCATAGCCGTCCGGCAGAATCGTACATAACGGATCGTGAATAGATCTCCCGCACAAATGTTCTTTTAAGCATGAATCGCTGTGAGGCGGAGCCATACAACAACTCATGCAGAAAGCCTAATCACGAACATGTCATATCGGTTAATTGATTCCACTGCGAGTCGGTTCGCTTCACCATACACAGCCATATGATCGGTGGGGCAAATCACGATACATTCTGCGATGTTGGGCAGATAGGAAATCGACACAGAGACTGGATGCACGCAAATGCGATCGCACTCATCAATCAGCATGTTTTTGCTTTTATATTTCGTCAACACTTACCCGCCAGAGTGACATGCAAATTCAAAGCGCAATGTATCTTTTTTAACAGCCACAGATAAAATCACATCGCTCATAAAATAACTCCTGAAAACAAAAAATAACGGCATCATCATCAAAATTGTTTTTGAAACTTCAAGCTCGGACAAAGTTTGGCTGGAACTACTGATTTTTCTCAACACTAAAAATCAGTGTATCCAACCTAGGTTCACAGCATTTTTCATGCATAAAACTGCGCGGTCGTTTTTTATCAGCAGCATCTACGCAACAACACTGATATATCAAATGATGATTAAGTGCAAATACAGATAACTTTATAATTTTCAACAAGCTCCTGATTGTAGAAATTCATTATTTCTACAGAACTTATTCTTAAAAAACTGTGTGATATTACTGCCATCACCCCAAGTTTACTTGTTGTGACTTGAGGACTTTGATGTGGATATTGTGCAAATCAGTAACTACCCGTGCTATTGGCTCAATGTTCGCGCGATATTCAGTCATTTTTTGAATGGCAATTCAGGCAACCATGCTCCCCCGCATCGTCCCTTGATCCTTTGCCATAAACGGTATTGACAATTGATCGGCCAAGTTTCTTGTGAAGATATTCATGCAGCCAGTATGGATGAGTTTACTTCAAGAACTTGGGTCACGCTGCTCATACAACTAAGGCAGTAGCATTGCATTCGCGATCGCCCAAAGTGAATGCAGCAACATATAGACTTCTCTCATTGCAGAGTTTTTTGATCCCCAAATGTCTCGCACTAGGCACATAAGCTGTATCTCTACAGCTTGTAAACGTCTGTGTAAGCAATTTTCACGGAATCATTCTCAATCTTATCTTCCAGCCATGTTGTAGAAGTCTGCTGTTGCTCGTTGCCGCCCAGTAGTTCCCATCCATAGCAGTATGCTCGGCAATATTCAACCTAAGTGAGGTAAAGGCATTGAACGATAAATTCGCTTCGCTTAACGAGTTTGATTCCATTCCGGTCGGTAAACATTGCATCCTTGAGCTATATGGATGCCCTGCCCATCTATTAAACAATGTTCGATTTATTGAAAAGTCATTGAGGGAAGCAGCAAAGCATGCTCAATCAACCTTTCTAAAGAGAGTTTCTTATCGTTTCAATCCCCACGGCGTAACGGCTTTAGTGCTTCTAGCAGAGTCTCATATTTCTGTACATACATGGCCTGAAAGTGGCTTTATTGCGGCTGATGTATTCACCTGTGGAGAGCATACTCAACCAGAGCGGGCCTGCAATTACTTAATCGCCGTTTTCGAAGCTCAAAAACATTCACTCATTACCATGCCTAGAGGTCGAGCCTCACTTCAGGCTTCGGCAGATGCTAATTTACTGGTCAACACCTAAACCGCATCGCTGTAGTTAGGGCAATACACCTTGAATGCCTTAACGACTGGTTCACGGTAGTTCACAGCGGCATCGTGATGGTGTGCCGGTGTAGATTAAGTTTTCGCATTTACATGCGATCGCACTGAAATCACAAAACCAATGCAAAAGTGAACTCTAGGATTGATTAAAATATTAAGAAATCAGCAACCCCATGTCACACATTTCATATATGGAGGCATGAACTGAACATAGATTCCCAACAGGCCATACAACGCATGGTGCTAAAACGATAGCGTGAACAAATTGGGGAATGATATATGAAAGGTCTGAAAGGCAAAGTTGCAATCGTGACAGGAGGAGGCCGAGGTATTGGCAAAGCCACTTGCAAAACCTTAGTGGAGTACGGAGTCAACGTTGCGATTGCTGAAATCAATGATGAAACGGGGCAGCAGGTGGAATCAGACTTGCGTGCTCAAGGTGGCGATGTGTGTTTTATCAAAACAGATATTGCTCAAGAAGAAAGCATCGCAGCGATGGTAGCTCGCACGGTTGAGCAATTTGGTCGAGTTGATATTCTCATCAACAATGCAGTCTTATTTGTCCCTCAGGGCATAGAAGCCACTGCCGCCGAATGGGAAACAGCACTTCGCGTTAATGTGATTGGCTATGCCTTGTGTATCAAACACTGCGTTGCCAAGATGAAGGCCGTTGGGAAAGGCGCGATCGTCAATGTATCGTCTAATTTGGCATTTGTTGCACAGCCCGATTGTCTTCTCTACAGCACGGCCAAAAGTGCATTGACCTGTATGACAAAATCTATGGCAATGGAGCTTGCACCATTTCATATCCGGGTCAATGCCGTATGTCCAGGAACAACCTGGACCGAGCTATGCGAGAAGTACTACTGGGAAACGATGGGTCTCACGCGTGAAACCGCCGACCAACATCCTCAAATTGGCGGTGCACAGCTACTCAAACGAGTTGCCGAACCAATTGAAATTGCCGAAGCGATCGCCTTTCTTGCATCTGATTCAGCTAGTTTCATTACGGCAGAAAATTTAATGGTAGATGGAGGATATACAGCACTATGAAAATTTGTGTTCTACAACCGGATTGGACACACTCGACAGACTCTTTTGCAGGACAGCGGCTTGTAGACATAACCCAGTGGCTGCCAAACGCCGAGGTTGATACAGTGACCTTGGACAAAGCCACCATTTATCGCCAACTCCAGCACCTCAAAAAGCAGGAGTACGATATTTTTGTCAATTTGTGTCGTGGCTTTCAGGCTTGGGATGTGGCAGCTTATGTTGATGTGACTCGTGCCTTAGAAGACCTGAATTTGCCCTATACAGGCCCAGCGCGATCGCTGTATGATGCGCCTAAACCCTTGATGAAAACGATCGCCTTTTTTGCTGGAGTAGAAACACCTGGCTTTGTTGTTGCAGAAACGCTCGATGAAGCAGCCTCAGCAGCAAATGAACTCATGTGGCCCTTGTTTGTTAAGCCACTATCAATGGCTGATGGATTGGGAATTCATGCGCGATCGCACATCGCCACTCATACAGAATTGATGGATCAAACTAGCGCTCTCATTCAGCAATTTAATACCGCATTCATTGAAGAATTTATTGATGGGCGAGAGTTTACTGTCTTAGTTGTCGGCAACCCGGTTGATAGCTGTAATCCTGTCATTTACCCGCCTGTTGAAGCAATTTTTTCGTCCAACCCATCGTTTAAGCAGATAGAAACACAAACGCATTACACTGCTTGCAAAGATGGTGAACTGAACGGCCAGCTGCAAGATGCTGCAAAGCGTTTGTTTGTAGAAATGAACCAGGGCGGATATGCCTGTTTTGATTTTCGGCTGAATGCGGAAGGTGAACTCATGTTGATTGATATCAACGCACCCTGTGCTGTCTTTTGCACCGATATGGAATCGCCAGCAGACATGATCTTGCACATGGATAGTGCCGGACACGCTGGATTTTTACGGCAAATCATTGCAGATGGCATGCACCGTCACCGCGATCGCCAAAAGAAATATCAAATGAAAAAGAGCCCGATTGCAACCTATGGCATCTTTGCAACTCAGGCATTTCGGGCTGGCGATGTGGTTGTGAAACGAGAAGCCACACTGCAAAATATTGCCACGCTATCTCATGTGCGATCGCACTGGACAACCACCCAAAAAGAAGCCTTCTTGCGGTATACCTATTTACTCAAAGAAAATGTGCTGGTATTGCGCGATCCCAATCCCAACGAATGGCTGGTTCAAAACCATTCCTGCGATCCGAATACAGCCTATTGTGGGTTTGATTTAGTGGCCACTCGCGACATTACCCAGGGCGAAGAGCTAACAGTTGATTTTGCAACATTTCGCGATCAAAATCGGCTGGAATTTGACTGTTTGTGTGGTGCGCCCAACTGTCGAGGAGCTGTTCGCCTTGTTCCTTGCGATGAAGCACCCATACCGCCAGTCAACCTTTCGAGCACACTCCTCACGGTTTGATAAAATGCCTTTCCGCTCCATCATGATGTTTTGTGACACGATGATGGGAACAAGATTGTGATCGCAATTCAATTTCAATCACCAAACGAATGAACTCAAGGAATCATGAATTATGGAATCAACTTTGCAGCATCCCATGGAATTAAATGAAGTAGCCCGCCTGAACACTGCTGTGGATAAACTCTCCCATCGTTTACTCAGTACGATTGGGCAGCAAGTTCATGATCACTTAACTCATTATTTAACGTTGCCACACCAACTCAATCAGCTCAATGCTGGACTCATGCTCAGTGGCCAATTAGATATCAACGATCTCAAAGCGAGTTCGCAGCACTTTTGGAGACAGGCCAAGATTTTTGAGAACTTTAGCTATATCGGAGCAGCGATCGTCAGTGGCAAAGAAGCCGGAGCCGGAATTTGGGTCACTGGCGTCGATCTTTCGGTGTATGAAAATCCTGGGGGAAAAGGGTACGACTACGCCGCCGATGACCAGGGGAATGCTACCCATCTCATTCAAAGCTATGATTACGACCCGTTTGGCGAGCCTTGGCGCAAAAAAATTATGGCTGAAGGCAAACCCGCCTGGACCCCCGTTTACACCACCGAAATTGCCACCGATGTCGTTGACGGTGGACAGGAGCTAGAGCAAGACCAGTTCTCAAACGTTGGATACGAGTACTACGTTTGCCTGAATGCAGAATATCCCTTGGTCAACCGCGACGGTACGCTGCTGGGCTTCACTGTGGTGGATCTCCTCGTTACCGACATTGGCAAATTCCTGGCTAATTTGCCGATTAGCGCCGCAGGACAAGTCTTTGTTATGGAGCGGGATGGCATGTTGGTCGCTAGTTCTAGCGCTTATCCCATGCTGTACAAGCTGGATGGCACCGCCACACGCTACAGCGTGTTCAACACGCCCGACCCCGTCGTGAAGGCTGTTGGCACCGCTCTCACGCAAAAGTTCCAGGATTTTCACACCATTCAAACCACCCAGCAGTTTGATTTCTCGCAGGAAAGCGGCGATCGCCAATTTGTCCACATTGCTCCCTGGCAGGATGAATATGGTCTGGATTGGTTAGTGGTTGTTACGCTGCCAGAATCCGACTTCGTGTAATTCCAATTCAGCAGTCTTCTATAGCGATACAACGCAGCTGAACAGCCAGGGTTCTCCAATAAAAACCATCATCATAGACCTGCTGCATGAATCATTGCGCGGCGATGCCGCGCAATGATTCATGCTTTAAAAAGCAATTCGTGCAGGAGATCTAATATCAATTCTCTATAGTCAGGTTACAGATCCTGTCGCCCGCGAATGAATTGCGGGCTACCCCAAGGAAGTCCACTCAAGTGGACTGCCCTCTACGGTCTTCTACCTCAATTGCATTGGCAGCAATGCTGGATGGCGCGATCGCTTCTGCGGTTACAGTATGTTGAGTAGATGCCTGTGCAGCCGTGCCGATGCGGGTGAGTCCACTTGAGTGGACTTCCTTGGGGTAGCCCGCAATTCATTCGCGGGGCGAGCGAAGGCTGAGACCAGCAGGTGCAGTCGTAGTCCTAACGGTTCCACGTCTGTAGCTTGAATTTGAGGAGTTGATATAAAGAGCCCATCCAGCACTCGCAGATCTGCTGACGAGATGAGTGCGAAATACTAACCAGAGAGGGTGCGATCGCCCTCTCTGGTTGGACCAACTGATAGAAAAATGATTCGAAATTGATGCCAATTCAACCACAAAGAACACAGAATCCTGAATCAAACCTGAATTAAAAAGTCAGCGGAGCTCAGTATCGGTTTAGTTATTAGCTGAGCAAACAACGCTCCTGCGCCTAATCCCGTTTTTGCACCATTTGCGTTGTAGAACAGATTGCCTGATCCCTGGCTGTACACAATCACCGCCGTATTCAGTTCTACATCAGCATCATTATCAACTTGGTCAAAGTCTGTGCATAGACTAAAGCCCTGTCCAATCGCACTTTGCAACATGCTAAAACTTTTCTGACTCAAAACCAATTTGTCGATTCCCGACACAAAATCTGTAATGGTATCTAAGCCAAAGTTTGTGACCGAAAATCCTAAATTAGACTGAAACAGGAAGCGATCGCTCCCACATCCTCCAGTTAGCGTATCGTTGCCTGCTCCACCCACCAACGTATCATCGCCACTATTGCCACTCAATCCATCATTGCCGCGTCCTCCAGACAAACTGTTGTTGGCAGTATTGCCCAGCACTTCATCCTGTCCATCTCCACCAAACACATGCTCAATTACGGTATTGGGACCCATTGACAAGCTTTTGCCTGCGATCGTGCTAGTTGCACCAGGCAGCAAATCAATGATTAGATTAGAAGTTACCGCCGCTGCATTCAGAGTATCTGTTCCAGCACCATCGACCAGGGTCGCACTTGCCGGATTATCTGCCACCAACGCAAATTCATCGGTATAGATGTACACATCATCTTCCGTCAGTTCACTACCGTAGAGCGTTAGCTTCCAGTTATTGAGAATGCCCACATCAAACCCTTGGGAATCGGTCACGGATAGCGTCCATGTTCCAACCCCCGTTTCTCCCCAAAAGTGGGTCGAAGACAGCGTGAACTTGATGTCATTACCCGATAGCCCAAAAGAATCATATCCGTATTCATCTTTGCCAGGATTCTTGACCAACACACTCTGGGTGCCCGAAGGCGCAGTCAACGTAATGGTGAGATCGCCAATCCACGTGTGCGACAAATCCAGCGCCACTTCTACCTGCTCAATCTGTAAGCCATTGGCGAGTTGAATACTATCGCTCACGGTTCCCAAGTCAGGCACCGGCACCGCCGGAGCACTGGTTGCACTGACCGATTGTTCATTCGCAGCGGTGCTTTGTAGCGTCCAGGTTTCGGCTAGTCGCACAGCTGCATGGGCATTGACCAAGCCAAACCCATAATCATGGCTGACATGTAGCCCACCGCCATTCCAGTTTTGCGCACCATTCCAGTTCCAACCGATGCTGGTCGCATCGTTTTGAACAGCGGTGTACGCCAAAATAGTCTGCACATCGCGATAGCCCAGATTGGGGTTGGCTTCCAGCATAAGCGCCACAACGCCCGTCACCATGGGGGCTGCTGCGGAGGTTCCCCCAAAGTCGGTGGTGTAGTTGGTTGTGCTGTAGCCATCTTTGCCCACGCGATCGGTAGACACAATGCCATCATCTAGCAAATCGCCACCCAAGGCAGAAACAAGAATACTGGCTCCCGGTGTGCTGTAGTACGTGTGCTTTCCAAAGTGATTGAGCGCAGCAACACTAATGACAAAACGGGAATTGTTGAGATTGTGATAGTTGGTGTTGTCGCCCCACTCGCGGGCATTGCCAGCCGCAAACACCACAATTGTGCCCTTGCCATCACGCCCCTGCTGCACGGCATTGGTTAAAGCGGTTTGGTAGGGCTGGTACAGCGCCTCACTAAAATCATCTGCAAATGGCGCATTGTAGCCCCAGCTGTTGTTGACCACATCAAAACTGGCCATTTGCATCAGGGCATCGGCACTATGCTGCTCAAAGGTGACATAGTCTTCAAAATTGATGCGAATGCCCGCCAGGGTTGCACCAGGAGCCACCCCAACGCCTCCCTCACTGTTGTTGAGTTCGGCACCAATAATGCCAGCGATCGCCGTTCCATGGGAATCGAAATCGCTGGTGGGGGCAGCATCTCCATCTTGCTCGTAAGCATCATACTGGTCGTCGGCACTATAGTTATCATCCAAGTCAGGATGGGTATAGTCGACCCCATCATCCAAAATACCGACCAGCACACCTGCGCCAGTGTAGTCCTGCCACACCGAAGTAACGTTGAGATCTATTCCGGAAGTACCGCCGGTTTGTCCTGTGTTGAGGAGATACCACTGTTGGTCAAATAGCGGATCGGTCGGTAAAGAACTTGCCATATTTTTAAGACGTGAATAGGGTAAAAAAATGGAACAGCCAAACAAATTGAGGTGTGAATTGAGGTGTGAATACTGTTCAGTTCGGAAGTGGTTTATGATGCATCATGAGAAATGATTTGAAAGCATGCAGCTACTAGCCGCAGATTCTCATTGCGGTTCATGTTGACTTAGAAGAGTCAGGTTGATTGCCAAAAATGAGACAGCAGATCGATAGAAGTCGGCTGAGTTTCCTCTTTCTTTTCTTGTTCCATTCATCAACAGAGTAGAGCCAACTCTGGCAATCAAAGCTGATGCAGTTCACCAATGCATTGACTGAGTTAATAAATCTCTGCAACCTAGCTCTGACAAGCTTTTCTACATGAGAACAAGCAGATTTTCAGGTTGTTCCAGGTGTAGATGAAGCATGCTCTAGAGTTTCTAACGATGCAATGCGTAAAAAAATTCAGCTACCTATGTTTTCAGGAAAATCTATAGTAATTCTCAAGAGTTTTTTGGTGGTGGACTAGTACCCTTGGGGGTAATTTATGGCGATCGCTTTTCCACCAACCGAACTTGTTTATTTCACTGGTATAGCCTGCCAGTTGAGCCAACTCAGAATTCACCTTTGTTATTGAAATAGAGCAAACACATGAGTTGGATATGCAGGAAATCTCCTGCACGAATAGCGCTTTGAAGCATGAATCGTTAAAGCATGAATTGTTAAAGCGAAAATCATGGTGGCTCTTGAAAGAACCATCCCGCAGGCACATCTAGCCATGCCCAAGTTGGGTGGCCATCAAGTTGATAGCAATAAAAGCGTCTACAAGCATTGCCCATAGACGCTTCTTCAACATTCGAGCGCGATCGCCTATGGTTGAATCGCCGCTGCAGGCCCAACCAAGGAAAAGTAGGGATTGCCAAAATATTGTTGGGCCGTTTCTTGAACCATTTCAGCCGTTACAACCGCGATCGCATCTTGAAACGCTTGATCAAAATCGAGGCCCATGCCCAAAATTTCGTACCAGCCTTGAACCTGTGCCAGTTGAGCATTAGTTTGCTTGCCCAACGCATACTGACCGAGAAACTTATTTTTGGCCGATTGCAATTCATCATCGGTCAACCGAGTGGTGGTGAGCCGATCCACCTCACGCTTTAGACCATCCAGCGCGATCGCCGCATTGCCAGGTGCGGTGCCCATGTAGGCCACAAACTGTGACGTATCCATCCGCGTAGGATAAAACGTCGAAACTTCATAGGCCAAGCCTAGTTTTTCTCGCAACTCCACAAATAGCCGACTCGATAATCCGCTTCCCAAATACGTATTGATGAGTTTGAGTGTGGCGTAGTCTTGGCTATGGAGCGGAGCTGCTAAATAGCCCAACATAACAATGGCCTGCTGAGTATCTTGAGCAGTGGCAACTCGCTGAGGTGCAGGCAACACCGATGGAATATCCAATACAGGCAGCGACACCGAACCATTCTCATCCTGTGGTACTGGCCAGTCTCCAAAGGTTTCTTCCACCAGGGCGATCGCCGCTTCGGGAGTTATGCGTCCCGCCAAGCTGATCACCATATTGTCCGGCCGAAAGTAAGTGCCATGAAATTGCAGCAAATCGTCTCGGGTCAACCGGGCCACCGTTTCCTCAGTGCCAAGCGACGTGCGCCCATAGGGATGACTGCCGTACATTGCACGACGCAGCTGCTGTTGCGCGATGGAAAATGGCTGCTCTTGGGTTGAGCGAATTCCTTGTAGGGTCAACCGTCGCTCTAGCTCAACCTCCGATTCAGGAAAAGAGGGCGATCGCAACAGTTCTGCCGCCAATCCCAAAATATTGGGGAAATCTTGCGACACCGTTTTCAGGCTCATCAGGCAGTAATCGGTTGCTGAGTCAGCTCCTAGGCTGGCCCCCATCGACTCTACCCACTCCGCAATTTCTAGCGACGATAAGCGCTGTGTTCCTTTTGTAATTAGCGACATCAGCAGGTGCGAAAGGCCCGCCTGGTCAGATGTTTCGTATCGGCCCCCCGTTCGCACAAAGATGCGCGAGGCAATAATATCAGCCGTATTGTTTTCGAGAACGAGCACCACCATACCATTGGGCAATACCGTGCGATGGATGTGGCGGCTTGGCGAAAGACGAGGCGCACTCAGCATACAAACGTTCAACCTGAAACTCTAAAACCTAGCAATGAAACTCAAAATCCGAACAGACACGCGAATTTCAAACCCTGGATACCACCCTAGCGAGAACTCGCCTTGGCAGCACGCGGCGCACGCCACTAACCGCCATCATACGCCGGACGCAAAATAGTGACTGCGTAGTGGTACGGCGAAAGATACTGACTGGCAAGATGCTGCAACTCCTCTGCTTGAATGCTTTGGATCTGCAACGGGTAAATGGTCGAAACGTTGGGCGTGGCAATGGTGCTGTAGTACCCGTATAGCCCCGCTAACTGGCTCGATGTTTCGCTCGAAAACGCGTAGTCGTTGCACAGCATTCGCTTTACCCGACTTAGCTCCACTTCGCTGACTGGACGGCTGGTTAATAGCGAAAGGCGATCGCCAATCAACGCCTCGACCTGATCCAAATGTTGGGGCTCTAGCCATGCCGTAATGGTAAACAAGCTAGAGTCGCGCTGAAGCGAAAAACTGCTGCCAATATCCTGCACCAACTGCCGTTCTTCGCGCAGTTCGCGCACCAACCGCGACGACCGACTGCCCGCCAACAGCACCGACAGCAAATCTAGCCCATAGGCACTCCGCAGTTGATCCACCCCAGGGCCAATCCAAGCCATCATCAGTCGAGCCAGTTCCAAGCGGGGCAGTTCAATTTCTTGCCGACGAATGCCCACGATAGGTGGTTCGGCCTCGACCGTAACCTGGGGATACACCAACGGCGGGTTAAACGAGCCAAACGCCGCATTGACCTGATCGAGCGATCGCTCCCGCTCAATATCCCCCACTACTACCACCGTCATATTGTGCGGCTGGTACAAAGCTCGATGAAAACAGCGCATCTCGTTGGGCACCAGCGGCAGCAAATTGCTGGGCTCACCCAACACCGAGCGTCCATAGGGATGATTTTGGTACACCAACTGTGACAATGCCTTGAAGCCCAACCAATCGGGATCATCTTCTGACTGACGAATTTCTTCGAGCACCACATCTCGCTCGCGATCGAACTCATCATCTGGGATCGCGGCATTAATTAATAGATCGGCCAGACAGGGGAGCGTTTTGGGAAGACAACTGTCGGTGGTGCTAATGAAAAAGTGCGCGTAGTCATGGCTGGTGGCAGCATTGGTCACCCCGCCATGGTGCTCAATCACCTGATCAAATGATCCAGGCGGCAAGCTATCCGTTCCCTTAAAAATCATATGTTCCAAGAAGTGCGCCATCCCGGCCCAAGGAGTTGGCTCGGCGATCGCACCTGCCCGCACCCACACATCCACCGTGATCACCGGAGTTGGCGTTTGCTGATGGATCACAGTCAGCCCATTGTCGAGCGTACACACGTAACCTGGGAACTGAGAAATGGTCGGCACCGTAGATGAAGAGATAGGTGGATTCAAAGGCTTGGAACGAAAATTGAAGAATTTTATTATCCTAACGCTTTCTGTCAGGACTGACGCAGTTGAATGATTTTTAGAGCGCTAAGCGCTCTAAAAATCATTCAACTCCCTGGTTTTTCGGATGACGTGCATAAGTCCTATCTGTAATGAAGTAGGAATTTTTCGGTTTTTGGGCATACTCAGAGCTGATGTCACCGTGTGAGCCCCGCATCTTCCCCATGATGAATCCCGAACTTTTAGAAAGAATCCGTCAGCAGTTTGACTATGCTCCCTTCCCCTCTACTCCGTTAGAAGATTCGCCCCGAAATGATCGCGGCAATCTGTTTAACTACAGCCTGGTTACCCCTTACTACTTGCACCATCGCCAGGTCGTCGATACGCGCGATCGGTCGATTCTTGATGTGGGATGCGGCACGGGAATGAGCACCCTCAAGCTGGCAGAGGCCAACCCTGGTGCCCAAATTTTGGGCATTGATATTTCGGAAGAGTCTGTAAACTTGGCCCGCAAGCGCCTGCAATATCACGGTAGCGAGGCAGAGGTCGCCGTTTACAACTTATATGATCTGCCATCCCTCAACCAGCAGTTTGACTACATTAACTGCGACGAAGTCTTATATTTATTGCCCGATCCGGCGACAGCTTTGCAAATTATGGGATCCGTGCTGAAGGCCGATGGCATTTTGCACGCCAACTTTCACGATCGCTACCAGCAACGCTACATCACCAATGCCCAAACCCTGTTTGGCATGCTGGAGCTATTGGACGAGAACCCACAAGACTTTGAGATCGATATTGTCGTGGAGACCATGCGATCGCTCCGAGACACCTCTGTCATGAAACGATTTGGCTGGTCACCCAGTTACGAAGATCAACGCGAAGACATTTTGCACCGTTACCTTACCGTCCACGACCAGGGCATTAATATTCCTGAAATGTTCAGCCTGCTTAAACAAGCCGGGCTCCACTTTACCCGCATGGTCAACGGGCGGCAATGGCAACTCATCGATCTCTTCCAAGATCCTGACCACTTACCCGACTATTGGCAAGAGAACCTGGACAAGCTCTCGGTTGAGCAACAGCTCTACTTCTTTGAGCTACTCATGCCCATCCATCGCCTCCTCGACATGTGGTGCAGTCCTGCAGCATCTGCCTCCTCAACCTCCATTAATTGGGACACCGCAACTATTCACCTACATCCCCAATTGCAGGATGAGACCGTCTTACAAGCTATTCAACAAAGCTGTGCAACTCAAAAATCGGTCAACCTGAGCCCATTTTTTGAAACCCAACCTAGCGAGGCGATCGCGATTGATAGCCAGCTTGCCGCAACTCTACTGCCCTTGTGGGAAGGTCCTCAGTCCTTCCACACGCTGTCCCAGCGTTACAGCACCCTCAACCCGCTAGATCCCATCACCCTAGCGCCCGTCACCCCAGCAGACATTGCTGAGCCGCTGCAGCAGCAGCTATCTCGCCTCGAAGCATTACCGCTGATCCTGGCAGAATCTGGAACATAGATACGCGACCTCACCCCTTCTTCTGACTAAGCCTAAAGCTGTTGTCCGTTTCCGCATCCATGCTTAAAGCAACATCGACAGCTCCAATACACCTGTTCACCCTTGATTAGCCCCAATTCACGGCACTGAAGGACATCGCCCATGTATTCCACAGACGATCTCGAAAAAATTCGCCAGCAGTTCAATGTTCTTCCTTACCCCAACATTCCTTTAGATAAATCTCCCAAAGAGGATTACGAATCCTTATTCATTCACAACGTCGTTACCCCGCACTATTTGCACTTCCGAAAAGTTCCCGATCCCCAAAACATGCTGATTTTGGATGCTGGGTGCGGCTCAGGGTACAAATCTTTGATTCTGGCGGAGGCCAATCCGGGAGCGACCATTGTTGGGGTTGATTTATCCGAAGAGTCTGTCAAGCTTGCAAAAGTTCGGCTGGATTACTACGGGTTCAACGATGCCCAGTTTCATGCCATGCCCATTGAAGAGGTGTCATCGCTGGGGCTTCAGTTTGACTACATTAATTGCGATGAAGTGCTGTACTTGGTTCCGAATCCGCCGCTCGTGCTGGAATCATTGCGCGCGGTGCTCAAGCCTCACGGTATTTTGCGAACGAATCTCCACAGTGCGGCCCAACGGGGTGCCTACTACCGCGCACAAGAGCTATTTCGCATGATGGGGCTGATGGACCATGCCCCCGATGATGCAGAAATTAAGGTTGCAACCCAAACCATGCAGGCCCTGAAACCGGAGGTGATTGCTCGGATGCAGTCCTGGCAAGATCGGTTTGCGACGCCAGATGGCAAAAGCGACATTCTCGCCAATCTGCTGCTATTGGGAGATAAGGGGTTTACGGTTCCTCAAGCGGTCGAGTTGCTTGATGCTGCTGGGCTGGAGTTTGTCCGTATGGTGGCTTGGCGGCGCTGGGAAGTGGCCGATTTGTTTGAACAGCCGGATGATTTGCCTGATTTTTGGGCTTTGGTGTTGGGGCAGGCATCGCCATTACAGCGGGCCATGATTTTGGAGCTGATGCATCCGGTCAATCGTTTGATCGATTTTTGGTGCGTGGGCCAGGAGGCGATCGCTCTGGCGGGTACTCCTGTGGATGACTGGAGCGAGGAGCAGTGGTCTCGGGCAATGGTGCATTTGCATCCCCAGATCAAAACTGAAAAAGCAAAGCAGGGATTGATTGAGGCTGTGCGCGCTAAACGGGATTTTGAAATATCGAGCTATATTCCACTGCCAGCGTTTGGGCCGGTGTATTTGGATGGGGCGATCGCTGCTGCGTTGCTGCCCTTATGGGATGGCCCCCAGTCGATTCATACCCTGGCTGAGCGGTATCGGGTTCTGCATCCTGTGAACCCCATCACCTTAGAAGCGCTCACGTCCGAAGAGGCGTTCGCGGTAGTCCAGGACACTCTCAACCGCTTGGATGCGTTCCTATATGTTTTGTTGGAAACCGAAGAGTGATTTCTAGCGCCTGCTCAGCCCTGGCATCCACGATGCAGCACGTCTTGTGATCTTATCGGCATCAGCGATAACCCATGAGCGATAGCAATAGACCTCCTGCATGAATCGCTGTACGGCGCTGCTGTACAGCGATTCATGCTTTAAAGCCATTTGCGCACGAGTTCTAATAGCCTGTGGCATGGGGGATACTCCGTCAACAGGCTAATGTTTTCTCACCTATGGGGCAAAATCAGGAAGATTTTCAGCGGATTTGGGGCGATCGCTGCCAAAAAAATCTTTTTTTTGAAATGGGGTGATATGAAACTCTGAAAAAGAGGGCAAGTTATATCCAGGAGTTAGCAAAACACCATCTAACCCGCAACTCAAGGAGATACACCCCATGAAAACTGATCTCAAAGCCAAGTTTCTGATGCAGCTGTCCAAGCGTAAGGGCAACGAAGGTTTCACCCTGATTGAACTGCTGGTGGTTATCATCATCATCGGTATTCTGTCTGCGATCGCTCTACCTTCCTTCCTTAACCAGGCCAACAAAGCTCGTCAATCCGAAGCTTCTACCTATGTTGGTACGATGAACCGTGGTCAGCAAGCCTACTTCCTGGAGAAGGGAGTATTTGGTAACCTCAACAACTTGGAATTGGGTATCAAAGATACCGACAACTACAAGTATGCCTCCGCTGCAAAAGGTATTGAAGCAATTTCGACTGGTACTCCTGTTAAGAACCCCATCGTGTTGAAGGGTTATGCAGGTCGGGTTTACCTCGGTGTTGGTACTGACGGTAACAAGACGACTCTTGCGCTGCTGTGCGAGAGCGTAAAAGCTGGCGCTCCCGTTGTTCCTCCCGTTTCCGGCGCAGTGAAGTGCCCATAATTGTCTAAACGGTTGTACCGTCTTATTCGTGACAATACAAAAAGCGGTGTTCTGGAATCAGAACACCGCTTTTTTATTAGCAATGGTCAGTCGAGCGATCGCCCATCCTTCCTTGCATCAACTCGTGCCGCGATCGCCATGTCGATGAAGACAGCCATAGCAGGGAAGACCTCAGGAACTCACCTGCGATCGCAAACCGGGAATCGGGCGCATACCCGATTCCCGGTTTCATTTGAGCGATTTCATTTGGGCAATGATTTACCCGGAAAAGTTCGTTGGAAATCGGTCAAAAATTAATAATTCAAACCTGAGTTTTGGATAAGCTGAAGTGCCCATTTTTGCGTGCGCGTTGCGCACGCAAAAATGGGCTTTTCTGAGGTTTGCGCAACGCGCAAACCTCAGAAAAGCCCTTAACCGAAACTGACGTTAATTCAAGTACTAGTGGGCGGTAGGTACAGCTAAATCAGCCTGCTCGGCAGAGCTTGCTTTGGGCTTGGGCTGCCAACGTTTGAGCTGAGTTACGACAAGGGCTGTGACCAGGGTGCCAACGGCGATCGCCACAATATATAACCCACCGTTGCCAACCGCATTGGGAATGGCCAGCACAAAGATGCCACCGTGGGGTGCCCGCAGCGTGCAGCCAAACAGCATGGAGAGGGCACCTGCGATCGCCGAGCCAATAATGCAGGATGGCAGCACCCGCAGCGGATCCTTCGCGGCAAAGGGAATGGCCCCTTCGGTGATGAAGGAAATGCCCAAGACCGCCGCAACTTTGCCCGCCTGCCGTTCTTCTTCAACAAACTGGCGCTTGGAGAGCAACGTTGCCAATGCCAAGCCCAGGGGTGGAGTCATGCCAGCCGCCATAACAGCGGCCATTGGAGCTGTAATGTCGCTGGCAAGCAAGCCCACGGCAAAGGTATAGGCGGCTTTGTTGACGGGGCCACCCATATCCACCGCCATCATGCCGCCCACAATCAAGCCCAAAATGACCGCGTTGGTTTGCCCCATGTTTTGCAAGAAGGCGGTGAGCCCATCCAGAATGGCCTTGACGGGAACGCCAAATACATAAATCAGCAGCAGACCCACAATCAGAGTAGACAGCAGCGGAATAATTAACACAGGCTTTAAGCCTTCAAAGTTGACCGGCAGGTTGATTTTTTCTCGCAAAAATAAGGCAACGTATCCAGCCAAAAAGCCGGAGAGAATCCCACCGAGGAAGCCCATGCCCAAATTGGCCGCTAGCAAACCACCCACCAAGCCTGGAGCCAAACCCGGGCGATCGGCAATCGAGAAGGCGATGAAACCGGACAAAACCGGCACAATGAGTGAAAAAGCGGTGGTGCCGCCAATTTGCATAAGGGCATGGCCAAAGGTGCCTTCGGGCGGATTGAGGCCAAAGGCAAAGGACAGCGCAATAATGAGACCGCCCGCAACCACAATCGGCAGCATGTAGGATACGCCCGTGAGCAGGTGCTTGTAGGGGCCAGAGCGCTTGGCAGATTGCTCTGCTTTGGCACGCTGCACAGATGCAAGGTAGTCGGCGCGATCGCCCCCTTCTCCACCAGCCATCACCGGATCGGGAGACTCCAGCGCAGCCTGAATGGCCGAGGCTCCATCTTTGAGAGCGTGTTTGGTGGAAGTTTGATACAACCGCTTGCCTGCAAAGCGCGAAATATCGACATGGGTATCGGCAGCAATCACCACGGCATCGGCCTGGGCAATGTCTTCGGGCGTGAGCTGGTTTTTGGCCCCAACGGAACCTTGAGTCTCAACTTTTATATTGTGGCCGAGCTGGGCTGCGCCTTTGCGGAGGGCTTCTGCGGCCATAAAGGTGTGGGCAATCCCCGTTGGACAGGAGGTAATGCCAACCAAGTTTTTGGGAACCGCTGGAGCCGACACAACCGGATCTGGCGGAGTTGGGGTCGCCGCTTCGCTGACGGGATTCGTGACAGACGCTCTCACTTCGTCGGCTTCGGCGATCGCCTCTTGAATGACCGCTTGGGTATCGCGAATGGCGCGGCTGGTAGACACGGCATACACAGGCTTGTCATCAAATCGATCGGGCGATACATAAATATCGGCCGCGACAATCACCAAGTCAGCCTGAGCGATCGCCGCATCAGAAAGAGGCTGCTTTACCCCTTCTGCGCCTTGCATTTCTACCTGGAGGTCGTGCCCCATCACCTGGGCAGTTTTTTTAAGGGCTTCGGCAGCCATCACCGTATGGGCAATTCCGGTGGGGCAGGCTGTCACCGCCACAATTCGTTTGGTTGTCATCGCCTATTTCCTTATCGGTTTACATCAGGATTTAAGTAAGTTGCATTGATAGAAGTTTGAACGTTGAAACTTGAATCTCTACAGCGGTTTGAGGGTGACCATTTTGGCAAAATCTTCTATCGTGGCGACCGAGGGTAATCGAGGCCCGAGTTGGGTGAGCGCCCCCATCGAAAAGCCGGTCGCCAATTGAGCGCGATCGCTCAACGACTGGCCATGCAAGATTCCGGTAATAAGCCCCGAAACTATGGCATCGCCCGCCCCAACAGTACTCACAATCTCGACATGGGGCGGAATGGCCCACACCGCTTCGTCTGCTTCAACAAAGATTGCGCCCTTTGGCCCCATCGAGACCGTCACGCAGGTAATTCCTTGCTGCACTAGTTCCCGAGCGGCGCTCACCACCTCCATTTCGTTGGTGAGCGTGGTGCCTAGCAATTCTTCCAACTCTTCTAAGTTGGGCTTAATGGCATAGGGAGATGCGGCGATCGCATGCTTAAAGCTGGGGCCGCTGGCATCAAGCACCACCGTTTTGTTTTGCGCTTTTAACCGCAGGGTAATTTCGTAGTAAATATCTTCGGGAACCCCAACGGGCAGGCTTCCCCCCAGCACAAACCAGTCATGGGCGATCGCCAGTTCATCTATCACCCGATGGAGCATCGCCAATTCGTCTGGCACCGGAGTTTGGCCCGGAAAGTTAATATCGGTCACCTGCTCTAGCGCTTCGTCAATGATTTTGAAATTGATGCGGGTTTGGCCCGGAATCAGCACAAAGCGATCGGCAATGCCCTTGAGAGCAAACAACGTGCGAAACAGCTTGGCATTTTCATTGCCCAAAAAACCCGTTGCCGACACACCAAAGCCAAAATCACTGAGAAACGAAGCCACGTTGACACCCTTACCACCCGGATCAAGCTGGCTCCAGTCCACCCGATTCACCTCGCCAACCCGAAAATGGGGAATGGCAGCCGTTTCATCAATGGCTGGATTCAGGGTCACCGTGGCAATGCGGGGATTTGCCATAGGAAAACTCCTTGTACATAAAAGAATCGAAGCACCAACACGAAAAAATCAAAACCACACCAGAGCGGAACTCGCTCCGAGGCTAGCTTCTGCGACCCAACAGGTTGATGCCTAACGGAGCGATCGCACCTCTTGGGCACTGCGACACTTCAGCGCCCGCTGAGCCAGGTCTTGGGTTGCCACCTTCGACAGGCTCCGCAGCTTCGCCTTGACCGCCGCCACACTGGGAATGCTGACGCTGAGTTCGCTTACGCCCAATCCCACCAAAATCGACGCTCCCAGCGGTTCACCCGCAATGCCGCCACACACACCCACCCACTTACCGTGACGCGTGGCCGCCTCCGTGGTGCGCTGAATCATGCGCAACACAGCCGGGTGCAAGCCATCGGCATGTTTTGCCAGCATGGGATGGCCGCGATCCATCGCCAGGGTGTACTGCGTCAGGTCGTTGGTTCCCACCGAGAAGAAGTCCACCAATTCGGCAAACTCATCCGCCATCATCACTGCCGACGGCACCTCAACCATCATGCCGTATTCCATATGGGGCGCTCCCATCTCCGTACGAATCGCCTCGGCTTGGCGACGGGCCGCAACAAAGTCATCCACCGTGGCAATCATGGGGAACATGATGCGGATAGGCCCCGTTTTTGCCGCCTGGAAGATGGCTCGCAACTGAGTTTCAAACAAGTCTTGCCGCTGGAAGCAAAGGCGAATACCGCGCACCCCCAAGAAGGGGTTATCTTCTTTGGGCAAATTGAGATAGGGAATGACCTTATCTCCCCCAATATCCAGGGTACGGACAATTAGCGGTAAGCCGTTGAGGGCGCGAGTCATTTCGGTGTAGGCCGCAACCTGCTCTGATTCACTGGGGGGCTGTGTGCGGCCTAGGAATAAGAATTCGGTACGCAGCAGACCTACCCCTTCTGCCCCTGCGTTGACGGCTTGCTCGGCTTCGGAGGCGGCTCCAATGTTGGCAACCACCTCGACCCGGTAGCCATCGGTCAGCATGGCGGGCTGATAGCAAGCCAGCTTTTCGGCCTCACGCTGGGCGTGAAGATCTTGCTGAGCCGAGGTCGCTGTTGCCACATCGGCCTCGGTGGGATGGGGGTATAGGTTGCCCGACTCTCCATCTAGAATGCATTGGGTGTCGTCTGCCAGACCTAATACCGCTGGCCCAGCCCCCACCACCGCTGGGATATCGAGCGATCGCGCAATAATGGCCGAGTGCGAAATTGCGCCTCCATAGGCCGTACACAGACCCACCGTTAACGTTGGATCGAGCTTGGCCGTATCCGATGGGGTCAAGTCCTCTGCCACCAAAATCACCGGATAGTCCGGCATTTTGGGATCTTCTTCCACCTTTTCGGCCAGCAGACGCAGCACCCGCTGTCCCACATCGCGCAAATCTGCCGCTCGCGCCGCCAACAGCACATCTGGCAACTGCTCCAAGGCTTCGGCCCGTTGGTCACATACATGTCGCCAGGCCCACGCGGCACTGCGCTCCTGCTTTAACAGAGCGATCGCCTCTTGGAATAAGTCTGGATCTTCCAGAAACTCCTGATGCGCCTGAAAAATAGCCGCTTTGGCGGCACCCGCCTTAGCCTTCACCTCTTCGTACAAATCCTGAAGCTGGGCTTTGGCCGTTGCCAGGGCTTTGCGCAGCCGCGACTCCTCCGCGACGGGACTGAGGGCTGTGGCGGCAAACACGATCTTGCCGCGCTTGAGCTGCCACACCGGGGCGATCGCCAGCCCCGGCGAGGCGGCAATTCCAGGAATGGGCTCTGCCTCAAACTGAAGTGTGCGGCCCAGGGCAGCAGGCGTTGGGGTGTCTTCCTCTTCTTCTAAACCAGCGGCGATCGCATCAGCAATAGTTCTAACGGCAGCTTCTTCATCCACCCCCTGAGCCATGACCCGCACCGTTTGCCCCTGCTCCACCCCCAGCTTCAGCAGAGAAATCAAGCTTTTAGCGCTGGCAATTCGATGACCGTACCGCAGCCGAATTTCCGCATCAAAGCCCTTGGCCAAGCTCACCAATGCAGTCGCCGGACGTGCATGCAGCCCCGCCAGATCAACAATCGCCACATCGACAAATCGGGCAAAGTCCGGCTCGGCAGGTTCTTCAGATGCGTCGGGCGATCGCGCATGGGTCAACCGCGCAATGATGTCTTGCGGATTGGTCGTTGTGGCTAACTGCTGAACCGCCGCCTCATCGCTCAATAGATGGGTCAAATTCGACAAAATTTCGATATGCTCATCCGACTTTGCCGCAATGCCAATCACCAATTGCACCGTTTCGCCAGAGTTCCATTCCACCCCTTTGGGCACTTGCAAAACAGCAATTCCAGTTTGTGAAATTAAGTCTCGATCTTTCGGCAACCCATGGGGAATTGCAATGCCATTCCCTAAGTAGGTATTGGCAACGTCTTCTCGCCCCATCATGCTGTCGATATAACCCGATTGCATATTTCCCGAAGCCACCAACAAGCTTCCTACTTGTTGAATGGCATCGGCTTTGCTAGCAACCGTTGCACCCAACCGAACCCTTTCTGGAGCGAGGGTTTGGGCGATCGCATTTTGCCCATTCGAATCAGGCTCGATATTATTTTCTTTGAGGTCTAAATTAAGCATTTCTTAAATGTTTCAACCGTTACGATTAAGGGTCGATTTGCTCTCAGCTTAACGGTTGGCAAAAGCTCAAAAACTTGCTTGTTCATAATTCGACAAATCCCTGAGTTACAAATGAAGATAAAGCTCCAAATCCCTCTGTTAGATCTGCCTAAAGCAAGGGGAAATTGAAACAATTTGAATTAGAAATTTGTGGTTTGTAATATTTGATAGAGATTGCTTTACTTCAATTGCGCTATCTCAATTTAGGAGTTGTCCGATTTGCGGGCAGCGCGAGGTCGCGTGAGGATGCCTTGATACGGACTAAACAGCAGCGCTAAAAAGAACAACGCAAATGTGACCAGGGCGATCGCTGGGCCAGAGGGCACATCTCGGTAGTAGCTAATGTACATGCCGCTGAGAGACGCAACGACCCCCAATCCAGCGCCCAAAATCATCATCCAGTGCAGTTGCTTGACGAGCAGATAGGCCGTAATGGCTGGCCCCACCAGCAGCGAAATCACCAGCACCACGCCCACCGTTTGCATGCCCACAATAATGGCCAGGGTAATTGCCGCCATCATGCTGTAGTGAATCAGGTTGACGGGCAAACCTGCGGCTTCGGCTCCAGCCCGGTCAAAGGTGTAAAACAGCAGCTCTTTGTAAAAAAGGCGCACCACGACCAGCAGTAGCACGGTAATCACACCCGCTTGCCACACATCCGCTGTCGATACGCTCAAGATATCTCCAAACAAAATTTCTTCCAGGTTGAGCCGTGTATCTAGCAGGGTGAACAGCAAAATGCCTAGCGAAAAGAAGGAGGAAAAGGCCAACGCCATCGCTGCATCCACCTTGACCCGCGTTTGGCTGCGAATCCAGGCAATGAGCGCCGTGCTGAGCATGCCCGAAATGAAGGAGCCCACGAGAATTCCCGCTTGCAAAAAGTTGGCGATCGCCAATCCCGGCAATACCGCATGGGCAATCACATCCCCCAACAACGCCATGCGCTGCACAATCAAAAAACTACCCACAACAGGACACAAAATGCCGACCAATACCCCAACGGCGATCGCATTTTGCATGAATTGGTAGGACAGCGGATCGAGGAGCCAGTCGAGCATTTAGAGGGGAGTAGGGAGGAGGGAAGGGGAAGGAGGGAAGGGGCTAGGATTTAGGATTTAGGGATTGGGGATAAGGCAGAGGGAGGAGAGGGGAGGGTGGACGGGGCCTGCCGTGTGAATTCGCCAATTGAACGTAGGGTGCTGTTAGCAGTAGCGTAACGCACCGAATGAATTCGCTAATTATCGCAGCGCCATTACGCTTCAGCAGAAGAAGGGAACTTCGGTGCGATGGCTGTGAGTGGAAAGGTTTTCGCCGTAGGCGCGCTGGATGTTGTCGAGGGTCATGACGGCTTGGGGGTCGCCATCGGCGAGGAGGCGTTGGTTCAGCAGCAGCAGGCGATCGTAGCGGTGCAGGGCTTGGCCCCATTCGTGACTGCACACAAGAACGGTTTTGGCTTGGGCTTTGAGTTCGGCAAATAGATCGAGAATCACGCCTTCCGTTTTTTTATCGACCGCATTGAACGGTTCGTCAAACAAAAATAGGTCGGCCTGTTGGGCGATCGCCCGTGCTAGAAATACCCGCTGCTGCTGCCCACCAGACAGTTCTCCAATTTGGCGATCGCGCAAATGCCAAATGCCCACGCGCTCCATCGCCTCCTTGACCATGTGGCGCGATCGCGCCGTGTAGGAACGAAACCAGCCCGTTTGTGCCGTGTGGGCCATCATCACCACGTTCCACGCCGTGACCGGATAATCCCAATCAATTTGCGATCGCTGCGGCACATAAGCTACCCGCCGTCGCTGCTGCACCAGCGGCTTTTCCTCAAACAAAATCCTGCCAGCTTGAGGTCGCACCAATCCCAGCAGTGCCTTAATTAGCGTGCTTTTACCCGCACCATTTGGGCCAATCAACCCTACCAATTCTCCGGCACCCACCGCGAGGCAAATATCCTCTAGCGCCTCGACTCCCCGGTAATTGACAGATAGGTGTTGAACCTTTAGCATAGCAACCTGAAAGAAAAATGATAACCGTTCTCAAATTCGCTCCACTCACGAGTATATCAGAGGTTTCTTGTATGCATTCATCCGTATCGCCTCAGCGGTTTTGGCACATGGCGGCGCTGGCCTTGGTGCTTGGGCTTGCGTCCTGCAATTCTGCCGAACAGGCCCAGGCTCCCACCCTCAACGAGGCATCCTCTCCTAGCCCTGCAGCAAGCAGTAATGCTCCAAAAGTCGTTGCCACTTCGGTACTGTTGTGCGACTTGGCCCGCCAAATTGGAGCCGATGCAATCGATCTCACCTGTTTGATGCAGCCCGGCACCGATCCTCACGTTTACCAACCCGCCCCATCGGATCGGCGAGCGCTAGAAGAAGCCCAACTTGTGCTGTACACCGGATTTGAGTACGAAACGAGCCTAGAGCGCATGATTGAGGCAACCGAAACCCCCGCCCCCAAAGTTGCCGTGGCCGAAGCAGCCGTTCCTGCTCCCTTGATGGGAACAGCCCATGAACATGGACACGAGCATAGCGATGAGCATGCCGATGAGCACGGACACGAGCATGGCGATGAGCACACCCATGAGCACGGACACGAAGATGGCCACGCCAACGAAACCACAGCGCTTACAGCCGACCCCCACGTTTGGCACGACCCCAACAACGGTGCCCGCATGGCCGAACTGGTAGGAGAGCAGATCGCCGCCCTCGTCCCCGATCAAGCATCATCCGTTCAAGAAAAAGCTGGAGCGATCGCCACCGAACTTACCCAACTCGACGGTTGGATCAAACAGCAAATTGCCACAGTACCCGCCTCGGCCCGCAAGTTAGTCACACCCCACGACTCGTTTCGATATTTTGCTGCCGCCTACCAGCTAGAAGTCGCCGGAACCATTGAGGGACTAAGCACCAATGCCCGGCCCTCTGCAGCCCGCATGGCCGAACTGGTCGAACTGGTCAAAGTCGCCAGCGTTCCTGCCGTTTTTGCCGAACAAACCACCAACAAACAGTTGATCGAGACCTTAGCCAACAATGCCAACGTTGCGATCGCCAATCGCCCCTTGTTTGTCGAAGGCCCCGGCACCGCTGACTCAGAAGCCCCAACCTATCAGCAAATGTTTGTGAGCAACACTTGCACCATCGTGAATGCGTTGGGCGGTACCTGCGACGAAAATTCGGCTCCGGTTGGCTCTTAGCTTGAGTGCAGGCTGTCAAAATCCTGGGCCTGGTTCAGCCCCGTGCATTGAGGCTGACAGCCTCAATGCTGGTAGCGTTGGGAATGGTAGACAGAAAAGCGATCGCCCAATCGGATCTATTCGGTCTATGGTCGATATCGGATCTATGTCGATGCGCCCGTCTAAGTGCAGAATGGATCTAGTTAAGGCGCAGATATATCACCAACATCCTTGGGTGTTTGATGCGTGCCATGCCAGCACGGTACCCATCAAACACGCCCCAATCCCTTCCCACCAAAAACCGTAAGGAGCGTTTTCACATGTCTAGCCAAGTTGAACAAGTCACCGGACGCGGCATTCCCCTCATTGGTAACGATATCGACACCGATCGCATCATTCCCGCCCGCTTCCTTAAGTGCGTCACCTTCGATGGCTTGGGCGAACACGCCTTCGAAGACGATCGCGCCCAGCTACAAGGCCAGCATTCCTTCGACCAACCCCAGTACCAGGGAGCCGAAATCCTCGTCGTCAACCGTAACTTTGGCTGCGGCTCCTCCCGCGAACACGCCCCCCAAGCAATTTCCAAATGGGGCATCAAAGCCCTCGTCGGCGAAAGCTTCGCCGAAATCTTCTTCGGCAACTGCGTCGCCATGGGCATTCCCTGCGTTACCGCCAGCAGCGACGACGTAAAAGCCCTACAAGATGCGATCGCCACCAACCCCATCGCTCCCCTCACCGTTGACCTACAAGCCATGACCGCCACCTGCGGCACCCTCTCCATCCCCGTGCACATGGGCGACGGTCCCCGGCAAATGTTCGTCTCCGGCAGTTGGGATGCCACCGGCCAACTCGTCGCCCAGGGCGATCGCATCCAAACCACCGCCACCCGCCTCCCCTACATCGCTTGGGCCACTGCACAGTAACGCTATCCCAAAACCAGCTCACCTGCTCGTGGCTCGCCTGCTCGAAGTTCGCATAAACCCCAATCCGCCACCCCTTGCCACCCAACCCCAGCCCTAACCCGGAGCGCAGATTGGCATTGAGCCATTAACCCCTTGCGGGGGGTCTGGGGGAGTCGAGTCCCCAGAAAGCGGGGGAATGGGGGGAAGTCCCCTGGAGCAGGGTTTTTCGCAACACACATGCCCTCCACATCAGCCCCACCACCATGACCCCCAAATTCAAAAACCCCGAAACCTGGCATCAGGCCGAACTGCTCATGCAGCCCATCTTCATCCGCCTGATCGACAACATTCGCAAAGCCCTCGACGAATCCACCTGGAAAGGCACCTACCGCGAAGAAACCATTTGGGACGAGCAAGTTCCTCCAGATGTACGCGAACAAGTCATGCAACTGCGGCAACAACTCGCCACCACCCCTCCCAAAGACGCCGAACCCATTGAAGAAGCCCTTGCTCGGCTTCCCCAACCCCTTCCCGCCTATTACCTGTGCCTAGAACAGGGCGATCGCACCGTTTCCGTAGATCTGTGGCAAGTCTGCTACCAAATCTGCTTCAAAAACTACCACCCCCTCCTCAACATCGCTGAAGACATTGATGTAGAAGTTGATACCAGCCTCATCGACGACATTGGCGAAGTTGACTGGCCCGCCCTGGATGCCAAAACCAAGCAAATCGTGGAGCAAATCTTTTCCAGCCTCACACTTTCGAGCTAAGATGCAGAACTCAAACAGGTAGATGCTAGCAGTCTGCATTTCAGGAAACTGCCTTAGCATTCGTCCTGCCAACACTAGAGTAAATTCAGTCAATGGTTCGTGTTGCCAGCAAACTTGAAGCAATTTTGTATTTGAAAGGCCAGCCCCTTCCAATGGCCAAACTAGTGGAATATTCCCGCTTTAGCCGCGATCAGGTTGAAGAAGGACTGATCGAACTGATGGCCGACTACGCCCATCGTGACAGCGCCCTCGAAATCGTAGAAACCCCCGATGGCTTTTGCCTGCAACTGCGCGAAGAATATCAAGACTTAATCCAAACATTAGTGCCCGTGGATTTAGGATTAGGTGCACTACGGTCTCTAGCGGCGATCGCCCTCAAAGGCCCACTCACCCTCACCTCCCTGGTCGATCTGCGCGGCTCTGGTGCTTACCAACATGTGCAGGAACTCGTCGAACTCGGCTTTGTCAAAAAGCGACGAAAAGCCGACAGCCGATCCTCCTGGCTACAAGTCACCGACAAGTTCTACCAATACTTCCAAGTTGACAAATTGCCCTCCATGCAAGAACTGGGTGCAACATCCGCACGGGCAGATCACGCCGAGCAAAACCCAGCCAGTGATGAAGATGTTGATGCAGACGAGTCGTGAATTAAATCAGACTCAAGCCAACGCTACGGAGATTGCTTCACAAACAGGGCAACCGTCGGATTCTCAAACGCCAGGCTATACCCCTGTGCAAGATCGACTTGCAGCGCAGCCCGCACCTCAGGAAAACGACCTAACACCACCTGCTCCGGCTGGTACTGGCGAAACACTCGCTGCAACTCCTCTGGAGTCAGATTGCCGGATACCAAGCGCTTACGAGAAAACACGGCAATCTCTGGCGGCACCTTGAGATCTGCATAGAATCCGTAAATTGGGTAATCGGTAAACAGCCACTCCGTATCGGCCTGCCGTGCTCGCACCTGCTCCAACATGGCAAAATGGTCGGTCGAATTGGCAATGAAGCGTTGATGATTGGCAACTTGCACAAACGTGAGCTTAATCGGAACTGCGACCAACGCCAAGATTAAACAGGCGGTTGCCAGTTTGATACCACGCGATTTTTGTGACCATTGGGTACGCCATTTGGGCGCGTTTTTTTGGAAGGAATATTGAGCCAGAACAAATGATGCACCGTAAGCCGCTAGCCAAATTAACGGCACACAAAAAAGTTGATAGTGATGATACCAGATCGGTTTATGGCGGACTAACAACAGTAACGCTGCCGACAACCACAACAGTGGGAAGCTCCGAAACCAAGTTTTTTGCCGCACTAGCCACACAATACCCACGATCGCCAGAAACCAATAATCGATATCGTTGAGTATCATATCGAGCAAGCGCAAGATACTATCCTGTATACCAAACACAGATTGGGTATCTGACTCGAAATGGAATGCGATCGTTTGTTGAATACTGGGCGCTTTGAGTAACGGCAGTGTGGCCAAAAAGACGATCACAATGGAGACCACCCAAATAAAGGGAGCCAATAAATCTTTGGTTTTCAGGGTGAACTGGGTGAGGCGATCGCTTTTGGACAGCAGCCAATACAGAACCAGGATAGGAGCCACAAACGCCAAGAAGATTTTGGTTTGTAATGCGATCGCAAACAGTACCGCAGAAAGCAACAACAACAGAAGTGAAGACGTTGTTTGATACAACAACACCAAATAAATCGCCAAAGTGGTAAGTGCCAACGCTGGCAGTCCAATCATGATCGACACACTCAGCCGCAAAAATTGGCTAGATGCCGTTAGCCATATCGCGCTCAGGATTGCCGGAATAGGCCCAACCGTCATTCGCACAAGCTGGCTGGTCGTCCACACCAGCAGCGTGGCAAAAAAGAGCGCCAGCAATCGAGCATTCACAATCGTATGCCCCACCCAATCCAACCATTGGGCCAAGAGCACCGTCAAAAATGGCGGATGATCGCTCCAAATTTCGCTGTAGAGTGCAAAACCCTTGGAATACAGACTGGCGCGAATTAACTCAATGCCTTCATCCGTATCAAATGCGAACACGTTGTCAATGGGCATGAACAACAGCACAAAGGCCGCAAATCCCACCGGAATCAACAGATTGAAGATGAGGAATGAGCGATCGCGCAAAGGAATAGCAAGGCGCACAGAACAGTCTCCGCAAACGGTGGCTTTAGCGAAACGAGCTTGGCAAAAGCTGCTTTTCTACTTTACACACGCCGTTGCAAATTCCAGCAATCAGCTTCCGGTAATCATGATGGGACTGACGCACGTTATCCGAAAAACCAGGGAGTTGAATGGTGAGAGAGTTGAATGCTTTTGGGGGCGCTAAGCGCCCCCAAAAGCATTCAACCGCGTAAGCCCTGTACGACAAAACCCGCGCATTGCGCGGGTTTTGCAGAGTAAAGTTCTTGCATGAATGTTGGGCGGCTAAGCCGTGCCAGCATTCAACCTTCCAAACTAGCGATCATGCAAGCGGTTCAGCAAGTTGACGGCGAATCGGTGAGTAAACCAATCACCCTATTTGCTGGCTACCGTCTCGTATCGTAGCTTCGTCCGCTTAAACTGCTCTGGTACATCAACAGGATAGCTGCCTGTAAAGCACGCCGAACAGAAGGTTTCGCGATCTTGCAGCGTTGCCTTCAACATGCCATCCCAGCTGAGATAGGCCAACGAATCCACTCCAATATGCTGCTGAATCTCATCTACCGACTTGGTGGCTGCAATCAGCTGATCCTGAGTATCGGTGTCGATGCCATAGAAGCACGGATGCGTCACCGGTGGCGACGAAATCCGCATATGCACCTCCAGCGCACCGGCATCTCGCAGCGCCTTCACAATTTTGCGGCTCGTTGTTCCTCGCACCAGCGAGTCATCAATGATGATGATGCGCTTTCCTTCCAGCACATCGCGCAGCGGATTTAGCTTCATGCGAATGCCTGATTCGCGCATGCTTTGGGTCGGTTGAATGAACGTACGGCCCACATAGCGGTTTTTGATCAAGCCTTCTGCAAAAGGAATGCCAGACTCTTGCGAAAAGCCAATCGCCGCAGGAATGCCACTATCAGGCACCCCCATCACCAAATCCACATCAATTGTGGACTCCATGGCCAACTGCCGTCCCAAGCGCAAACGGTAGCTGTACAGCGATTCCTCATTCATCAAGCTATCAGGACGCGCAAAGTAAATCATCTCAAAGATGCAGAGCTTGCGCGTTTCGTTGGCCCACTGAATTGATTGCAGTCCTTCATGGTCAATCCACACCAGTTCCCCTGGCTGCACATCGCGCACATAGTCCGCGCCAATAATGTCGAGTCCGCACGTCTCAGACGAAATCACATAGCGTGGGATACCGTTGCTGTGTTCGTCGTGCAGAATGCCAATCACCAACGGACGAATGCCGTTGGGGTCGCGCGTGGCCATCAACCCAATGGGCGTTGCGATCGCCAAACTAAAGGCTCCCGTACAGCGCTTGAAGGCGCTAATTGCACCATCCGTCCAGGTTTTACCCGAATCCACTTCCTGGGCGATCGCAAAAGCAATCATTTCCGAATCAGTCGTGGTTTGCAATTGCGCATTGGCCTTCAGCAATTCCTCTCGCAAGTTGCCAGTATTTACCAAGTTGCCATTGTGGGCCAAAGCCAGGGTTCCCAGGCGAGTCTCCACGACCGCAGGCTGAGCATTCACCACTTTGCTAGAGCCCGTTGTGGAATACCGGGTATGGCCCACAGCCAGTTCACCGGGCATGTCCTTCAAAATATGTTCGTTAAAGACCTGCGACACCAAACCCATTTCCTTGTGCAGGTGAACGCGAGTCTTCGTGGGATCGTCTGCATGGATGCCCTCAAATGTGGCGATTCCTGCCGATTCTTGGCCCCGGTGCTGAAGCGCAAAGAGACCAAAATAGGTGAGCTTTGCGACATCATCATCTGGAGCGTAAATCGCAAATACTCCGCAGGCTTCCTCAGGTTTATCGGGACGTTGAGCATCGCGCTCCTCGGCAGCATCCCAGGGAAACGAGCTTTCTTCAGAGGTCGGAATCATGAGTCTTTTGGCTCCATGTTGGACAGAGACAAGTCGGCAAAATGAACTGAACGGTAAGGTCGGGAACAACAAGCACCTTACCGGGTAGATGAACAAAAGCTGACCTCAGTAGGCGGGTCATCTTGTTTGAGACGAGAATTTGGCTGTGAATGGGGGATTCGTGAACGAGAACAAGAATTGAGAGCAGAATCGGCTGAGTGAACCAGGGAATGAATGAACGGATGGGCTCGCAAATGAGCGGGCTTTAGTCTGTATTAACGATTCCTTAATCATCCTATATCCAGGGTGGCAGCAAGTAGTGCCGAGAATCCATGGAATGTGAGTTGCAAAATCGATGTCAGATAGGGCCAAAACCACAATCGCTTTGGCCCACCACGCGACCATGCAATGGAAAAGGCTGGACTAGGCATCCATGCGACGGGCGATCGCACCCGACCACATTTTGGTTGCTTCTGATATCCTAACGTCGATGACTGGGGTACCGCCGGGGATAGAAACTCGCAACGCATCGGTGGATGAGCCAACCGAACCCAGCTGTTGCCAGCGATCGCCCAGTTGTTCCTGTAACCAGGTTTCCCATTCTGCCGTATGTTCGGGCGATACCGACACCACAATGCGCGCGCCTCCTTCCCCAAACAGCACCGTATCTAGCCGCGGACCGTCCACGCTGGGTAGGGTAATCTCTGCACCGCGATCGCCCGCAATGCAAGATTCTGCCAGCGCTACCGCCAAACCGCCTTCCGCACAATCGTGAGCCGACTTGACCCAGCCTTGGCGAATACCCTGCCGACAGGCTAACTGCACCCGTCGCTCCAGGTCAAAGTCCACAATGGGCGGCATACCCGCCACGGTGCTGTGTACCGAGGCCAAATATTCCGAGCCACCCAGAGTTAAAGCGTTGGAAGAGCCAAGTAAATAGATGCGATCGCCCTCGGCTTGCCAACCCTGACCCACCACTTGGGTGATATCTGGCACCAGTCCCACCATGCCCACCACCGGCGTGGGGTAAATGGGTTGGGGGGTTCCTTCAGAATCCAAGGTTTCGTTGTATAGCGACACGTTGCCACCCGTCACCGGCGTACTGAACTCGCCGCAGGCTTCCGCCAATCCTCGACAGGCTTCTGCCAGCTGCCAATAGCCAATCGGCTTTTCCGGACTGCCAAAATTCAAGTTATCCGTTACCGCAACAGGCTCTGCCCCAACGCAGCTCAGGTTGCGTGCGGCCTCTGCCACGGCCATCTTGGCGCCCTCGTAAGGATGCAGATACACATAGCGGGGGTTGCAGTCTACCGTCGCCGCAATGCCCGTCTGAAAGGAAGCAGGCGATACCGCGTCACCCGACTCAACCACTTGTGGCCGCACGCGAATCACGGCGGCATCTGCGCCACCGGGCAGCATCACCGTATTGTTCTGCACTTGATGGTCGTACTGCCGATACACCCAGCGTTTGGAGGCGATCGTCGGAGTATCCAACAGGTGGAGCAAAACCTCCGTCCAGGTTTTGCCAGCAATCCCAGTCGCATCACAAGTTGGCAGTTCCGCCTCGCTCCAGGACCAGGCTTTTTGGGCATAAGCAGGCGGCTCAGCCATCAGTTCGCGGTGGTAGATGGGCGTGTTGTCGGCCAGTGCGGTTGAAGGGACTTCAGCGGCGATCGCCCCCTGGTATAGAATCCGCACAATGGGTTCCGCGATCACGGTTCCGGCCACCACCGCTTGCAGACCCCATTTGTGAAAAATATCGATTAGCTCCTGCTCCCGTCCCTTGGCGGCGACGAACAGCATGCGCTCCTGCGACTCCGACAGCAGAAATTCGTACGGCACCATGCCCGTTTCCCGCACCGGAATCTTGTCCAGATCGAGCTCAATGCCCACACCGCCCTTGGCCGCCATCTCCGACGTGGAGCAGGTAATTCCCGCTGCGCCCATATCCTGCGCCGCCACAACCGCCCCGGTTTTGAAGGCTTCCAAACAGGCTTCAATTAACGATTTTTCCAGAAAAGGATCACCCACTTGAACGGCAGGGCGATCGTCCATCGATTCATCGCTGAGCTCAGCGCTGGCAAAGCTGGCTCCGCCCATGCCATCGCGTCCGGTCGTGGAACCCACATACAAGACCGGATTGCCCAAGCCATTGGCTCCCGATTTCACGATGTCAGGCGTTTCCATCAGCCCGATCGCCATTGCATTCACCAGGGGATTGCCGGAATAGGCAGGGTCGAAGTAAACCTCACCACCCACCGTAGGCACACCCACGCAGTTGCCATAGTGGGCAATGCCCGCCACCACCCCGCTAAACAGCCGACGGGTTTTCGCATCTTCCAAACTGCCAAAGCGTAGCGAGTTGAGCACGGCAATCGGTCGTGCACCCATGGTGAAAATGTCACGCAAAATGCCGCCCACACCCGTCGCCGCGCCCTGAAACGGCTCCACCGCCGACGGGTGGTTGTGAGATTCAATCTTGAAGGCAACATGCAGCCCATTGCCAAAGTCCACTACACCCGCGTTCTCGCCAGGGCCAACCAAAATGCGATCGCCCTCGGTAGGGAACTGGCGCAGCAGCGGACGCGAATTTTTGTAACAGCAGTGCTCCGACCACATTACACCGAACATGCCCAGTTCGGCTTTGTTAGGATGGCGTCCCAAACGGCGCACAATTTCTTCATATTCATCGGGTTTAATGCCCTCAGAAGCAATTTCTTCAGGTGAAAAAGGCGCGCCTTCTAGAGCAGAAGCCTCGGTCATGGTCGTGTTGGGAAAAAGAACATAGACAATTCTATCGGGCTTCCATCCCATGATGGGAGAATCATGGAAATTTAGAATGATTTAGGACTTACGCACTTCATCCGAAAAACTAGGGAGTTGAATGATGGTTGGAGCGCTGAGCACCCCAACCATCATTCAACTGCGTAAGTCCTGTGATTGATCGATTGTTCAAAACTCAACGATCGATCGATTACTCAGACTCGATGGACTCTGTATATCGTCGGTTGCAGTTCAGCCCTGTTCTCAGCAAGATGCGGCACACAATCCCCAGAAACACCGATCCAGAACGGCTCCGTCCAGCTCAGCCCATGGCCGCTTGAGCGTTTCACTCGTCACAATAGGCACTTCGGCTCATTTAGAACGGCGTTACTATAAAAGTAGGCATACTTGGGAGTGCGATCGCCCATGTTGGGTTTTCCGGCCTCTTCACACAGGTCAAAAGACCGCTATACTCCTAGAAAATGGATCTTAGATTACCTCTGTAGTAGCCGCGCCAGGCTAAATACCGACTATGACTTCCTACGCCACTTCTTCTGCCCGAGCCGATTTGAGCGAACTGCGGAGACTTAAGTCACTGCTGCCACCCGAGCTACGAAGCTGGGTCACCATTGAGGCAGCAACTTCAGCGAATCCTCCTATCATCACTTGCGAAGAGATCGGCAAAGATCAGGTTGAGGTGATGGTGGATCTGGTGAAGTGGGAAGCGCTAGCCCTCGACCAGCGGAATCTGCTGTTCTGGCACGAAATTGCCCGCATCCAAAACGACACCATTCCCCGAGATGGCTGGGAAATGGCTGCACTGGCCATCGGTTTGGGTGGTGCCGTTGGTGAACTGTGGGTACAGGATGGTCTGCTGTTGCTGTTAGCCCTGGCCCTGTGCGGTGTATCTGGCTGGCGCATCTTTAAAAAGAACAACGGCGAGAAAACCCTGAAAGAAGCGATCGAAGCCGATGAGAAGGCGATCGCCCTGGCCACCCGTTTTGGCTACACCCTGCCCAATGCCTACAAGAGCCTGGGCAGTGCTCTCAAAGTCTTGATCGAGCAATCTCCCAAAAAGAACCAGCGCAAGCGCTACGAATCCCGCTTGGATGCACTCAAGAAGAGTGCCGCCAAAGCCAAAGCTCGCGCAAAAGGCGCTCCCGCTTAATTTAGCTTGAAGGTTTCTTAAGTTTTACAGCCGCCTTTCGTTGGAACACTCCGCGAATGGCGGTTTGTCTTATTCCTATCTTCGCTCCATTGACCTTAGCCCGGTAATCGAACTCACCAATGAGCGGTTCGAGCATTTGTGTGAGTAAAATCCAGAGATAAAGCTGGAGCAGAGTGCAGCCGGAGAGTTAGTCGTTTTATCCCTCTCGGATGGGGAAACTAGTCGATGTAACGCAGAAATTACCGCTGATGTTGTGATCTGGAACGAAGGCACGAACTTAGGCGCTGTGTTTGATTCCTCGACGTGCTTTCGGTTACCGGGTGGAGGCACACGATCGCCCGATGTGGCCTGGATAGAGAGATCTCGATGGGAAGCCCTATCGGCGGATGAGCGGCGGCGATTTCCACCGATCTGCCCTGATTTTGTCCTAGAGCTTGCTTCCCCCTCAGACAACATCACCCTCATTCGCGCCAAAATGCAGGAATCGTTCGGCTAGGCTGGCTCATCCATCCAGACGCCCATCGGGTCGAAATTTACCGCCCAAGCCAAACGGTAGACGTGCTGCAAGCTCCAGAGCAGCTCTCAGGTGAATCCGTCCTGCCTGGGTTTGAGCTGCGCCTTGGGTGGCTGTGGCAAGCGAACTGAATCGCCAACCAACTTGGATGATCCCAGCATTTAGGTTTCAACCAGCAGAAAATCGCTGTAATCTGGTGTCTGTTTGAGACTTGATGTTTGGAGCCTGAGCGCATGTACACACGAGCTACGCAAGAACTCACCCACGCCGGAGCCATGGTGGTGCTACAGGGGGCGATCGCCAAAGCCGAAGAAATGGGCGTGCCCCAGTGCATTGCCATTGTAGATACGGGCGGCAATTTGTTGGCCTTTGTGCGGATGGATGGTGCCAAGGTACTGAGCCAGCTTTCAGCCACTAACAAAGCCGTGACCGCAGCTTCGTCTCGCGTGCCAACGGGCGGCGTAGATGCCGATGTGGAAGCCCGCTTGGCCTTTGCCACCGATGGCAAACTAACGAACCTCAAGGGAGGACTGCCCATTACCATTGGGGATCAGATCGTGGGTGCGATCGGTGTGGGTTCTGGAACTGGCGCACAGGATGTAGAAGTCGGCCAAGCCGGGATCGCGGCCCTGCACGCTGCGATCGCCGCAGGAGCTTGATATGACATCAGGTTTAGACTGGGCACTCACCAACACAACACTACCAGATCGCCCAGGACGGTGGTGCATTGGTCTAGCCAACGGGGCGATCGCCACCCTTCAGGAAGGCGATTGCCTGGAGGCCGAGCATGTTTGGGATGTGGGCGGTCGGCTGGTGGTTCCTGGCTTTATCGACGCACACACCCACCTTGACAAGGCGTTGACTGCCGATCGCGCTGGAGATGTGTTTGCCGATGGTAGCTTGGCCACAGCGATCCAAACCATTCGCACGCTCAAGCAAGGCTTCACCACCGAAGACCTCATCCAACGAGCAACCGAGGCTTTGCACTGGAGTCTGACCGCAGGCACGACGGTTGTCCGCACGAATGTAGAGGCCGATCCCTTCCTGGAACTGCGGGCTATCGAGGCATTGCAGCAGGTTCAGCAACACATGCGCGATCGCATCGAACTCCAGCTCATTGCCTTTCCCCAAGAAGGCTGGTTCAAAACTGAAAATAGCCTGGAACTGGGGGTTGCACCCTACATCGAGCAAGCCTTGCAAAAAGGTGTGGAGGTCATCGGCGGCAACATTAACCAAGGGCTGTGGCCATCCAGCCCTGAGGCGCAGGTGGATGAGTTGTTGAGTCTGGCGCAGCAATACGACTGCGATATTGACGTGCATCTCGACAACTGGGATGGGCCAGAGGCATTTACGCTGCCGTATCTAGCCCAAAAAACGATTGAGGCAGGATGGCAAGGCCGAGTCAATGTTGGCCACATTGCCTCATTGGCGCATGTCTCGGATACGGATGCGGATGCCGCGATCGCCCTTGTCAAGCAGGCTGGCATCAGCGTCACGGTATTGCCCACCCGCATGAAGTTAACTCGCGTTGTCGCGTTACTCGAAGCGGGCGTCAATGTCGTCTGCGCCACGGATAACCTGCGCGATCCCTTTGTGCGGCATGGCAAGGCCGATCCGCTGGCGGCGCTGCTGTTGCTTGCCCAAATTACGGGCTTTACGGGCGATCGTCAGCTCAACCAGCTTTGGCACACCATCACCACCCATCCTGCGCGCATGATGCGCCGAGCTAACTATGGCTTGGAGCCCGGCTGTCAGGCCGATCTGGTCGTGCTGGATGCCACCACCATCCCCGAAGCCATTTTGTATCAAGCCAACCGCTTGGCCGTCTTTAAGCAAGGCAAGTTACAACACACTCGGGTGGATGAATTGCGGCGCGCGATCGCCTACGCTTCGGCTTTGTGCCCCGTCAGCCAATAGGTGTACATTACGCCCTTACCCCGAATATCAATCGCGCCCCGAGCTTCAAACTCATACTGCGATTTCAGGCGTTCGTATACGGCCTCAGTTACTTGGATGCGCCCTGGTTCGCCCTGGGCCTCCATCCGGCTGGCCACGTTGACCGTATTGCCCCACAGGTCGTAATTAAACTTGCGCGTGCCAATCACCCCCGCAATCACCGGCCCCGTATGAATGCCCATCCGCAGCAAAATCGGTTGACCGTCTTGCAAAAAATATTGAGAGACCGTTTGCTGCAAATCCAACGCCATGTTGGCGATCGCCTCGGTGTGGTCAGGCATGGGATTGGGCACGCCCCCCACCACCATGTAGGCATCGCCAATGGTTTTAATTTTCTCTAGCCCGTATTGATCGGCCAGTTCATCAAAGGCCGAAAATACATTATTCAGCAGGCCAATTAATTCCGTTGCAGGAATTTGGGCTGAAAGGTGCGTGAAGTTTGCAATATCGGCAAACAGCACTGTGGCATTGGTAAAGCGATCGGCAATCGTTTTTTCGCCCCGTTTCAGGCGTTCGGCGATCGCCTGAGGCAACACATTCAGCAACAACCGCTCAGAGCGCAACCGCTGTAAGCGCAGTTCGGCTTCGGTTGTTTTGCGATCGGTAATGTCGCGCACGCTACCTTCGTAGCACAGCAGTTGACCTGCCTCATCCCTCACCACCCGCACATTTTCCGAGATCCAAATCATCGTGCCGTCTTTACGTCGCACCTGAGATTCAAATCCTTCCACCTCGGGAAAGCCCTTCAGGTACGCCATCAGTTCTTCCCAGCGGCGCGGCTGCACATAGAGCTGCTGCTTCACGCTGGTAAGGCCCTGCATTAGCGCTTCGGGCGACTCGTAGCCATACAGCTTCGCAAGGGCCGGATTCACACTCAGGTACTGTCCGGCCTCTGTTACTTGAAAGATGCCTTCGGCCGCATTTTCAAAAATGCTGCGGTATTTTTCTTCGGCTTTGCGCAGCTCGGCGGTGCGTTGCTCGACCCGCTGCTCTAGCTCTAACGCTTGCTGGCGCAACTTTTCTTCCGACTCTCGCAGGGCCGATTCGGCAGCTTTGCGATCGCTAATGTCATACAAGGTCGTGAGCAGGGTACTCTGCCCACCAAACTGCAAGGGATGCACCGAAGCCGACACCCAAAACGGTTGACCGTTGCTGCGTTTCACTTGCATTTCGTAATTATGGACAAAGCCTTGCTGCTGCACCTGCTGCTGAATGTATTGATAATCCGCAGGCTCTGCAAAAAAGTTACACAATGGTTGCCCCACAAGCACCGGAATCTCGATCCCCAAAAAAGATCCTGAGGCCGAGTTTGCATAGGCGATCGCCCCATTTGGCTGCTGCGTCAAGATCATGAGAATGGACGTAGATTCGGAAATTGCGCGAAACAGCTCCTCACTTTGGCGCATGGTTTCCACCGCCTGGGTGTAGAGCTGGTATTCCACCGTATCGCCATGTTCTGCCGTTGCCTTCAAAATCAGCTCAAGATCGGCCTTATCTCGCGACACCGTTTCCAAAATGTTTTGAAGCGTGGCTTGGGCCATTTGGCGTTCTGAAATCTCGGCACGCAGCTTTTGGTTTGCTTGATGGAGTTGCTCCTCCATCACGTCGCCATGCTCGGCTGTGGTGGTTAAGGCAATTTGCAGATCACTAATGATCTGCCGACACTCTTGCACCTCGCGCTGGAGGCGTTCAACTTCTGCAGTCAGCTGGCGATCGCGATCGCTTGTCTCATTTGCCATTGCCATGCTTTACGGATGCACCCTATTTAGAATGCACACTCCATCTATGCAAACTCTAGCGTGAGGCTGGGCATTAAACGTTGTAAATTTTTCAAAGATTTTGTCTGCCACAGGACTTGCTCCGACCCTTGCAAGATGAGCTGCAAATCTCCTTGCTCTCGTACCTTAACCACAAACATAGACAACATACTAATACCCGAGCTATTCAAAAATTCTAGCTCTCGTAAATTTAGGGTAAGAGTAGAAGCTTGAGCCGCCGCATCCAATAGCAACTCCATCACAGGTTGATACTCAGCCATCCCATCCAAGCGCAAAAAACCGCGAAACCAAACCGTCGAGTTTTCGGGCTCATGCCAAATTTGATAATCATCCGTCCCAATCTTCATGCTTCCAAAATCCTGCCACTTGCGGGGCTTACTGCATTCATCTTCTACATTCCTAAAGCGCTACAATCCAAACGCTTCAGGCTAAACGTCTAAATGGACAAGCACACTCACCTTATACACTTCGGGAGCTTCGCTGATTGGCTCAAACTGCCAGCCAAACTTGGCAGAATAATCATAAATCATGGTCAGCAACCCCATCGACGAATCGCCGGTGCCCATTGCTGTTTTTTCCAACTGCTGAGTATACAATTCATCAATTTCAGCATTGACGAGCTGTTGTACAAACTGTTGGTAGCGTTCAGCCGAGGCTGTGGTGGCATGATTAATGGACTGAAAGATCAACCGCTGCTGATATAAGTGCAGCGAAATACTAATGGGATGATTGATCGAATCATCGTTATATTTCACCGCATTTTCCAGCAGTTCGTTCGCAATAAAGCTTACCGCTGCTTTGACCGTATCTCGACGGTTAATTTTGCTATCGGGCAGTTCATCGCCTGGAAAAAAGGCCGCAAAATAGTCACCCAAAAAATCAGCCGATAGACCATAGTTATTCCACCGCTGTTTGCGAGGGGACGACGATGGCGAAAAATGCAAGGTTAAATATTCATTGCTCTCAGGAATAATATGGGGTGTTTCTCCATAAACCCGAATGGTGTGGTTGGAGCGCATAGGCTGGTTGGTTGGCATGGGCATGAATCGTGCAAGCGGTTGGACTGGGAACGCAATGGGTTTGAGACAACGTCGATCCAAGTGGTTTCAAGACGCTGTACGCCCACCCGTTAGAGTACCCCTAATCGGCAATCTGATTGCGGCCTCGCAACTTGGCTTGGTAGAGCAAGCGATCGGCTATCTCGAGAATGGTGTTGGGCGATCGCGTGAGATCTGGCATTTGACACGCCAACCCAATGCTAATGGTAAGTACAGGGCTAATGGGCGATCGCCCGTGAGGAATATGCAAGTTGGCCACTGCCTTCAAAACATCCTGGGCAATCGTTCTTGCCCCATCCAAAGGAGTGTTGGGCAAAATGATGGCAAACTCTTCGCCACCGTAGCGGGCCACCAAATCGCTAGGCCGCCGAACAGACTGGTTCAGCACCCGTGCCACCTCTCGCAGACAGTCATCGCCTTGTAAGTGACCATAGGTGTCATTGTATTGCTTGAAGTAATCGATATCACACAGCAAAACCGAGAGGGGCGATCGCTCTCGGGCTAGGTGTTGCCACTGCTGCCGCAGATAATCATCAAACCGTCGCCGATTCGCAATATGAGTCAATCCATCCGAGGTAGCCAGCAAATTGGCCTGATTCACCTTCTCTAGCCATTGCGCATCTAGCACGTCTCCATGCTCAGTAATCGTATGCAAAATGATTTCTAAATCATCCTTTTGTCGCGAAATCACGCGTACAATCGCCTCCAAAGCTGCTTCTGCACGCTTGCGTTCCAACACCTCGGCATGCAGCCGTTCATTGGTTTCTTGGAGTTGCGCTTCGACAACATCGCCATGCTCTGCCGTCGTCACAAGCGCCATCTGCAAATCTTGATTGGAGCGCTGTAACTGCGCAATCTCTCGTTGCAAACGCTCTACCTCAGCCAACAAGTAATTCACTTGCACCCCAGAGTGAAACTGTTCGGACATAACTGTTCATTTCTGCACAATACTGCTAGCACAAAAGGTTCCACTACTAGATCCACCCCGCTTGTTCCAAATTCTTGAAATCAGACATTCATAAATGGGTTGGGGTAGTTCGGTAATTTCGGTAACGCTGTTGGGCAGAGCGGATAAAACTTACGTCTCTCAACATCATTACTTTTTAAGAAGTACCCATAAATTTAGTGAATCAACCTTCGAGAGTCCAGCCCGTAGTGTTGATCACAGTTATGCCATAAAACCTAAATTAAACCACCCTATATCAAACAAGTTATCGCGCCATCTCAAGATATAAAAAATATAGAAATTCGTGCGCGATCGCACCCATCAGCTTGAGGTTTTTCGCTCGTATTTAGTGCAAAGATTCAGGATTCAGCCTTTTGAAAGGGAGGCATACTCTCGTATTTAAAGGTCAAGAGCAATCCACCTGACCCAATCACAGTCCAACTATTCTGACCTAGTTGAACCCTTGTGCGAAAGAAAGGCTGATGGAATTCATGATCATCATTCTTCCGCAAAAAATCGATTTTCAATCAGCAAATTACCGGATTGGCTTCATTCAATCCACATTGTTGATCAATCAATCTAGCGATCGCCCTAGCTCTATAAAAGAGCCGCACTATACCATTTGACCCCTATCTAACAAGGTCAATTCAGCACACCATTCGTAGCGATGCATGCGATCGCCACCAAACGAACTCTTTCCCTAAATATGATAGCGAGGAGTATCCTTTCCTGCAGTAAATTCAGTATTTATCTGTATACTTACCCAGGCGATCGTCATCCGGAACAATAGGGTTTTCAAAATCAAATTTTTTTCTTAAGCCTGTCACCAAATCTTGCGATCGCGCCATTCATCCATACCGAAGCTCCTATCCATCAGTCCGTACTTTCAATCTGAGTCAATCGTTATCAAACTGATCGATGAAATCCGCAATTTCCTATATCAAAACCAAAACCGATTCATCCAGATAGAGCAAGAACACCTTTTCGTCAGTCTTCTCCGTATAATGACAGGGAGATTGTGTAGCTTTCAGCCTTTCCTAATTGCGCATTTACCGGATTGTGCATCAATTGAATTGTGCATTCTATCCCTCCCACAATCGTCAAACATAAGCCACCATCTCCCATTCCACCCCTCATTTTTGACCCAAGTGTATGCCCCAGCAAGTGCCGTTACGTTTGCTGCTAGTTGTTCCGTTTGTGCTTCAGCTGTTGGGAACCGTTGGCTTGGTCAGTTACCTGGCATACCGCAATGGGCAACGAGCCGTCAACAACTTGGCATCTCAGCTCCGCGACGAGGTTACCGCTCGGGTTGAGCAACAGCTCACCAACTACATGAGCGTACCGTTTCTCATTAACCAGGTTGTCACGAACTCATTCACCCAGGGCAACATTAACGTCACCCAAATTGAAGATTCCACCATTCTTTGGCAGCAAGCAAGTACGTTTGCCACCACCAACCTGGTGTATTGCGGCCGCGAATCAGATGGAGCGTTTTTAGGCGTAGGGCGAGGCAACGACCGGGATATACGCATGCTGGAGGTGCAATTTAGCAACCCAGACACAAACGCTCGGTTTCATTACCACCCGTTGGATAGGCAAGGAAAACCAGGAGCCCTGGACCGTGTAGGCGATCGCCCGTACGATCCCCGAGTGCGTCCCTGGTATCAGGCCGCCAAAACCAGCGGCCAGCCCACCTGGAGCCAAATTTATCTGGATTTTGATGCCCTGGTTCCGGTCATTACCGCCAGCCAGCCAGCCTATGCCCCAAACGGACGACTACTCGGGGTATGCGCGACGGATTTTCTGCTCTCGGTTGAGCTCGATACCTTTTTGAGTAGCTTGCAAATTGGCCAATCTGGAGAAGTCTTTATCATTGAGCGAGACGGCACACTGGTAGCCAGTTCTACCTCAATTGAAGAAGATTTGCTCGTGGGCGATGGAGAAGATGTGCAGCGGTTAAAGATGACCGAAAGCAACAATGGCTTGGTGCGGGCAACTGGGCAGTTTTTGGCACAGTGGTTTGGCAACTTAGCCCACATTGACTCGGCCCGTCAGCTTAGCTTTACGCTCAAGGACTACACCCCGCTCAACATTTCAGACGATCGTCAATTTGTGCAAATCACGCCGTTTCAAGACACGCGCGGGCTCGATTGGCTGATTGTGATGGTGGTGCCCGAAGCGGATTTTATGAGCGAAATTCATGCCCAAAATCGCAATACCGCCTTGCTCAGTATTGCAGCCTTGACACTTGCTACCCTCGTTGGAATCTTGACGGCTCGTTGGATTTCGAACCCGGTTCTAAAGCTCAATGAGGCGGCCCAGTCAGTTGCGGATGCCGCCCGCGAACGGTTTACTCAGGGTCGGCTTGTTCAACCAGTTTCTATACAAGGGATTACTGAGCTAGAGGCCCTCTCACAGTCGTTTAACCAAATGGCAACCCAGCTTCAAGACTCATTTGCCGAGCTAGAGGCCGCCAATGTTGAGCTAGAAAACCGAGTAGAGCAGCGCACCCATCAGCTCAAAGAGGCAAACGACAAAATTACCAAGCTCAACCAACAACTCAAGGCCGACAATTTACGCATGAGCACCGAGTTGGATGTTGCTCACCACATGCAGCAGCTTATGCTGCCGCGATCGCAGGAGTTGGGCAATATTCCAGGGCTAGATATTGCAGGCTTTATGGAACCCGCCACGGAAATGGGGGGCGACTACTACGACATTATTCACAGTGGCGATCGCACAATTGTTGGCATTGGCGATGTGACAGGCCACGGCCTGGAAAGTAGCGTGCTCATGATCATGGTGCAGTCCGCCGTGCGGGCGCTCCTCGCCGAAGCCAACCTGCATCCGGTACAGTTCCTCAATGCTCTGAACCAAATGGTGTATGAAAATACCCAACGGCTCAGCCCGGGCAAAAATCTGACCTTTGCGATTGTGACGCTAGAGCGAGGCAAGCTATCCATCTGCGGTCAGCATGAAGAAGTTCTCATTGTGCGGGCCAATGGCACTGTTGAGCGCATTGATACAGTCGATTTGGGATATCCATTGGGCATTACTCCCAACATTTCTGAATGGATAGCCCAGACTCATGTCATGCTCTATCCGGGAGATGGGGCCGTACTGTACACCGATGGCATTACCGAAGCCGAAGGATGCGATCGCAAATTGTATGGTCTCGATCGCCTCATCAATGTGATTCAGCATCACTGGCACCAGCCCGCCAAAGAGGTGATTGATGCCGTGATTCACGACGTGCGATCGCACACCCATCACCAACCCATCCGAGATGATTTAACCCTGATTGTGCTGAAACAGGGCCACGAAGAATCCATGAGGTACGACCTTAAGGGAGAGAGAACCGAGCCGACACAACAGATTTAAAACGTTAGTCTCTTCCAATATCGGCCCGCGACCAATTCTACTCATGCCCCGACGGTACAAGATGAACTGGTCGGGCTCGCCGGCCCCAACCTCTGATCCTGATCCACACGGCTACACCCACCGGATTGACATTATGCTTCATGGCTTTTCTGAGGAGTGCCCAGGGCGCAACTCTCAAAGAAAAGTCCAGATTGCGTGTGAAATGCGCACGCAACCCTGAGGGCTTCGGCTGATCCAGGCCGAACGTTGATTAACCTGAATTTTGGATAAGCTGAAGTGCCCATTTTTGCGTGCGCGTTGCGCACGCAAAAATGGGCTTTTCTGAGGTTTTCGCGCCGCGAAAACCTCAGAAAAGCCCTTAACCGAAACTGACGTTTGATTAAGTCGCAAATTAGGCAAATAGGATTTTTTTAATAGGAAATTTTACCTAGGAGCAAAAGGGGGAATTCTGGGGTTGGGAAAGGGTTTCAGCGTTTGAACCTGCCATGAAACCGAGTGGTCTAATAGGCAAATACAGCTGAGAGCGCTCTAGGAATGCGTATTCGATCCCCCAATTCTGATAAACTTTGAGACTGGGACTCAGTCCGTAGAATGACGCAAAACCAGCAGTTGGAGGGCTTCTCAGGTGGAATCGACTCTTGGCTTAGAAATTATTGAGGTGGTTGAGCAAGCGGCGATCGCTTCTGCCCGCTTGATGGGAAAAGGCGATAAAAACGAAGCCGACCGTGTAGCAGTGGAAGCCATGCGTGAGCGCATGAACAAAATTCACATGCGTGGTCGTATCGTAATCGGTGAAGGCGAGCGTGACGATGCACCCATGCTTTACATCGGTGAAGAGGTGGGCATTTGCACCCTGCCTGATGCCAAAAGCTTCTGCAACCCCGACGAACTCATCGAAATTGACATTGCGGTTGACCCCTGCGAAGGGACCAATCTCTGCGCTTATGGACAGCCGGGTTCCATGGCAGTGCTGGCCATTTCCGAAAAAGGTGGCCTGTTCAACGCACCCGACTTTTACATGAAAAAGCTGGCTGCTCCTGCTGCCGCCAAAGGAAAAGTTGACATCCGCAAGAGCGCAACCGAAAACCTCAAGATCCTGGCCGAGTGCCTCGATCGCGCCATGGATGAGTTGGTGGTTGTGGTCATGAAGCGCGATCGCCACGATGACCTCATCAAAGAAATTCGTGAGGTGGGCGCTCGGGTGCGCCTCATTACCGATGGTGACGTGTCGGCAGCCATCTCCTGCGCCTTCTCCGGTACCAATACCCACGCCCTCATGGGTATTGGGGCAGCACCTGAAGGAGTGATTTCCGCCGCCGCCATGAAGTGCCTAGGCGGCCACTTCCAGGGTCAACTGGTGTACGACCCCGCTGTGGTCAAAACCAAAGAATGGGCCAACATGACCAAAGAGGGTAATCTGGCTCGTCTCAGCGAAATGGGCATCACCGATCCAGACAAAGTCTACGAAACCGAAGAACTCGCATCGGGCAAAACCGTGCTGTTTGCAGCTTGCGGCATTACCCCCGGCGTGTTGATGGAAGGCGTACGCTTCTTTGGTGGTGGCGCTCGTACTCAAAGCTTGGTTATCTCCACTCAGTCCAAGACGGTTCGGTTCGTCGATACCATCCACATGGTTGACCAGCCCAAGTCTTTACAGCTGAAGTAAGATTCCACCTCAGTCAATTTCCAAAGCCCAGAGCTTCAATTGAAGCTCTGGGCTTTTTTCCTGTCTCCTACTCCCAAAATCACACCATCCAAGAGCCCCAAACAAGCATGACATGAAGCGATCGCACCATACAAACCCCAAGTCTCCATCCATGCAAAACAAAACGTGGCCTCCCCATCAAAGAGAAGACCACAAAATTGAAAAGGATAATTGGGAATAAGAAATTAAAATCTAGTAGGTTTCTACATGCCAGCGTTCCTTAATCGTACGCTGGTAATCCTTCCACACAACCCCTTCCTTGCCAGCTGCCGCCGCCATTGCCGCATCAATGCCGTCTTCCATCCCCTTCAAACCGCAGATGTAAACGTGGGTTTTCTCCTGCTTCACCAGGTTCCACAGCTCATCGGCATGCTCAGCAACCCGGTGCTGAATATACATCCGACCACCCTCAGCATTCTGCTGCTCACGGCTAATCGCATAAGTTAAGCGGAAGTTGTCAGAATACTTGCCCTGCATCGCTTCCAACTCTTCCTTGTACAGAATGTTGGGCGTAACAGGAATGCCGAAGATGAGCCAGGCCAAACCCTTGAACTCATAGTCATTGATTGCCCGCTCTTCATCCTTGAACATGCGCCACAAAAACGCACGGAATGGAGCAATCCCTGTTCCAGTAGCCATCATAATAATGTTTGCTTCTGGATCGTCCGGCAACAGCATTTCCTTGCCAACCGGGCCAGTGATTTTCACATCTGCACCGGGCTCCAAGTTGCACAGGTAGGTAGAACACACACCAAACACTTGCTCACCCGATTCAGGATGTTTATATTCCAGTTGGCGCACACACAACGACACCGTCTTATCGTCTAGCTTATCGCCATGGCGAGTCGACGCGATTGAATATAGACGCAATTTGTGAGGCTTGCCTTTTGCATCCATCCCCTCGGGAATGATTCCAATACTCTGACCTTCGAGATAGCGCAAGTCACCACCCGAAAGATCAAACGTAATATGGTTAACGATTCCAATCCCGTCTTCCCCAACCAACTTCTCATTTGAGATGCACTTACCCACAAATGGAGCATTAGGTCGATAAAGATTGACCGGAATATCTGACTTTGCCTTCTCTTTTGACTGAGTCATGGGCTTGCTCTTTTTCTCTGAAGTTGTGGACTGAGATTCAGAGACTGAGGCGACTTTGCCGTTTGCGACTTCGCTTGCTCCCGAAATTCCATCCGCAGTTGCCGGCCGGATGCTGACAATCCTGCCACCCATGCGGGTAATTCGCTGCATTTCCTGATTCATCCGCGAATACGGCACCGTGATAAACACGCTGCCGCTGCGCCGAATCGGATAACCCATTTTGTCGGTTTCTTGGCTTTGGCGTAGTCCTTCAACCTCATAGATAAAAAGACGACTACCAGACAACGAGTTGGCAGAACCGCCCGCCGCGCTTGGATTGTACATTGCTAATCGATTCTCTCTTAAAACCACTACACCTAAAATACAAGGCAGAGACCCAGGAATAAACCACAAGAAAATATCTGGGAATCTTGTCCCGGCTTGTAATAGAGTAGCACTGCAAAGTCAGCCTCAGTCAGTCGAAAACAAGGTCAAGGCAAATCCTTAACCCAATGTCCCTTCACCATAAAATGCAGCTCACATTGCAGAATGTTAACCCTGCATCATTTTCACAGGATTTTCAGATTCAGATCAGGCCATTCCCCCATCTTTAGCGTGAAATTTGGAACTTCGCCAGCAGAGCAGCAAAATGCCTTGTGAGTTCGAACACCACTCTGATAGGATGGGCTTATTGGATAGTATTAAATACCTAGACAAATTCTACTGATAGGAAATTTGCCTAGTGCCTTTTTGCAGCGCAATTTTTCAGCCTGTGCGCAGCAGATTTATTAATCATTGCAGGGGTGATCAGATGTCTTGTATTCTGATTGCAGCTCATAACTGCATGATTGCTTTTTCATAGGATGGCTAAGCCAAACGTTTAGTCAAACCTGTGTTTTTGCCGCGCTATGTAAGGCGGATTCATAACTGTTGTTAACTTCGGTAGCTTAGAGGATAATCATGACCAGTCAGCCAGACCGTGTAGTTCTAATCGGGGTTGCAGGAGACTCCGGATGTGGAAAGTCAACCTTCCTTCGTCGCCTGGCGGATCTGTTTGGAGAAGAGATGATGACGGTCATCTGCCTCGATGACTACCACTCTTTGGATCGCAAACAGCGCAAAGAGCATGGCGTGACTGCGCTTAACCCCGCAGCCAATAACTTTGATTTGATGTACGAGCAAATCAAAGCCCTCAAGGAAGGCAACTCCATCGAGAAGCCAATCTACAATCACGAAACTGGGATGATCGATCCTCCTGAAACGATCCATCCTAATCGCATCGTTGTGATTGAAGGTTTGCACCCGATGTATGACGAGCGGGTGCGCAGCCTGCTCGACTTCAGCGTCTACCTCGACATTGATGATGAGGTGAAGATTGCGTGGAAGATTCAGCGTGACATGGCTGAGCGGGGTCACACCTACGACGACGTAATGGCAGCAATCAACTCCCGTCGTCCTGACTTCATGGCCTACATCGATCCTCAAAAAGAGCATGCCGATGTGGTTATCCAAATTCTGCCAACTCGCTTGATTAAGGATGACACAGAGCGCAAAGTGCTGCGGGTGCGCTTGATCCAGAAGGATGGCGTGGAAGGATTTGAGCCTGTCTATCTCTTTGACGAGGGTTCTACCATTGACTGGATTCCTTGCGGTCGCAAGCTGACTTGCTCTTATCCTGGCATTCGCTTGTTCTATGGCCCCGATGCTTACTACAACCACAGTGTGTCGGTTTTGGAAGTAGACGGTCAGTTCGATCGGTTGGAAGAGTTAATTTATATCGAAAGCCACCTCAGCAATACTTCGGCGAAGTACCACGGGGAAATGACCGAGCTGTTGTTGAAGCATAAGGACTATCCCGGTTCGGCCAATGGTAGCGGACTCTTCCAGGTATTGGTTGGTTTGAAGATGCGTGCGGTTTACGAGCGCTTAGTTAGCGAGTCGGCTTCTTTGGCCGCTAAGGCTGCTGTGAACTAGCACGCGCAATTTGTGAGGTTGTTGATTTGTTTTGTGAATTCCCAGGTTTGGCCTGGGAATTTCTTTTTGGGGCATTTGCTGTTTGGTGTTGTGATGCGTTGTGCAGGTGAGTCGGGAGGAACCATTTTGGACATTGCAGAAAAATTGTGGCGAGCAAATCAGGATGTGGCGATCGCTTGTCTGCAACATCCATTTGTTCAAGGCATTGGCAATGGAACATTAGCCAAATCAAAGTTTGCCTACTATGTTGGGCAAGATGCGTTTTTTTTGGAAGCCTTTGCTCGAGCGTATAGCATTGCCGCCGCAAAAACGCCCGACCCCGAAGGCTTTAGAGTCTTATACGAGCTGACGGGTGGCGTCCTGCAAGAGCTGAATTTGCATCAAAGCTATGCAGCGCAGTGGAGTGTTAATCTTCCATTGGTTGATCCTGGAGTTGCAACTCGGCAGTACACTGATTTTTTGTCAGCGACAGCCTGGAGCCAGGAGGTAGGAGTGACGGTTGCGGCTATGTTACCCTGCATGAAGTTGTACCGCTTTTTGGGCGTGGAATTATCGAAGGACGGCTTGTTTGACCATGCCTATGGAGACTGGATTCGTACCTATAGCAGCGATGAGTTTGAACCCTTGGTACAGCAATTGGAGAGCTTAGCTAACCGCTATACCAGTCTGACTCCTTTGGTTAAGGAAACATACCGCTATGCCATAGAGTGTGAGCTGGCCTTTTTTGAAGGAGCTTGGACCATTTAACGAGTTAGCTCGTTAGCCCTTGGGTTTGAAACCTAGCGGGGTGTGAGCGTATTTGGGGATAGTTGAGGTGGAGAAGGGACTGAGTTCCTTTTTCCAACGTGAATTATGGATAAGCTGAAGTGCCCCTTTTTGCTTGCACAACACGCACGCAAAAAGGGGCTTTTCTGAGGTTTTTTCCAACCTCAGTTATGGTTAAGCCGCAGGAGACAAAGCCCAATCTAATCTCAGAGCAGGCTTCTTCGGCTGGTGGCAATAGGCAATCAGCCCACACAGGATGTTGGCGAAGCAATTGACCGGACTGCGGT